>NZ_JADOVE010000015.1:0-125083 GCF_015752225.1 Polaromonas sp. CG_9.11
TGCCCCCACGGTCGTTCGCTGCGTGCAGCTCCCTGCCCCCGAGGGGGCCGCTGCGCCTGCGGTCTGGCGGAGCCAGTCCCGCGGCCCCTGCTTGAATGGGGCGGACGCGGACCCTCTCCGGCGCTTGTTGTCAGTCCTGCCGTGATTCGCTGCACGAAACGCTTTGAAATAAAACGACCCTTAAAAAGGCCGGCGCTTGCGAAGGCGCCGGCCTTTTTCATGGCCCATGACCGGACCACGTTCAGGTTCAGGTTTCGGCCAGCAGCTTTTCAATCAGCTGATGAAGCGCCGCAAAATCGGGCTCGCCGACAAACTGCTTGACGATCTGGCCGCGCTTGTTGACCAGGAAGGTCGTCGGCGTCAGTTGCACATTGCCCCAGGCCTTGGCATTGGCGCCGGTGTTGTCGATGGCCACCTTGAACGGCAGCTGGCGGGTTTCGGCATAGTTGACGACGTAGGCTGGCGGGTCGTAACTCATGGCGATGGCCAGCGTGTCGTAGCCCTGCGCCTGGTACTTGTTGTGCGTGGAAATGATCTTGGGCATTTCGGCCACGCAAGTCACGCAGCTGGTGGCCCAGAAATTCACCAGCGTGACCTTGCCCTTCAGGTCTGCCGTGGTCTGTTTGCTGCCGTCGAGCAGCACGAAGGTTGATTCGGGCGCGGCCTGAGCGCCGCTGCAGCCGGCCAGGAACGCCGTACCCCCGAGCACCAGTGCGCCCGCCAGCACCATGCGGCATACTGCCACGGGAGAAATTCTTTTCATGGGAGACCTCTTCATGCAACGTCGAAATTTTAACCAGGCCGGTGCCAGTGCGCTGGGCTTGCTGATGTTGGCAGCCTATGGCCGCGCCCATGCCCTGTCGCTCGGCGACCTGTCGCATGCCGAAGCGAGTAGCGGCCTGAAAACCGCGCTTGAAAAAGGCGTCCTGATGGCTGTTGCCCTGCTCGGCAAGCCCGATGGATTCCTCGGGAATCCAAAAGTTCGCATCCCGTTGCCCGGCTACCTGGAAGATGCGTCAAAACTGCTGAAAAACTTTGGACAGGGCCGGCGCATCGATGAACTGGTCACGGCCATCAACCGGGCTGCAGAATCTGCCGTGCCGATGGGCAAGGACCTGCTGGTGGGCGCCGTACGCTCGATGAATGTCAATGACGCCAAGAACATCCTGACCGGTGGCGACACCTCGGTCACGGCTTTTTTTGCTGAAAAGACGCGTGTGCCGCTGGGCGTGAAATTCCTGCCGGTGGTCAACCGGGCGACTGAGAAAGTCGGGCTGGCCGGCAAGTACAACGAATTCGCCGGCAAGGCGGCCGGCTTCGGTCTGGTGAAAAAGGAAGACGCCAACATCCAGCAGTACGTCACCGGCCGCACGCTCGACGGCCTGTACCTGGTGATTGGCGAGGAAGAAAGGAGAATCCGCCAAGACCCTGTCGGCACCGGCAGCGCCATTCTCCAGAAGGTTTTTGGCACGCTGAAATAATATTTTCGGCAAGATTATTTATGAAACTGGCTGTTTGCGCCCGCCTGTAAAGCGTTCGGTGCTATCAATATTGAATATTTGCCAGATTTTCGCCTGCCTAAATTCAACGTTTTCTGAAAGCTGAAAACCGCATGTGCTGGTGCGAACCGCTGATGGTGTGCTGGCCGTCAGGCCTGTTAGGCTTGGGTTTTTTTGCACAGGAAAACAATGAAAATCGAGACCATCGCTGTTCACGGCGGCTACACGCCAGACCCGACCACCAAAGCCGTCGCGGTGCCTATCTACCAGACCGTGGCCTACGCCTTCGACGACACGCAGCATGGCGCCGACCTGTTCGACCTGAAAGTGGCGGGCAACATCTACAGCCGCATCATGAACCCGACCAATGCCGTGCTGGAAGCGCGCATGGCGGCGCTCGAAGGCGGCATTGGCGCGCTGGCCGTGGCCTCGGGCATGGCGGCGATTGCCTACGCCATCCAGACCATCACCGAAACCGGCGACAACATCGTCGCCTCGTCGGCGTTGTATGGTGGCACCTACAACCTGTTTGCCCACACCTTTCCGCAGATGGGCATTGAAGTGCGTTTTGCCGACCCGCGCGACCCGGCCTCGTTTGCGCCGCTGATCGACGCGCGCACCAAGGCGGTGTTTTGCGAGTCAGTCGGCAACCCGCTGGGCAATGTGACCGACATCGCAGGTCTGGCGGCCGTGGCACATGCCGCCGGCGTGCCGCTGATCGTTGACAACACCGTTTCCACGCCCTACCTGTGCCGCCCGTTCGAGCACGGCGCCGACATCGTGGTGCACGCGCTGACCAAGTACCTGGGCGGCCACGGCACGACACTGGGCGGCGTGATCGTGGACAGCGGCAAATTCCCGTGGGCCGAGCACAAGGCGCGCTTCAGGCGCCTGAACGAGCCCGATGTGAGCTACCACGGCGTGGTGTACACCGAGGCGCTGGGCGCCGCCGCCTACATCGGCCGGGCACGTGTCGTGCCGCTGCGCAACATGGGCGCAGCGCTGAGCGCCATGGCAGCGTTCCAGATCCTGCAGGGAATCGAGACGCTGGCGCTGCGCATGGACCGCATCTGCGACAACGCCTTGGCCATTGCCTATTTTCTCAAGAACCATCCGAAGGTGGCCTGGGTCAACTACGCCGGCCTGCCCGAGCACCGCGACCATGCACTGGTGCAGCAATACATGGCGGGCAAGGCCTCGGGCATCATCAGCTTCGGCGTGAAGTCGGCAGCCGACGCGATGGCAGCGGGTTCGCGTTTCCAGGATGCGCTGCAACTGTTCACCCGGCTGGTCAATATCGGCGACGCCAAGTCGCTGGCCTGCCACCCGGCCTCGACCACGCACCGCCAGCTCAATCCGGCCGAGCTGGCCCGCGCCGGCGTGAGCGTGGACATGGTGCGCCTGTCGGTTGGCATCGAGCACATCGACGACCTGCTGGCCGATCTGGAACAGGCGCTGGCGGCGGTCTGATTCCCGGACCGAACCATTGCGCCCGGGTTTGGTTCGGTCCAGCGCCGACACCCCGGTCAGGCTGGCGCACTGCCAGAGCGCAAGGCAAGTGAACTCAGCATTGCGCACCTTGACCCGTCGGATGCTTCCTACTTTTCAAAGGCCCGAAAGCCGACGCCCAGGCTGATCGGCAGGCTTGCACACTTGAGTTTCCTTTTTTCCATCGACCTCAGGAAACCTATGCCTAACAATCCAGACAATACCCAAGATGCGGACAGCCGCAACCAGCGCCAGGCCTCCAGCCGTCGCGGCTTTGCCTCGATGGACCCGGAGCAGCAGCGCCAGATTGCCAGCAGGGGCGGCAAGGCGGCCCATGCCAGCGGCAATGCGCACCAGTTCAATGCCACCGAAGCACGCGAAGCCGGACGCAAGGGCGGTCTGGCCGGTCGGCGAAACCCGGGCTCCCGGCAAGAACCCTGAACCGCCGGGCAGGCCTGAAGTTCCCAGCGCATAACCGCGCAGGCGCTGCAAAAATTGTGTCCGCAATGCGGCAACTCGCCAGCTGCAAAGACATCGCCCTGACGTTGCCGATGCACAACGCACCGTGCCAGTCAAGGACCTGATTTGTTGATCTACCGCAAGCTTGCGCGCCGCGGCGCAACAGGCCGTCGAAGCTTTGCGCCATGTCAAACGCGGCAAGGGCACCGGGCGCGCCCAATACGGATTGGGAATGTTCCCTGTCCTCTATCCGCTGCCCTTCATGAAAAAACTACTCATTGCCGCCGCCATCCTGTCCACCCTGCTGTCAGGTGCCGCCTTGGCCCAGCAAACCACTGCCGAAGGCCCTTGGATGGTGCGAGCCCGTGCGGTGCATCTGGACAGCGCCAACGGCGACAGCACCGGCTTGGGCCTTTCCATGAACAGCAAGTGGATGCCCGAGGCAGATGTCAGCTACTTCTTCAGCCCGAATATGGCGCTTGAGCTGGTCCTGACCGTGCCGCAAAAGCAGACCCTGACGTCCAGCGTCCTGGGCGCCGATGTCGGCACCTTCAAGCACCTGCCGCCCACGCTGCTGGCCCAGTACCACTTTCCGATGAACGGTTTCAAGCCTTATGTGGGCGCCGGCCTCAACTACACGCGTTTCAGCTCGGCGAACCTGCTCCCGGGTGTCAGCATGGACAAGGACAGCTGGGGCGGCGCACTGCAAGTGGGCGTGGACATTGCGCTGACCAAGGGGGTGTACCTCAACCTGGACCTGAAAAAAGTCATGATCCGTACCGATGTGAAGCTGGCCGGGGCCAAAATTGGCGAATTCAAGGCCGATCCACTGCTGTTGGGAGTGGGCCTGGGCTGGCGCTTCTGAGTTCTGCGGTCCAGAACACTGTTAGAAAGCCCTGCCAGTTCGCGGCAGGGCTTTTTTGCTGCCTGTTGCAGGCTCCTGGTTCTGCCGGCCTGCGCCATCACCGGCAGCTGAGCGGCTAGACTGCCCGGCATGCCGTCTTCTTCAGATCTTCAACAGCAGCTGGACTCCGCCGAGGATGCCTTGCGGCGTGCCCGGCTGCGCACCATGCAGCGGGTGGCCGGCGGCCTGCTGCTGCTGGCCTTCGGGGTGTTTTGCCTGGCCCGCAGTCTGCTGGCGCTTCACCCCGCATGGGGCTATGTCTCGGCCTTCGCCGAAGCGGCCATGGTCGGCGCGGTGGCCGACTGGTTTGCCGTCGTGGCACTGTTTCGGCATCCGCTGGGGATTCCGGTGTGGCACACGGCGATCATTCCAAACAGCAAGGACGGCATCGGCCGCAACCTTGGGCAATTCGTCGAAAGCCATTTCATCACCGAGCAAGGCATTGCCGAGCGCATTCGCCAGGCCAATCCGGCTGGACTGCTTGGCGCCTGGCTGGTGGTGCCTGGTCATTCAGACCAGTTGGGACTGGCCCTGGCCAAGGCGGTGAGGGGAGTGCTCAAGGGCCTGGACCACGATGTCATGAACCTGCTGGTACGCGATGCCGCCACCCGGCAGCTGTCGCAGTTCGACATTGCCTCGAATGCCGGCAAACTGCTGGACCTGCTGGTGGCCGGCGGCAGCCACCAGCAATTGCTCGACAGCATGCTGCGCGGGATATCCGGCTACCTGGGGGAGGAAAAAAACCAGCAGCAGGCCATCGATTTCCTGATTGCCGCGTTCGGCGTGGAGAACGTGCTCTACAAGGTAGGAACCGCCGCCATCGGTCCCCGGGCGCTGCGTTCGCTTAAAAAGTCAGCCCATGAGGTGTTGCACGACCCAGCCCATCCGGCGCGGGCGCGCTTCACGGGCTGGGTAGAGGCGTTTTTGCTGCACCTGAAAGACGATCCGGCATGGCATGAATTCATTGCCCGGCACCAGCAGGAAACGCTGGCCAGTGCGCGCATGCAGGCCTTGCTGGGCAGCCTGTGGGGCATGGTCATGGACCGGCTGCTTGATGACCTGGGCCGGGACGGGCCGGCCACGGCCCGGCAGGTCGCGATGCTGGCCGGCAAGGTTGGGGATGCGCTGGCGAACGATGCGCAGCTGGTCGAGGGCTTCAACCGCGCCATCGAGTCGGGCAGCGTCCTGCTGGTTCGCAAGCACCGTGGCGAAGTGGGGCAGTTCATTGAGGCGCAACTGGCCCGCTGGAGCCGCGAGGAGATGAGCGACCGCATCGAACTGGCCATTGGGCGCGACCTGCAGTTCATCCGCATCAACGGCACGCTGGTCGGCGGGCTGGTGGGTCTGGCCATCTACACGGTGACCCGGCTGCTGGGCTAGGCGCCTCGGCGGCGTCCTCGGCGGGGCCACTTTTCGCCATGCACACCTTCTGCCGCCCAGGCTCCTAGGCCGTTCCTTGCGGCTGGCGCGTTGTTGCATGCGTCACCAATGCGCTATGTTTTATATAGCTGAAAGTGTCCGTCCTTATTGCGCAATACGCCATTTTTGTCATTAATCCGGATGTTTTCAGGGAAGTTGCTCCGGACAGGCCGGCATGGGAGCGGCGATTGCAATCGCCAAGCCGCCGGCTCAGAATTTCCACAGCAGCGACGCCTTGATGCCATGGTCGCTTAGCTGGCTTGCGACCTGGCCGACATAGGAAACGCCCATCGTCAGGTGGCGGCTGACCGCAAAGTCGATCCCGCCTTCGAGCACCAGCGCATTCCTGGCAAACGGCACGCCTGCCACGGCAAAGCCGGGCTGGCCCGCCAGTGCCAGGGTGGAGGTCGGCGTCACGTCACCAAAAGCGTGGCGCCAGCCGACCAGTCCGCGAAGGCGGGTCTGGTTGTTCGGCATGCCGGCGTTGGTGGTGCCGCGCAAGCCCAGCGTGCTGTAGGTGGTGTGCGCGCTGCTACTGCTGCCGCTGAGCCCGGCAACGCCGCCGCTCTCGGTGAAGCCATCGGTGCTCAGCTTGACATGCGCCAGGCCGGCAAAGGGTTCGAGCGAACCGTTCGCCGTGGGCATCTTCCAGCCGAGTTCACCAAAGGCCTGGGTGGTGTTGATGTCGTACTTCGCCGCCGTCTGGCCGCTGAACCCCGGGAACGCAATGTCCCGGCGGGTATCGGCCTCGCCTGCGCTGTAAGTCGCGCCCGCGCGCAGTCCGAGTTGGCCCCATTGCTTGCCGCCATAGACACCGACATGGTAGGTGTCGGTTTTTGCCAACGAAGGGCGGTCGTCTGGTGTCACGCGGCTTTTGCTGTAGCCGCCGAGCACGCCCAAACGCCAGTCGTCGCCCACGCGGGTGTCTGCGCCCAGGAAGATGCCGCGCGTGGTCCGCTCGAGCGACGACGCGTTGCCGTCTGCATCGGTGCTGCCCCACGAGTCAAAGGCTTGCGCCCACACGCCGCTGCCGGAGGCTGCGGGCGCGTCGGTGGTTTTGGCGGCAGGCGTGTCGAACGACTCGCGCAGGCGGCCCAGGCTGGCGTTGCGCACAAAGCGGCTGTCTTCAAAAGCTGCCGACTTCAGCGAAGCATGCACCTCGCCGGACAGACTGTCGAAGGCGGTTCGTGCATTGGCGGCGTTTAACTGCACGACAGCGCTGTACAGCGGACCGGTGTCGAGTGCGGCCACGGCGCCCGCGGTAGCGCGCTGGTTGGGCGTTTGCGCAATGTTCTGGAAGCTCACATCGTTGCGCTGCAGGCGCAGGGTCACGTTCTGGGGGCTGTAGGTCAGGAAGGGATTTAAAAAGGCCATGTCGGTGGTCGCGCCGGCAAACTGCCCTGACACGCCGCCGTTGGCGGTGAGGATGGAATAACGGGTGGTCGGCTGAAAGTTGCCGCTGGCCAGCACCGACACGTTGCCGCCTTGCAGCGCGGCCACGCCACTGACGCGGATCTGGTCGCTGCGGCCATCGGAAGCTGCGTTCAGCTGGTAAACCGAGCCTTGCGCCAGCGTGAGGTTGCCGGCCATGTTCAGCGTGCCAATGCTGTTGCCGCCCGGCGCAAGGGTCGCACCGGACTGCACCACCGTGTTGCCGACCGAGCCGGTTCCCGCCAGCCGCGCGCCGTTGCCCACGGTCAGCGCGCCGCCCAGCGAGCCATTGACCGCCAGCGTTCCTGCGGTCACCTGTGTGCTGCCCGCAAAGGCCGCGCTGTTGCCCCCCAGCGTCAGTGCGCCCGCGCCCGTCTTGGTGATGCGGCCCGCGCCGGAAAAGACATTGTTCAGTGCCGCGTCGCTTGCCTGGTCAACCACCAGGGCGGCATTGTTGACAATGGCGCCGCTGCCCAGGCTGGCAGCACTGCCCGCCAAGGTTCCGTTCACTACGAAAGTGCCGCCTGAATAGGTGTTCACCCCCGAAAGCGTCGTGGTTCCGGTACCACGTTGTTCCACGCTGCCTGTGCCCGCAATCGCGCCGTCAAAGGCAATGGCGTCGGAGCGGTTGAACGCCAGTATTGCGTTGTTGGTGACATTGCCGACGATGGCGCCGGTCGTTCCGCCATTGCCCAGCGCCAGCGTGCCTGCAGTGATGGTCGTGCCACCGGTGTAGGTGTTGGCGCCAGTGAGCGTCGTAGTGCCGGTGCCGCGCTGCTGCACGCCACCCGTGCCCGAGATGGCGCCATTAAAGACGGTGGCATCAGAGCGATTGAACGCAAGTGTTGAGTTGTTCATGACGTCGCCGGCAATGGCGCCGGTTGTGCCGCCATTGCCCAACTCCAGCGTACCTGCGCTGATGGTCGTGCCGCCGGTGTAGGCGTTGGCGCCCGTAAGCGTTGTCGTGCCGGTGCCGCGCTGCTCCACTTTGCCGGTTCCAGAGATCACGCGCTCAAACACGCTAGCGTCGGAGCGGTTGAATGCCAGTGTTCCGCTGTTGGCCACGTCGCCCACGATAGAGCCAATCGTTCCGCCGTTGCCCAATTCCAGCGTACCTGTACCAATGGCCGTGCCACCCGTGTAGGTATTGGTTGCTGCAAGCGTCGTCGTACCTGCGCCACGCTGCTCCACGTTGCCGCTGCCCGAGATCACGCCGTCAAACACGGTCGCGTCTGAGCGGTTGAACGCCAGTGTTCCGCTGTTGACCACGTCGCCCACGATAGAGCCAATCGTTCCGCCATTGCCCAACTCCAGCGTGCCTGCACTGATGGTGGTAGTGCCCGTGTAGGTATTGGTTGCTGCGAGTTTCGTGGTTCCGGTGCCGCGCTGCTCCACACTGCCGCTGCCCGATATGGCGCTTTCGAAAAGGACTGTGTCGGAACGGTTGAACGCCAGTCTGGCGTTGTTGACCACATCGCCAGCGATGTAGCCGGTCGTGCCGCCGTTGCCCAGTTGCAGCGTGCCTGCGGTGATGGCCGTGCCGCCGGTGTAGGTGTTGTCGGCTGTGAAAATTGCCGTGCCTGCTCCCGTCTTGGTAAGTCCTCCGAGTCCAGACATCACGCCATTCGACGTGTATGTGGTGCCGGCATCGGTCTCCAGTGTGCCGCCTTGACCCAGGACCATGGCGCGGTTGGTGATGATGTCGGCCGTGCTGCGCAGCGTGCCTCCGTTCAGGGTTAGCAGGCCGGCTGCGTCGCCAAGGTTTGCGTCCGACGAGATGGCCAGCGTGCCGGAAAAAATCTGCCATGGCGTCAGAGCCGTGGTGTTGCCCGTCAGCGTCCAGGTGTTAGTGCCGAGTTTCTGGAACCCGGCAAAGTTGCGGTACTGCCCGGTCGGCCCGATCAGCGCGGTGTTGAAGCTGGCGTCGGTGCTTCCCGCCAGGCCCAGCGTGTCGCTGTTGGAGAGGCTGCCAATCACATTGCCTTCTATAACGGACGTGGAAATCAATCCGAGAAAGTTGTTGTCATCCGTGAAACGAATGGCATCGGCACGGCTCAAGCCATCGCCCGACAGACCGCCGCGCACGGTGCCTGAGTTTTCAAACGAGGTCGTGACCGTGGCTGACACCCCCACGCCGCCCGCTGATGGGGTCGGACTGCCCAGACCTCCGCGTCCGCCCTCAATGATTCCGTCATTGATGAAAAGCCGGGTGGGTGCGGTGATCAACACACCATTACCGCCAGCGCCGCCCAGGCCAAGTGTCAGACCGTTGCCGCCGTCACCGCCCTGGCCACCCTGGATGCTTCCGGTGTTGTACACCCCCACGTTGTTGACGGCGTTGCTCAAGCCGGCACCGCCGCTGCCGCCGTCGCCGCCAAGCAGAGTGCCCGAACCGCCAGTGCCGCCGACGCCTCCCGTGAGCACCCCCGAATGGGTGCCGTCGCTGATGGTCTGCACGGCGTCAGCGCCTGCAGTGCCATTCGTGCCGGTCGTAATGCCGACCGAGCCGTTGGTGCCCGGGGCGCCCGTGATAGATCCGGAGGTGTCCTGCGCCCAGGCACTGGTGCCCGCCAGTGTCGCCAGCGCGATCAGGCAGGCGCTGGCCAGCCGGGTCCTGCGTGGCGAGCAGGCTTCGCTGCCCGTGGCCGAGGCCGCCTTGTGACTGCCTTTGGCAACTTCGGAAACGGCCTGGCAAGCGCCGGTGGCGTGGTTCAAAACAAGGCTGTAAATTTGATTCATGGTGCGGACCCGTCCAGTCGTTTAAGGTAAGTCTTCATTCCGTTGCGCTGTCTCGACGCTTCAAAACCGCATGGGCAGGCAGTGAAGCTGGTCGAGGCAAAACACGTTTTCTTGTCAATTTTTCATCCCGCTACTTCTAGCGGTCGATGCAATTATTGAAACGGCTGGTGACAGTTGCAATGAGCCGGTCGGACTAATGCCTGGCTCGTAATTTATGCCTCACCCTCATGCCGGGCCATTGCAGCAGCCCTCGGGTGGGTGTGCCAAGGGGTTGGTCGATGTCAGTTTGTTGGCCGCTACAGGCGAATTTGTAATGCCGGACACCATCGGCAAAGAAGCAGCGAGTCCGGTGTTTTAAGGGGCTGCGTCTGCCTGGGCGCTGCAGCCGATCAGGATTCGAACGAGTGCCGCAGGCTCGCTGACCATCGGGTCATGGCCGGTTGGAAGCTCGACATAGTGCGCATTGGGCAGCCAGGCGCCGTTCCAGAGCAGCGGGTCCCGGGCCCGCAGGCGGCTTGGCGCAATGGTTGCCAGCGCGGGCTCGGTGCAGCTGACAAAGGTGCGCGGCACGGCGGCAACGCGCTGCACATCAAACTGCAGCGGCGCCTGGTAGGTGTTGCCGGGGTGCGGCGTTTGCCGGCGCCGGACCCATTCACGGTCGGCATCCTGGAGGCCGAAGACTTCCGGGTCGGGCGGCGGAAAGCTGAAATGCCGCGATGCCTGGGCGGCCGCCAGGCGCTGCTGCTGGGTGGCGCTGGACTGGGTACTGCTCCAGCTTTCGCCGGGTCTGGGCAGCACTGCATCGACATACACCAGGTGCTTGAGGCGCTGGCCCAGCCGGTCGGCCACCGCCGTGCCGATCATGCCGGCGTAGGAATGAACGGCGAGCACCACGTCCTCCAGCTCTTCGGCCTCGATCAGATTCAGCACGTCATCGATGTGGGTGTCCAGCGTGATGGCGGGTGACAACTGGTGCGCCCGCTCGCCCAGGCCGGTCAGCGTGACCGCATGCACCCGGTGGCCCTCTTTTTGTAGCGCCGCCGTCACGCGCTGCCAGCACCAGCCGCCATGCCAGGCGCCATGCACCAGCACAAAGTTGGCCATCAGGTCACCTTGGCGTTTTTCAGGGCCAGCAGTTTTGCCTCCGAATAACGCAGCACCTCGCGCAACACTTCATCGGTGTGCTGGCCCAGCAGCGGCGGTGGCAGGCCGCCCCGGCCCGGTTCGCGCACCGGCGTGGCGCTGAGCCTGATCGGGCTGGCGACCAGCGGCAAATCGTTTTTGAACGGGTGCTGCCAGTGCGTGACCATCTCGCGCGCTTCGATCTGCGGGTCGGCAAACACCTCGGCCAGGTTGTTGATCGCGCCGCACGGCACTTTGGCGCCTTCCAGCGCGGCCAGCCAGTCGGCCTTGCCGCGCAGCTTCATGACGCTTTCGAGAATCGGCACCAGCTGGGCGCGGTTCTGCACCCGGTCCCGGTTCTTGGCGAACAGCGGGTTCACGCCGAGTTCAGGAATGCCCGCGACCTTGCAGAACTTCACGTACTGCGAATCGTTGCCGACGGCCAGAATGAGGTGGTCCTTGCTGCCATCGGCGGCGGGTGCAACTTCAAACACCTGGTAGGGCACGATGTTCTGGTGTGCATTGCCAACGCGCTGCGGCACCTTGCCGCTGACCAAATAATTGGCGCCCAGATTCGCCAGCATGGCGACCTGCGTGTCGAGCAGCGCCATGTCCACCTGCTGGCCTTCGCCGGTTTTTTCGGCATGGCGCAAGGCGGCGAGGATGCCCACGGTCGCATACATGCCCGTCATCAGGTCGGCCACTGCGACGCCGACTTTTTGCGGGCCACCGCCCAGGTCGTCGCGCTCGCCGGTCACGCTCATCAGCCCGCCCATGCCCTGGATGGCGTAGTCATACCCGGCGCGCTCGGCATACGGGCCGTTCTGGCCGAAGCCGGTGACCGAGCAATACACCAGGCGCGGGTTCAGCGTTTTCAGCGACGCGTAATCAAGCCCGTAGCGCGCCATGTCGCCGACCTTGAAATTTTCGACAAACACGTCGCAATGCAGCACCAGTTCACGAATCAAGGCCTGGCCGGCAGGCTGGGCAATGTCGCAGGTGACCGAGCGTTTGTTGCGGTTGGCGCCCAGGTAATAAGCGGCTTCATGGGTTTCCGTGCCATCGTCGTTCTTCAGGAACGGCGGTCCCCAGGTACGCGTGTCGTCGCCGCTGCCGGGGCGCTCGATCTTGATGACATCGGCGCCCAGGTCGGCCAGCGTCTGGGTACACCACGGGCCCGCAAGCACGCGGGACAAATCGAGAATGCGGATGCCTTGGAGGGAGTTCATGGGGCTTATTTTGCCTGCGTATCAAAATAAATTCGCAAGCTCCTTTTTTGATAGCTGCAAACCCCCTACAGCAAAGCGGGCGCGGCCTGTTTGACTATAAATATCGTGACTACCCAGGTCTTCCCTGATAACGCACAGCGCTTTGCGCACCATCAGCCGTCATACCCGCGAAGGCGGGTATCCAAAGCCGCTCGCAGGGCCTTTGCAAACTTCGCTGCTGGATTCCCGCCTTTGCGGAAATGACGAATCTCCTGGGGGCTGAGTCGTTATCAAATATCAGGGCACGGCCGGCGCCGTGCTGCGGTCCACATAGGGCCGCGACTGCAGCAGCGCAATGCGGCCCTCAACCGTGGCCCATTCGATGTCCTGGTCCACGCCGCCAAACACCTGCTTGACCGCCGCGCCGACGCCGGCCAGGCGCAGCACCAGCGCGTCGTTCAGCACGACGCGGCCGACCTCGACGGGCACTTCCTTCACGCCGCCGCCTGCATCCAGTTGCAGCGCGGTGGGGTCGGCCGAGCGGCTGAGCACCTGGATCGCCCGGGACCAGCTCGAATACGTCACCTGTTCGGCCACGCGCTGGCCTTCGACCACCCGGATGCCGATGCCGCGCTTGGCCGAAATGTAGGTGACATGCCAGCCGGCGGCGCTGAACGGGTCGCGGGTGATCATCACGCCGGCGTTGGCCGCGTCGATGGCCGCCTGCACGAAGACGCCCATCATCACCGCGTCGGCAGGAAAGCGCGCCGCGCTGCGCGCCTCCCAGGCTTCAAAGTTGAACACCGAGGCCCAGACTGTCTTCACCGCGCGCTCCAGCGCCTCGCCGGCCAGCACATTCGGCACGGTGGTGTAGAGCCCGGCGCCGCTGAAGCCCGGCAAGTCCTCGGAATTGGACGAGCTGCGCACGAACACGCCCCGGCCGCCCAGCTGGCCTTGCCAGCGCGCCTGCCATTCGGCCGCCGTCGGGCGGTCCAGTGGCCACTGCACGATCTCGCCGCGCAGCCGGGCCAGCGCTTCCTTGCGGATTTTCGGGTCGGTTTTGAAACCCGGCAGCTGCTGCATGCGCGCCAGCCGGTCGGCCAGCCGGTGGGCGCGCATGAAGCGGTCGTAATGCGAAAACGGAATGCAAAAGCCGTCGGGAACAAACGTGCCGGTAATGCCCGCGACCTGCAGGGCGCCCAGGTTGGCGGCCTTGGCGCCGCATTGCGCGCTGTGCCGGGGCCGCAGCGCCACCAGCGGCCACAGGCGGGTTTCGCCCAGGTCGGGCCTGGCGACGGGCACGACTTTCTGGGGGTTCACGTGCTTTTGGCGACGCTGCCAGGCGGCAATTTCCGGCTCCGTCAAGCGGCGCAACTGGTAGCCGGACGCCGCCACCTTCAGCTCGACCCACTGCCCCGCATGCGCGCGCAGCAGGCCGGCCGCATCGCGCAGATAGGCATTCGGAATGCCCCAGCCCTTGGCCAGCAGATTGACATGCGACAGCACGGTCGAGGCCCGCTCGGTCAGCACGCCGGCGACCGGCGCCAGGCTGAGCGGCACCTGCCGGAGCACGGCAATGTCGTCCGGCCGCAAGCTGTCTGCGTCGTCGGCTTTCTCGACGATGCGCAGCCGGCCGGTGGCCGTGCCCGGGTTGAGCGCCATGAAGGGCTGCTGGCGAATCAGCGATTCCTGGGTGACAAAGGCCAGGCCCATGTTCCGGGCCAGGCGCTCGTGCAGCGTCGAGCTGGTCTTGAGCTTCAGCGGCGCGAAAAAGCTGGCCTTGAGCAGCTGGTCGGCCTGGCGCAGCAGCGGCTCGGTCAGCTGGTCGCCTTCCCAGAATTCGTAGGTGAAGGCGGAAATGTCCGGCTGCCAGCTGAGCGTGCCGAACAGAAAACGGCGGTCCGGCTGCAGGTAATTGCTTTTGATGGCCTGGGCGTCGGCGCGCGGCATCAGGCCGGTCTGGCGGACAAAATGCTCGTGCAGGCCAAAGCGCGGCGTGTTCAGGTAATGCATGCGCGCTGGCGCGGGCAGCCGGTCGATGGCAAACATCACATGCGCCAGCGCCAGCGCCGTTCCGGGGTTGTGGACACGGGCCAGGGCGTCAAATTCGGCCCGGCTGCGCAGGGCGGGCAGGGCATCGGGGGCGCGGGCCGCAGCCTGACTGGCAAACGGCACCGGCTGGGCCTGCGCGACGGGCAGCAGGCACAGCCCCGCCAGCAGCAGGAAAAGCAGGGCTTTGGAGGTCATGGCATGGCTGGCTTTGCAAGGGCAAGGCAAAAGCGCAGTTTAGGACCAACGCCCCTGGCTTTCAACCGGCCTTGCCATGCAACTGATTGCAGGCCATGCGGTATTTGCTATTGAATTAATAGCTATAACTGAACGCCAGCCGGACGGAAGAGGCATTTTTAAATCTGAATGCAGCCGGGCGCACTGAGGTTTTTTCCGGCCGGCTCCTCGATACGGCTTGTACCGCAGGAACCTGCCCGACCGCCTCCTGTTGACGTGTTCGCCCCGGGGGGCGGGCTGGTCTCCGATTTGTTCTGGAAGCAAGTCTTGAAGAAGCTGCCAAATGATTCTCCAAGACCCCCGCACTGCTTGATCAAAGCCCCAGGTTTCGAATGAACTGGGCAAGATAGTTTGCGATCTCCAGGTCAGCGGCCTTGGTGGGATGACCACTGCATCCGTTCCAGTCCCTGATCACGAAGTCAGCATAGCGAATTTTTGTTTCACCACTGTTCAGCATTCGGTTGTAGGCCGCTTGTATATAGCCTTGCTGGTTGCTTCCCGTATGAGTCGCTGCGATGAGCATCGCCGATGGATAACGTGCACGAATGGTTTTGAAAAGTTCGACATAGGCAGAAACGAAATCTGTCTGATCTGGCGGTCCGTTCCAGAAATCATTGGTGCCTAGATACACGACCACGACCGTGGGTTGCATCGCTGGAACGAGGGAAGGCGCGCCCGGGCTGTTTGCTTCGCCAGTCAGGTTTCGAGGATAGTAAAAAGGCATTGACGGATTGCTGGCCGCCGGGCCTGCATTGCCGTAATTGCGATAGATCCCGATTCCTGAAATACTGATATTCGTCGCAGGCGCTTCGCCCAGCTGCAGGGCTGTCTGTTGAGCGTATGACCAGAATGCACTTTGGGTTTCAGTTGAAAATCCGCAAGGCAGCACGCCGATATTGCCAAACCCCGCAGTGATCGAGTCCCCCACAAATTCCAGCCGGTATTTGTTTGGATATTCCGGGGGTTGCATGAGCTGACCTGTTCCGCCAAACGAAAAACCCAGGAACTGCGAGGGTCCCGCCTGATTGCCTTCGGACTCTCGCATCAGCAGCACCTTGTGCGTGCCATTGCTCAAACCGGTGGCCAGGCTGTACACGTTGGTGCCGGCAGAAACTGAAAACCTCTTTACCGGCTGATCATCGATCACAAAGGCATAGTGAACCCGGGCGTCCGATTCATTCAACGTGACCGAGATTGAAGTGCCCGTGAACTGCGCCGACATGGAAGATCCGGACCAGGAGTAACGGGGCGCTGCTGGATTGGTGAAGTCAAATCGGCCATGAAATTTAACCGCTGGTGTGGGTACAGGTACAGGCGCTGGTACAGGTACAGGTACAGGTACAGGTACAGGTACAGGTACAGGTACAGGTACAGGTACAGGTGTGGGTGTGGGTGTGGGTGTGGGGGCAGGTGCAGGTGCAGGGCTGCATAGATAACGCGACCAGAAGTAAGTGCTGATGGTCGGGTTGTAGCCTGGGTTGTTGAACTTGGCAATATACAGGTTGCCATCCGTATAGGAGACAACATTCCCGGCGACATATTGCCGTCCGGTGACCCATACAGTGCTTGCGCAAACACCAGTAGGTGCAGGTGTGGGTGTGGGTGCGGGCGCAGGCGCAGGGCTGCATAGATAACGCGACCAGAAGTAAGTGCTGATGGTCGGGTTGTAGCCTGGGTTGCTGAACTTGGCAACATACAAGTTGCCATCCGTATAGGAGACAACATTCCCGGCGACATATTGCCGTCCCATCACCCATACAGCGCTTCCACAGACACCGGCAGGTGCCGGCACTGGTGTTGGAACTGACACGGGTGTTGGTGTTGGCGCCGTACACAGGGATTTCAACGCCCAGTAATAAGTGCTAATGGTGGGACGAATACCGGGTTGCGTGGCTACTTTGGCAACATATAGATTTCCATCCGTGTATTTGACAACACTTCCGACTGCGTAAGAGTTTGCTTGCACCCAATCTGGACTGACTGCACAAGTCTGCGCCATGGCTGAATGGCTGATTCCCATAACCAGCAGCAGAGCAGTAAACTTGCCTGTCCAGCTGTTTTTTAAGCAATTTACAAATTTATTCGATGTGGTCATTTTGACGGTTTTCTTTATTATTTTTCAATGCATTTATAAATAACAAAAAGCAGATATTTTTAGATGGCGTTGACAAGGCCAGGCGATTTTTTCAGAAGAGCTGTTGGCACTCGAAACACTGAGCATTTGATTGAAGAACAAGAGTCATTGCCCGATCAAACCGATTTATTGCTGTGGTTTCAAGGCCAATCAACTCATGATGCGCACCAGCTTTTTTCACGAACAAATTTTAATTACATATTAAAAATTAGATATTTTTAACATGTAATCAATTTTGACAAAAATGTTTGATTCCGTATTTTGATTGTTAATCCATAAAATAATTTTTTTAATATGTAAGAAAAGTCTGAATGAATCAAAGTCAGGCGGTTGTCAGTTTGATATTTTCAGGTCCATACGGTGGACTTTCCATTCGACTTATCAAGGTCATGTTGGAAGGGCTACTGGAAAACTTTTTAGCTGTTCAATGCGGTTTGTCTGTTTTCGGACGCACTCATCCCTGTGTTGCCATCTGGAGGCCGCCGGTCCAGTCGCATTCGACAAGGCCCGTGACGGGACTGGACAGCGCTGTCAGGCTGGCTTTTTCCGGGCAATGTCACAGAACTCATCCCCCGGGCGCCCGCGCCTGCACACCAGCCCATGCGGTAGATGGTCAGCGTGTAGGTTGGCGCGCTGGTGTTGACGAAAAACCGGATGGTTTCCCCCCGGTTCACGCTGGTGTGGGAGGCATAGCCTTCAACCGTCGGGGTGCTCGATGGCGCCGTCATTTCCCAATCCGGCGAGCCAGGCTTGGCGTTTTCAGTCTGGATCACATTTTGTTGCGCCAGCGCGAAACTGCAGCACAACCAAAGCCAAAACAAGCAAAAAATGCTGGGGACGCGAACTTGACGTTGCATGGGAAACTTCCTTCAACGGC
Organism: Polaromonas sp. CG_9.11; assembly: GCF_015752225.1. Lineage (NCBI taxonomy): Bacteria > Pseudomonadati > Pseudomonadota > Betaproteobacteria > Burkholderiales > Comamonadaceae > Polaromonas > Polaromonas sp. CG_9.11. The sequence goes on from NZ_JADOVE010000015.1 coordinate 17,567, forward strand.
AGATCACATTGCCATCGAGGTCATTTGAGCCATTTCGCCCGTCAATGCCCATCCCCAGATTTCGATACGCGGGCGTAAAAAATGTATGCAACTTTCCGTGCGGTTGCTGCTGGCAAACCTTTCACTTCACAAAAACCTTCCTAAAACGAAAGCATCCTGACGCTGGAATTCGACGGCAAAGCCGTTGCCCTTCTTGCACCATGAAAGTTGCGGTCGATGGGGCAGGGCACTGCAGGCGGTAAAGTGCACAACTCGCCCTTTCTTCTGAAAAGCCCTTACACGTTTTGACCGCCCGCATGTCCAGAGTCCTGATTTTTCCAAGTTTTCCACGCGCCGTGCTGTTGTCGGCGCTGGCGCTGGCCGCTTGCAGCCCGGCGCTCAACTGGCGCGAAGTACGCCCCGAAGGCACGCGCCTGAGCTTGCTCCTGCCTTGCAAACCCGACAAGGCGCAAAAGGTCGTTCCACTGGGCGGGCGGCCGACGTCGCTGTCAATGCTCGGCTGCGATGCGGACGGCGCGACCTTTGCCGTCGCCATCGCCGATGTGGACGACCCCTCCCAGGCGGCTTCGGTGCTGGCGCTGTGGCAGGACCTGGCGCTGGCCAACATGAAGGCCGTGCCCGCCAGCCGCCAGCCGCTGCCGCTGAAAATTCCCGGCGCGTCGCCCGGCACGCCCGTCACACGCCTGCAGGCACAGGGACAGCGCGCCGACGGCACGGCCGTCAGCGGGCAGGCCGCGTATTTTGCGCAGGGCTCGCAATTGTTCCAGGTGGTGATGTATGCGCCGCACCTCATGCCCGAGGCGGCTGAAACGTTTTTTTCCAGCCTGAAGCTTGAATGACGCCGTGCACAACGCACCTTCCCGCCCTCCTTGCCCACCAGTGACGCAGCAGGCGCCAGACCTGTTTCAGCAGGACCGGCTGGATGTCAGGGCGGCGATTCTGGTGTTTCTGGCATTCGCCGCCGCCTATTTTTTCTCGGCGCTGCTGCGCGCCATCACTGCCACCCTGGCGCCCGTGCTGACACAGGAGTTTTCGCTGCAGGCACGTGACCTGGGCTTATTGGCGGGCGGCTATTTTCTCGGGTTTGCCGCCGTTCAGTTGCCGCTGGGCACCTGGCTGGACCGCCACGGCCCCAAACGCGTCATTCTGGGGTTTCTGAGCCTGGCCGTGCTGGGTTGCCTGGCATTTTCAGCCGCCAGCAGTTTCGCCGGGTTGCTGAGCGCGCGCGTGCTGGTGGGCATGGGCGTGGGCGCCTGCCTGATGGCCGCGCTGACGGGGTACCGCCGCTGGTTTAACGCGGCCACGCTGCTGCGTGCCAATTCATGGATGCTCATGACCGGCTCGCTTGGCATGCTGGCCTCGACGCTGCCGGTGCAGTGGCTGATGCCGCTGACTGGCTGGCGCGCGCTGTTCTGGGTGCTGGCGGCGCTGATCTTGCTGTCAATGGCGGCCATTGCCCGGCTTGTGCCGCGCTGGCGCCAGACTGACGTGTCGGCGTCGGTCGCTCCGCTCCCCGGCGACGCCGGTTATGCGCCTATCTGGCGCAGCCGCTATTTCCGCAAACTGGCGCCTTTGGGGTTTTTCAACTACGGCGGCATGGTGGCGGTGCAGACCCTGTGGGCCGGGCCGTGGATGGTCCGGGTCACCGGCGACACGCCGCTTCAGTCGGCCACCGGCCTGTTCTGCATCAACGCCAGCATGCTGGCGACCTTCTGGGGCTGGGGCCTGGTCAACCCCTGGCTGGCCCGCCATGGCTGGCACGCCACCCGACTGATTTCCTGGGGCGTGCCGCTCAGCCTGTCGGTGCTGGCGTTCAACATTCTGGCGGGCAGCGCCACCGGCTGGCCGGGCTGGGCGCTGTTTTGCATGACCTCGAGCGTCATGGCGCTGGCCCAGCCTGCCATCGGCATGTCGTTCAAGGCGGCGCTGGCCGGGCGAGCACTGTCGGCCTACAACCTGGTGGTGTTTGCCGGCGTGTTTGTCGCCCAGTGGGGTCTGGGGCTGCTGATTGACGGTTTTGCGGCCATGGGCCTGGCGCAGGTCGCCAGCTTCCAGGCGGCCATGGCGGTGTATTTGTGTTGCGCCATCGCTGCATACGGCTACTTTGTCAGTGTGAACGCTGATAATTCAGTGCAATGAACGGCATTTTCATCATCGCCCATGCACCGCTGGCCTCTGCCTTTCTCCAGTGCGTGCGCCATGTCTTTCCAGACATTGACGCCAGCGTGGCGGCATTCGACGTGCAGCCCCAGACACCTCCCGAAGAATCGCTGGCGCAGGCAGGCCTCTTGCTGAAGCAGCTCGGATTGCCCCAGGCGCTGGTGCTGACCGATATTTTTGGCGCAACGCCCTGCAATGTGGCGCAAAAGCTGGCCGACGGCATCAACACCAAGCTGGTGACCGGCATGAACCTGCCGATGCTGCTGCGCGCCATGTGCTACCGCCACGAAGCGCTCGACACACTGGTGGCGCGCGCGCTGGCTGGCGCCAGCCAGGGCGTGATGCAGGTGGCCGTGACCGCACCTCAAAACCAAGTACAAAGAAGCAATGATCAAGACCCGCACGACCATCAGCAATAAGCTGGGCCTGCATGCCAGAGCCTCGGCCAAATTCACCAAGCTCGCCGGCAGTTTTCGCAGCGAGGTCTGGATGAGCAAGGGCGAGCGCCGCGTCAATGCCAAGAGCATCATGGGCGTGATGATGCTGGCCGCCGGCATCGGCAGCAGTGTCGAGATCGAAACCCATGGCGAGGACGAGCAGGCCGCCATGGAAGGCTTGCTGGCGCTGGTGGCGGACAAATTTGGCGAAGGGGAGTGAATGTGACCCCCACGCTTGTCGCTTCGCGTACTGCGCTGCCCCCCGAGGGGGCCGCCCCGCCTGCAGTCCGGCAAAGCCGGTCCTGCGGCCGGAACTTGCGAATTCGGGAAAGCACCGAGCGCAGGGCGTTGCGCTTGGTGGCTGGCCGGAACGTGTGCATTCGGGGATTTAAGACTGTTAGTGTCTTCGCATTCGGTGTTGCTCCTTCCCCCGCTGGGAGAAGGCTGGGATGGGGGCTGCCTGGCACGGGGCACGCTTGCTGCTTTACTGGGGGCCGCCCATGACCTTTTCCGTCCACGGTCTGGCGGTGTCGCGCGGCGTCGCCATCGGCCGCGCGGTGCTGGTGGCGTCGAGTCGGGCCGATGTCAGCCATTACTTCATCGATCCGGCCACCACCGATGACGAGATTGCGCGCGCCAGGCTGTCGCGCAACGCGGTGATGGAGGAAATCATGCGTTTGCAGCATGACCTGCCCAAGGACGCGCCGCATGAAATCGCCGCCCTGCTCGACGTGCACCTGATGCTGCTGCAGGACGAAATGCTGATCAACGGCGTGAAGCACTGGATCACCGATCGCCATTACAACGCCGAATGGGCGCTCACCACCCAGTACGAACTCATTGCGCGCCAGTTCGACGAGATGGAGGACGCCTACCTGCGCGAGCGCAAGGCCGACCTGGAGCAGGTCGTCGAGCGCATCCTGTGCCACATGAAAGGCTCGGCCTCGCCGCTGCAGGCCGCCCGCCAAGGCGCGGCGCGGGCCGGCAGCAGCCGCCGACAGTCGCAGCAGGACCTGCTGCTCGACGACACACTGGATGTGCCGCTGGTGCTGGTGGCACACGACATTTCTCCGGCCGACATGCTGCAGTTCAAGCAGAGCCTGTTTGCCGGCTTTGCCACCGATGTGGGCGGACGCACCTCGCACACGGCCATCGTTGCGCGCAGCATGGACATTCCGGCGGTGGTCGGCGCACGCAGCGCCAGCCAGCTGATCAAGCAGGACGACTGGGTCATCATCGACGGCGATGCCGGCGTGCTGATCGTCGATCCCTCGCCCATCATCCTGGCCGAATATGGCTTCAAGCAGCGCCAGGGCGAACTCGAGCGCCAGCGGCTGAACCGCCTGCGCCACACCCCGGCGCTGACGATGGACGGGCAGCGCATCGAGCTGCTGGCCAACATCGAGATGCCCGCCGACACGCTGGGCGCGGTCGATGCCGGCGCAGTGGGGGTGGGCCTGTTCCGCAGCGAATTTTTGTTCATGGGACGCAACGGCAAGCTGCCCGACGAGAACGAGCAGTACCTGGCCTACCGCCAGGCGATCGAAGGCATGCAGGGCATGCCGGTGACCATCCGCACCGTCGATATCGGCTCCGACAAGCCGCTGGACCGGCCGACCGCCAAGGCGCAGGAGGGCCACCTGAACCCGGCGCTGGGCCTGCGCGCCATCCGCTGGAGCCTGGCCGACCCGCCGATGTTTTTGACGCAGCTGCGCGCCATCCTGCGCGCCGCCGCCCATGGCCAGGTCAACCTGCTGGTGCCCATGCTGGCCCATGCCAGCGAGATCCGCCAGACGCTCGACCTGATCAACCAGGCGCGCGCGCAGCTCGACGCCCGGGGCTTTGTCTATGGTCCGGTGCGGCTGGGCGCGATGATCGAGATTCCGGCAGCAGCGCTGACGGTGCCGCTGTTCCTGCGGTATTTCGATTTTTTGTCGATCGGCACCAACGACCTGATCCAGTACACGCTGGCCATCGACCGCTCCGACGAGGCCGTCGCGCACCTGTACGACCCGTGCCATCCGGCGGTGCTGCGGCTGGTGGCCGACACGATCGCCCAGTGCAATAGCCAGGGCAAGGGCGTCAGCGTTTGCGGCGAGATGGCCGGTGATGTGCACATGACCCGGCTGCTGCTGGGACTGGGGCTGCGCAGCTTTTCAATGCATCCGTCGCAGATTCTGGCCGTCAAGCAGCAGGTGTTGCGGGCCGATATCAACAAGCTCAGGCCCTGGGCGCAGGAAGTGCTGCACAGCGAGAGCCCGTCCGCCATGCTGCAGGCACCCTAGCACCCTAGCACCCTAGCACCCTAGCACCCTAGCAGCCTAGCACCCTAGCAGCCTGTCGGACTTGGGTCGTCGAAAGCGAAAATGGGCCCCCACGAGGATGGTTTTCGCCGTTTTCTTGCCCAATATCTGCATATGGAGCAAGAAAACGGCGAAAAATAGACCGCTGTTTTCGATTTTCAGCCGACGATTCCTACCTCCGACAGGCTGCTAGGCAAGCATAAGAAACGCCTGCTTCCGGGCACGGGTTTCTTGCGGCAAATCAGGCCGTTGGCTTGTCTGCTGGTGGTGACCGGATAATTTCCAGGTCAGTGCCCGCTGTCATCCGCCGGACGGCTGGCTTCGAACAGGAACCAGGTACGGCGTTCGGTTTCGTCAATCCAGTTTTCGATCAGGCTGGCGCTGGCAATATCGCGTTGCTCGTCGCAGACCTCATGCGCATCACGCAGGTGGCTGCCCAATGCCTTGTTGTCATCACGCAGTTCAGCCAGCATGGCCGCCGGGGTGACATAGGCTTCGTTGTTGTCCTTGATGGTTTGCAGGCTGGAAATATGGCTGATGGAGCGCAGCGTGGTGCCGCCCACCTTGCGAATGCGCTCGGCAATCGGGTCGGTCATCTCGAAAAGCTGGTCGGACTGCTCGTCCAGCATGACGTGGTAATCGCGAAAATGCGGGCCGCTCATGTGCCAGTGGAAGTTCTTGGTTTTCAGGTAAAGCGCGAACACATCGGCCAGGATACCGTTCATGGCCACGGCAATGTCTTTGGTTTCTTCCGACTTCAGCGAAGTGGGTGTCATCAAGGCCTTGTCTTTGGGCATGTCGAGGTTGTCAACAGACAGGTTGTCAGTGGATTTCATGGAATGGTCCTTCAACAGTGGGTTTTGAGTTGGACTTCAACTCGGGTTTTTCACTATAAGTTGATGCCCCGCCTGTTTTGACTGAATGCGCTGCATGCCTACAGGCACAAGCTACTTTATGGAACGCGTAATGCAGCCTCAGGCCGGTTCAGGTTCCCGCTGGCCTCGCGGAGCCGGGCCATGTGCCCAGCGCCGCTGCACCCAGGATGAGTGTGGCCGCCAGGCCGATGCTCCAGCTCAGCGGCCGGCCGCTCACCAGCAGCAAAAGCGCGGTCGAGCCCAGCGGCGTGAGGTAGCTAAAAATGCCGATTTGCCGCGCATCGCCCAGCTTGAGTGCCTTGTCCCAGAGGAAAAACGCCGCGCCCAGCGGCCCCAGCCCCATCACGGCCAGCAGCCCCCAGTCGCGGCCGCCCAGCGCCACCTGCTGCTCCAGCGCCCAGTGGCACAGCAGCGACAGCAGCCCTGACACCAGGCCAAACAGACCGATGGCCGCCGTCGGAAAGGGCTTGACGCGCTGGGTCAGCAGCGAATAGCTGGCCCAGATGAATGCCGAGGCCAGTGCCGGTACAAAACCCCATGACCAGCCGCCGCCTGCCGTGCTTTGGCTGGCGCCCAAAATGGCCATGGCGGCGCCGGCAAATCCGAGCAGCGCGGCCACCACCTGCAGCGCCTGCAGCCGGATGCCAGGCAGGAACAGCGGTGCCAGCACCACCATCAGCAGCGGCCAGAGGTAGTTAACCAGGTTGGCCTCGACCGCCGGCGCATGGCGCAGGGCAATGAACAGCAAAAAGTGGTAGCCGAACAGCCCGCCAACGCCCAGCGCCAGCGTGCTGGCCGGAACCTGCCAGGCCCGCCGGTCTTTCAGAACGAAGGGCAATGCCAGCAGGCTGCCCATGAGCAGGGAAATGCCGGTCAGCAAGAACGGCGGGATGTGCTGGAGCGCCACACCCAGGGCGGCAAGGGAAACCCAGAGCGCTATGGCGCCCAGTGCATAGAAATTGGCAGGCATGGGCGGCGAGCATAAAGGCGTTTTGCCTGCCGGTGCGCAGAGGGCGCCTTGTCAGGCGCCTGCCCGGGCTGCCGCAAGGGGGTGGGGTGGTCCGCTTGGCGCTTCAGCCTGGACGCTGCGGGGCTTGACAGGCAGCCAGGAAAACCCCTGCCAACCGGTATTGAAAAGCCGGCAACTTGCGGATTAGTGCGCGGGCTTGTCCGCCACGCCGGCCGCATGTGCCTGCTCGTCGGCGTGGTAACTGCTGCGCACCATGGCGCCGACGGCGGCATGGCTGAAGCCCATTTCGTAGGCCTTTTCCTCAAACATCCTGAAGGTGTCCGGATGCACGTAGCGGCGCACCGGCAGATGCGACATGGAGGGCGCGAGGTACTGGCCGATGGTCAGCATGTTGATGCCGTGGTCGCGCATGTCCTGCATGACCTGCAGGATTTCCTCGTCGGTTTCGCCCAGGCCGACCATGATGCCGCTCTTGGTCGGCACGTCCGGGTGCAGCGCCTTGAACTTCTTCAGCAGGTTCAGGCTGAACTGGTAGTCGGAACCCGGCCGCGCTTCCTTGTACAGGCGCGGCGCGGTTTCCAGGTTGTGGTTCATCACATCGGGCGGCGAGGCTTTCAGAATTTCCAGCGCCCGGTCGTCGCGGCCCCGGAAGTCGGGCACCAGCACTTCAATCGTCGTGCCGGGCGAGAGTTCGCGGATCCGCTGGATGCATTCGACAAAATGGCCGCTGCCGCCGTCGCGCAGGTCGTCTCGGTCCACGCTGGTGATGACGACGTACTTCAATTTCAGCGCGGCCACCGTGCGCGCCAGATTCAGCGGCTCGTCCTTGTCGAGCGGGTCGGGCCGGCCGTGGCCGACATCGCAAAACGGGCAGCGCCGGGTGCACTTGTCGCCCATGATCATGAACGTTGCCGTGCCCTTGCCGAAGCATTCGCCAATGTTCGGGCAACTGGCTTCCTCGCACACCGTGTTCAGCTTGTTCTCGCGCAGGATCTGCTTGATTTCGTAGAAGCGTGTGGTCGGGCTGCCGGCCTTGACGCGAATCCAGTCGGGCTTTTTCAGGATTTCGCCCTGCACCACCTTGACCGGAATGCGCGACAGCTTGGCCGCCGCCTTCTGCTTGGCCAGCGGGTTGTAGTTTTCCAGGCTCTGGACTTCGCGGACGACTTCGGGTGTGCTCATGGTGTGCTTGTAATGGGTTGGGGTCAGGTCAGGGCGCGAGGTGGGTGGCGAGCTTTTGGCCCAGCACGTCGGCTGCCTCCTGCCAGCTGGCCGACACGCCGATTGTAGAAAGGTCTGTGGTTTTCAGGTTTGCGTAACCGCAAGGGTTGATGCGCGAGAAGGGTTCCAGGTCCATCGCCACATTCAGCGCCACCCCGTGGTAGGTGCAATGCCGGCTGACCTTGATGCCCAGCGCGGCGATTTTTCCAAGGCCGAAAAAAGGGTCAGGGAGACCCTCACCCCCGCCCTTTCCCGCAGGGAGAGGGAGAGACAGCCGAGCGTGCGAAAACGGGTCGTCCATGCGCACGTAGATGCCGGGCGAGCCCGCGACGCGGTGCCCGGTCACGCCGAAATGCGCCAGCGTGCGGATCACCGACTCTTCAATCCGGTAGACATATTCCTTGACGAAATACCCAGCCCGCTTCAGGTCGATCAGCGGATACACCACCACCTGGCCCGGGCCGTGAAACGTCACCTGGCCGCCCCGGTTGCTTTGCACCACCGGAATCTCTCCGGGGTTCAGGATGTGCTCGCTTTTGCCCGCCAGCCCTTGCGTATAGACCGCAGAATGCTCGCAAATCCATAGCGTGTCCGGCGTGCTGTCATCGCGGGTGGCGGTGAAATCCTGCATCGCCTGGTAAGTGGGCAGGTAATCGACCCGGCCGAGTTGTCGTGTTTCCATGGTCCTCCAGCTTTCAGTTCAGCAAGGCGTCGAGTTGCCCGGCCATGCCCAGACCGCCTTGCTGCAAGGCGATTTGCCCGAACAGGCAACGCGCCTGGCTTTTGCGCGCCCACAAGGTGCCAACCTGCCGTTTTTCGATTTCATACGGGTCGTTCAGCAGATGCGCGCCCTTGTATTCAACCACCGCCACGCGCCCGTCGAGCAGCTCGGCGACAAAGTCCGGAAAGAAGCGGCCCTTTGACGTTGTCAGCGAAAAGCCGCAGGGCGCGGTCACCAGGTTGCGAACCCAGTGTTTGACGGTGGGGTGCTGGTCCAGCAACTGTGCACACGAAAACTCTTCACCGCCGTCTTTCAGGTCGGCCAGCACCGGATAGAAATGTTTGCCGAATTGGTAACGTCCGCCATAGCGCGACCCGGCGGGCACCGGGTAGCGGCTGGCTTCAAACACCAGCGGCCGTGTCCAGTCGGGCTCAATCGTCCAGGCTTCTTCCAGCACCAGTTGCCGAAAGCTGGCCCGCGCCGCCTTGTCCTTTAAATCACCAATGCGCGCTTCAATGTCCTGCGCCAGCTTGAAGCGCGCCTTCGCCAGCGCCACCAGCGACAAGCCGCGTTCGTGCAGCAAATGGCTGACCACCGCTGAAAAATAACTGCTGCGCTGGCCTTGCGTCAGGTCAGGCAGCTTCTGGAACAGCGACTGGTCGAGCCAGCGCACCAGGTCTTCGGTGGTAATCGTGCTGGAGCCGTACTGCCCGTAATCCATGGCAATCTGGCTGGCATCGGCGGCGCGCAGCCTGATGTGCGCGTCCAACAGGTAAATCTCGAAGCCGTTGGACTGCTCGACGATCTGGAAACCCGGCAATCGCACGGCGTCAGGCGTCAGCAGGTCAAGCTCCACCGCTTCCAGCACCGCTTCGCGCTCCAGCGGAAACAGCTGGCCTTGCGGGGTGTTGAGGTAGGCGAGTGTCGGAATCGGCGCGAAGCGTTCGCCCCGCGAGGCCGGCGCGCTCTGGGCGGCCACCAGCGCGTTGTGCTGCGCCACCTTGCCGCGCACCGCGTCCTGCTTTTTGGTGCCGCGCACCTGGTCGATCAGCAGCGCCTCGACTTCGGGGCTGATGTGGCCGGTGACGACCAGCTTTTCCTCGCCGCCGATCTGCGCCACCTCGACACCCGTCGCTGCCAGCAATTCCACAGACGGTGTATTTGCTACGAAATCAGTAGCTACTGGCGCAGTTTCAGCATGCGCCAGGGGCTGATTTGACTCAAAAATTGGCGAAATTGGCAACAAGGATTGCTGCACCACCATTGACGCCACGTCCAGCGCCTCAAAACCCATGTGGTTGATCAGCCGGTCGGCCAGTTCGCTGGCGGCGCTGGAAAACTTGGCTTCGCAAACATGCGCGTAGGCCCGATTCAGCGCATCGCGCCCGCGCGGGCTGGCGTGAGGCATGCGCAGCACCCGGCCCAGCAACTGCTCGACCGCCGTGGCGCTGGAGAGTTTTTGCAGCGAACACAACACATAGGCAAACGGGCAATCCCAGCCTTCGCGCAGCGCCTGCACGGTGATGACAAAGCGCACCGGACAGCTCCGGGCCGCCAGGTCCAGCCCTTCGAGTTCACGCGTGTCGCCCGTCGCCACCTTGATCTGTTCGCCTGGAATGTGCAACTCGTCTTCCAGGTGCCGGCGCAGGGTTTCGGGCGGTACGTCGTCGTTCTCGTTCTGCGCCTGAAACAGCACGATGGGACGCACATAGCCGTAACCGCCGGTTTCATCCTTCAGTGCCTCGCCTTCCAGCGCGCGCTGGTTTTGCACGGCGGCAAACACCGCCTGCTGCCAGCCCTGCGGATGCTCGCTAAGTGCAATCGGCAGCTTGGTCATGCTTTCCGCCGCCAGCTCCTGGGCGCTGACGTGGCACAGCACATTGGTTTTGGCCGCTGTCCCTGTCATGTGTGGCGTGGCCGTCAGTTCCAGAATCGCGCTCGGGTTCAGGCGCTTGAGGGCAGTGAAACTCTTGTCGGTCTTGGTGTTGTGCGCCTCATCGACGATCAACAACGGCGTGTGCAGCGCCAGCCAGTTGGCCAGGCTCCAGCGCGGCTGGCCCTCGCGGCCGCGCAGCACGCCTGAACGGTCCGCCGCCACATCGGCGCTGGTGACCACCGCATCGGGCAAGTCGTGCAGCACCTGCAGCAGCTGTTCGTCGCAGCCGGAAAAGTGCCGCTCAAAATTTTCCGAAAAGCTGTAGACATTCCGCTGGCCAGTGTCGTCAATGCGAAAGCTCTGGATGGTGGCGACCACCACGACGGCCTTTCGGCCCCAGTCGTCCGGCGCAATAGCGGCCAGGTCGTCCAGCACGCAGACCCGCACTCCGGCGCCGTAATGGGCTTCCAGCGCATCGCGATACGGATGGCCGGCGGTTTGCAGCGCCTTTAGGGTCTGGCTGCGAATCGTGTCGCTGGGCACCAGCCACAGCGCGACCGGCGCGTCATTCGCCTGCCATTCGCGCGCCAGCGTCGCCACGGCGTGCGCGGCCAGCAACGTCTTGCCGCCGCCCGTGGGAATGCGCAGGCAGACGCACGGCACGTCGCCAAAGGCGTCGGCGTTGTAAGTGCGACCCACCAGCTCCTGAAACGCCAGCACCGGGCCTTTGAGTTGGGCGGCGCGGGCGAAAACGGCCAGCGCGTCCAGGGCGGCTTGCTGGTAGGACTTGAGGGAGAGGGTGGTCATTGGGTTTTTCAAATAGATTTTTACGGATTAATTGAAGCCCGCTATAAATCTATAAGTATTTGATTTGATTGATTATTTTTTTATAAGACAGGCGATTTTCGGATAATTTTTCGGATAGTTCGGGTTAATTTTTCCGCAACTATCCGAAAACTCAGGGCTTGACCAGTTCCCATCGCGCACCTTTGCCTGATCCGCTGGTCGTGATTCTTAGGCCGTCGAGTCCCGTCACACGCAGCGTCGCCAGCAAATTTTTGATCTTCACCTGCTTTTGCGTGGCCGTGAGCGAGTCAGGCAGTTTTCCCAGAAGCAAGGCCCGAATCTCGGGAGGCGGCACTGATTTGAATTTCTGGATGTGCTGCAGGATGAGTCTCTTGTAATAGTGGTCGTCCAGGCCCTTGTTCAGGGTGTACTCGGGGCGTGTATCGGTGGCGTTTGCCACGTGGGCAGAGACAAAGTAATTGGGCTTGCGTCCTTCAATCAGTCCCGCCTTGCGCAGTTGCGTGATGTGCAGCGCATCGACTTTGTGTTTTTTCTGCACCCGGTCCAGCCAGATCACCTGCTCCAGCGGCAAGTCAGACCGCTCCATCAAGAGACGGCTGTAGTTCTCGTCAATCGTCTTGCCATAAACACGCACACTGACCGAGTCAGGCGCCTGCGCAAACTCAAAATCTGGCAACGGGAAAAACCGCTCCTTTTGCAGCCTGAACATCTTGGGCAGGCCGCTGTTGAGCGTCTCGATCAGGTCAAGCTCCACCATCGCATGGGCCAGGCACGCATTGCGGTAGCGTTGTTCGGGTTGCCGGCTGCGCAGCACGCGTTCAACGGAACCCGGCAGAAAAGACCCCAGGTTGAAAAATGTGAGCGAATCAGGCGCTTCCGTGACGCGCACGCGTCCGCCCTGGGCGTAATCCTGGTGCGCTATGCAGTTGTGCAACGCTTCCCGAATCACCCAATCGTCATAGTTCGGCAAATTCAGCGGGGCGGTTTGCCGGGGCGGCAGCAAGTTCACGGTCATGATTCGCAACTTGGCGACCAGCGGATCTGTCGCCATGATCAGCGGCAAATCAAAGTGTTGATGGGTTTGTATCTCGCCGGTGTGGTCCGTCAATACCCATGTCAGACGCGGCGTGGGGCCGCCCAGGTGGCTTGCCGCCTCCGGTTTTCCCAACAACACCAAGGCCGCGCGGGTCAGTTGGCCGTTGACCGCCAGGCGCAGACCATGCAGCCAGTCCGACACGGATTGGTGTTGCAGCGTTGTCAGCAGATGCGAATGGGTGGCGTGGCGACGTTTGTACAGCGCTTGCGCCAACGCAATGGCCGCCGGGTCAAGCAAGCGCCAGTCATCGGTCGCCAGCACGGCAGACCAGTCATGCGCAATCGATTGCACCCGCAATGCGTCCAGCTTGTTGAGTGGTAAAGCGCCCATCGCCTCACGGGACCTGCCGTAATAGTGCCCTTTCCAGGCCACAGGCATACCGGGCAAGGCGGCGGGAATGCGCCACATCAGTACCCGCGTGCCAGGCGTGCATTCGGCGCAAAAAATTTCAACCGGATCAGCCAAGCCCAAAGCCGGAGCGGTGAACGAAGAAATCTGTCGTTTCAGCTCGTTGATGTCCGCCGGATTTGGGGCGTAACGGCTGCCCAGTACCGGACGTGTCCCCGTCGCCGGATCAATCTTGTCTTTGACACCAAAAATCAGCCAACCCGCGTCGCGCTTACACAGATTGGCTTCGTTGGAAAGGGCGCAAACGTAGCGACCCAGAGCGTCCGGATCAAAGCTGGTTTTGGCTTCCTTGAACTCCAGCCATTCCGTCTCGACCGGCAATCGCCTGAACTGGTCAAGCCGTTCTGCATCGTTCGATGGGGTGTCCATCACCGTGCCTTCACGTCATACGGAATGTGCCGGAAGGTCACGTTGGCCTGCTTCAGCCGCTCTGGCCCGAGGCGGCAGGCTTCGCCGAACACCCGCAGCGGGGCAGTGTGCGCGGGCGTTTGGGCGTGCAGCGCGAGCACGGCGTCGAGCACGCCCTGCGTCAGCACGTTGCCGCTGGCCGGGCGCTTGTCGCCCAGAATGCCGTTGAACAGCAGGTAGCAGGCAAACTTTGGTGTTTTTATGAATGAAATAGGGCTCTCGCGCATATCCGGCGTGCGCAAGCAGCTATCTAATTCATAGTGCGTTCCCAGACAGGGCGTGCCGGCTTGGGCGGCGTCTGCGCGCCAGGCGCTGCCGGTTTCCTGCTGCCAGATGAAGGCCGCCAGCGTGGCAAAGCGCACATCGGGGTGAATGCGGCCGTGTTCGTCGAAGACCGGCGCGCCCAGCGCCATGAAGCGAAAACCGCCGCAGCCCTGCCAGTTCACGGCCTTGCTGATGCCGCCTTGTTCGCCGTCAATGACTTTTTGCAGGCGCGGCAGGCAGTGGGTGGCGGCGTGCTCGCCCATCTCGATGCCGATCCAGCGCCGGCCCATCTTGTGCGCGACGGCGGCCGTGGTGCCCGAGCCGAGGAAGCTGTCGAGGACGAGGTCGCCGGGGTTGCTGGCGATGTGGATAACTTGTGAAATCAGAGATTCGGGCTTTGGCGTGTCAAACAATGTGCCATCACGGAAAAGCTCAATCAGATGTTTCTTTGCAAAGTCGTTGGTTCCAACGTCGTCCGCTAACCACAGTGTTTCAGGTGTCAGCCCAGCCTTGGCTTCTGTGAGAAATTTCTTTATTCGAGGCACGCCATCGCCATCTTTGCTAAACCAAATATTGTTTGAGGCTATTTCCCTCGTGACTTTATCTAGGGTGTATCTCCAGCAAGTTCCCATTGGGGGATCGTGTCGTTTCCCGTTTGGCGCTACCAGCGTGTAAAACTGCTTCGCCGTGCCATGCCCGGCCTGAGCATTCGCCGACACTGATTGCCACGCGCCGCGCGGATCGTTATCGGGGTTTTTGTATCGCGCTTTGACCTCTTCAGTCAAACTCAAGTCATTACGAGTAGCTGAAAATCGCGTTTGGCTTTTTGCGTAAACCAGCAAGAATTCATGATTGCTGGAAAAAGTTTTTCGATTTTCGCGAGTGGTGCGTTGTTGCCAAGCGATTGTGGTTACAAAATTCCCCCGCCCAAACACCTCATCCATCAGCACCTTGAGGTAATGCCCCTCGTTGTCGTCAATCGTCACCCAGATCGAGCCGTCTTCGCTGAGCAACTCGCGCAGCAGTTGCAGGCGCGGCAGCATCATGCTCAGCCAATGGGCATGTTCGAGGTTGTCGTCGTAATGCTCGAACGCGCTTTGGGTGTTGTACGGCGGGTCGATGAAGATGCACTTGACCTGCCCCCGGTAAAACGGCAGCAGCGCCTTGAGGGCTTCGAGGTTGTCGCCCTGGATCAGCAGGTTGCCGCTGGTGGCGCTTGATCGGTCAGGCGCTTTTTCCTGCGGCTGCAACAGGTCGGCCTGCGCGGGCAGGGCAGTTGCCCGGGCGGTGTCATCCGGCGCGGCGGCGGCCGTGTGAACCGACACTTCTTCCAGCAGCCGGTAGGGCACGCGGGCCGCAGTCGTGAACGCCTGGGCGCGGTTGAGCCAGTCAAGGGTGGGCATCGGTCAGGCGCTCCGGCAATTTTGGGGGCTCGACACGCCACAAAGAGGGCCCGCAGGGCTTTGCTGCGGCAGCGGAGGGCGCAGGTTGTAGTCGAGAAAGTCATTCATGCGGATAGAAAAAGAGGTTGACGCCAAAAGCAACCCCATAGCCTAACGCGCACCCGCCCCGTCACGCGACCCGCCGGACGGTTTACAGCACGACCTTGACCATCGGGTGCGTGGACAGCGTGCGGTACAGCTCGTCGAGTTGTTCGCGGCTGGTGGCCGTGACGGTGATGGTCACGCCCAGGTATTTGCCGCCCTTGCTTTCGCGCAGCTCGAGGGTCGAGGCGTCAAACGCCGGGTCGAACTGGTGGGCGATGTGCGTGATGGCCTGCACGTAGCCGTCGGCCTTGAGGCCCATCACCTTGATCGGAAACAGCGACGGGTACTCGATCAGCGAGTCCTTGCGGGCTTCTGCGTCTGGCGGCGTGGCCGGCGTGTTTTCAGGCATGCTGCCGTTGTCGTTCTCGGCGCTCATGTCGATGGCTCCTGTTTGGCTTGCTGGTAGGCGGCGTACAGTTTTGCATACACCGGGCCGGGGGTGCCATTGCCGACCGGCTGGTCGTCCAGCAGGGTGATGGGCAAAATTTCCTTGGTGGCCGACGACAGCAGCAGCTCGTCGGCGGCCAGCACTTCGGCGCGGGAGATGGGGCGCAACTCGAACGCAATACCGGCCGCGCGGCAGATTTCTTCAATCAGGCCGTAGCGAATGCCTTCGAGGACCCGATGGTCCTTGGGCGGCCCCATGACCTTGCCGCCCTTGACCACCCAGACGTTGCTGGCGGCGGCTTCGCTCAGGTGGTCGCCCCGGAACATCACGGTCTCCAACGCGCCGGCGTCAAAACTGATCTGGCGCGAAAACACCGCGCCCAGCAGGCTGGTGCTCTTGATGTGGGCCTTTTCCCAGCGGAAATCGCCAGCGCTGACGCAGGCCACGCCTTGCGCACGCTGCGCTTCGCTGGGCAGTTTCATCGGGTTGACCATGATGAACACGGTGGGCGTCAAGCCGGGCAGCATCGGGTGGTCGCGCATGGCCACGCCGCGGGTCACCTGGATGTAGATCAGTTGATTGCTTTTTAGCGTGTCTGCGCCCGTTGACAGGGCATAGTCTGCTATTAATTTAAGTGCCGTGTCGCGCCACCCGTCCTGCGTCAGCGGATTGGGGATGCGCAGCTCGGCCAGGCTGCGGCCCAGTCGCGCCATGTGTTGCTCAAAGCGGAACAGCTTGCCGGCGTAGGCGGGCACCACTTCATAGACGCCATCGCCAAAGATGAAGCCGCGGTCAAGCACGCTGATCTTGGCGTCCCGCAGCGTGCTGAAGTCGCCGTTGAGGTAGCAAGGGGTGTCGGGCAGGGCGTTGGCGTCAGACATGGGCATGGGGTGTGGCTGCAGGCAGCGGTTGGGGGAAGAATAATGGCGAAAGGCAGGGGACGTTCAGCCGGCCGGTGGGGTTGCTGTCGCTGCGGTGCGGGGCGTGTTCTTCCTGCGCCAGCGTTTGACGCCAACGCGCATGCGCCAGACGAGCTTGACGACCAGGTAGCCGATCAATGCACCGCCGAGCGCAAAAATGCCCATGCCCAGCATGGCCGGCGCGCCGAAGGAGCCCAGCCAGGCCAGCAGCCCGGCGCCGTCGGCCAGCGCAAGCGGCGGTGGCGCGTCCAGCACCAGGCTGCCCAGCTGGTAGGCCAGCCACAGCCAAAAGCCGATGGTGAACGGGTTGGTCGCCAGCGTCATGCCGGCAGCGACCGGAATGTTCGCGCGCCACCAGACGCAGCTCAGGGTGGCCAGCGCAAACTGCGCCACCGGCACGGCAAAGGCCCAGAAAATCCCGATGGCGACGCCCCGCGCCACGGCTTCATGCTGCGCGCGCCACAACTGGCGGTCCAGCAGGCGGTGCGCGACAGGCTTGAGCCAGGGATGGGCGGCGAGCGTCTCGCGGCAGGGCATTGCGCTGCGAAGGCGGCTGGAAAGGCCCGCCAGCCGCCAGTTGCTGCGAACGCTTGTCGGGGACTGGTCGGCATTCATGGGGCGGTGTTCAACGCGGCGGGTGATCGCCTTGTGGCGCGCTGCGATCCGGATCGCTGAGGCATCAGGCGAGGAAAAACACGGCGCCAATTGCCAGCACGCCAAGCACCAGGTTGACGGTGGAGAGCGTGGCAATCTGCTTGACGCGCCGAGCGCCTTCAGACCAATCGGCTGCGTTGACAGCCTGCCCGAGCCGGCGGAAAGGGCCGAAATAAAGGTGGCCGAACAGCGCAAACATCACCAAGCCGATCCCCAGCATGGCGTGCCAGCCGGCTGGCGCATTCTTCATGCCCACGCCCATCAGCATCGCCAGGCCGGACAACAGCAACACCACGATCGTCACCCAGACAAGCTTGAAGAAGCGCTGCAGCGTTTGCGCGATCAGGGGCAGCCGCTGCGGCGGTGCGAGCAACTCAGTAGCCGCAGGGCGCAGAGCAAACAGCATGAAACTGATTCCGCCCAGCCAGGCGATGGCAGCAAGAACATGGAGGAATTTCATCAACGCAGGCATCGGCAGTCTTTCATTAGAATGAGGCGCCATTGTGGTCAAGGCCCCAGGCTGATCATAAAGCTGCGGTGAAACCACACCAATCCAGAGCAGGCGCATGGCTATTGGAAAATGGCAGGGGTTTCTACGTATAATCAGAGGCTTTGCTGAGATTGGCGCTCGTAACCTTCATGTAATTTGTGAGGAACACAATGGCAAACGCAGCAGTGAAGTTCCGCAAGCGTCCTGAGGGTCCTGCCGTGGCAAGCATTGCAGGGGCAGTCAAGTCGTACGAGGCAGAAGAGACACATGAGGCGCAAGACGAAGGGTTCAAGCCCCTGACGCACGAAGAGGCCAAAAAGATTCGGGAACTGAATCCGCCGTTTTCCTTGTGGTACGTGTGGGCAGGGCAGGTCGGGGTTGGCATCGTCGTGGCGACATTGGCCTGGTCGTTGACCGGCCAGGCACGCATGGGCTGGTCGGCGGGTTACGGTGCGCTGGCGGTGATTATTCCCGCCGGGCTGTTTGCGCGGGGCCTGTCGCGTCAAAAATCGGCACTGCATGGAAATGCGGCGCTGGCTGGATTTTTTGTCTGGGAAATGGTCAAGATTGCCTTGACAGTGGCGATGTTGCTGGCCGCGCCCAGGCTGGTTGAAGGATTGAATTGGCTGGCTTTGCTGGCGGGTTTCGTGGTGACGATGAAGGTGTACTGGGTGGCCATGTGGTTTGGCCCGGCGCGCAAGAATCGATCAATAAAATTTTTGAAGAACTGACGAATTGGTGACTTATGTCTGCTGCTGAAAACGCTGGAATACATGCCCCGACGTCTGGAGAGTACATCCAGCACCACCTGCAGCATCTGCAGACAAATTTTTCATTGGAAAGCGTCAAGCAAAGCAGCATTGTCGATTTCAGCCTGTTCAACCTCGACTCGCTGATCTATTCGGTCTTGCTGGGCGTCATTGGCTGCTTCTTCTTGTGGCGTGCCGCCCGCAAGGCCACCTCAGGCGTCCCTGGCCGCTTCCAGGCAGCGGTGGAAATCCTGTCGGAAATGGTTGACAGCCAGGCCAAGGGCGTGATTCACAATGCCAAGAGCCGAAAACTGGTGTCGCCTCTGGCGCTTACCGTGTTCGTCTGGATTTTCCTGATGAACGCCATGGACATGCTGCCGGTCGATATGCTGCCCAGAATCTGGACTATGTTGTACGGCGCTGCAGGCCATGACCCGGAGCATGCCTACATGCGCGTCGTGCCCACGGCCGACCTGTCCACCACCCTGGGCCTGTCCATCAGCGTGCTGCTGGTTTGTCTGGTCTACAACATCAAGATCAAGGGCATTGGCGGGTGGTCGCACGAACTGATCGCCGCGCCGTTCGGCGACCACTGGTTTTTGTATCCGATCAACTTTCTGATGCAAATGATTGAATTCACCGCCAAGACCGTCTCGCACGGCATGCGGCTGTTCGGCAACATGTTTGCCGGCGAACTCGTCTTCATGCTGATCGCCCTGATGGGCGGCGTGTGGGCCTGGCAGTTCAACCCCCTGACGGGGATGTTCTGGCTGGGATTTGGGCATGTCGTTGCCGGAACCGTGTGGAGCATCTTCCACATCCTGGTGATCACGCTGCAAGCCTTCATCTTCATGATGTTGACGTTGATTTACGTGGGGCAGGCCCACGATTCACACTAAGCCTTTCCGCCTGACGGCGGTTGGCTTTTTCTTTCCCTTTTCTTTTTACCTTTCCTCTCATCTTTGGAGCAATCATGGAAAACATTCTCGGACTCGTCGCTTTGGCTTGTGGTTTGATCGTCGGCCTCGGCGCTATCGGCGCCTCTATCGGCATCGCCCTGATGGGTGGCAAATTTCTGGAAGCCTCGGCACGCCAGCCTGAACTGATGAACGACCTGCAAACCAAGATGTTCATCTTGGCAGGCCTGATCGACGCTGCTTTCCTGATCGGCGTGGCCATCGCCCTGCTGTTCGCATTTGCCAATCCGTTTGTCCTGCGTTAATTTTTCGGCCATCCCTGGTACGTTCGATAAGGAATAAGCCGTGAACATTAACTCCACCCTGTTCCTGCAGGCTGTCGTTTTTGCGATCCTGGTCTGGTTCACGATGAAGTTCGTGTGGCCACCAATCACAAAAGCGCTGGACGAGCGGGCACAGAAAATTTCTGACGGCCTTGCTGCCGCTGACAAAGCCAAGTCCGAACTCTCCACGGCCAACAAGCGTGTAGAGGCCGAACTGGCCACGTCGCGCACCGAGACCGCCTCCCGTCTGGCCGATGCCGACCGCCGGGGCCAAGGCATCGTCGAGGAAGCCAAGGCCCGTGCGGTCGAGGAAGCGAACAAGATCATCGCGGCAGCCCAGGCTGAAGCCGCTCAACAGACGGTCAAGGCCCGCGAGGCGCTGCGCGAGCAGGTCGCCCTGCTGGCGGTCAAGGGTGCCGAGCAGATTCTCCGCAAGGAAGTCAATGCCGGGGTTCATGCCGAGCTGCTGAGCCGCCTGAAAACCGAGCTGTAGGCAAGGCAGAACCACTATGGCTGAACTTGCAACCATTGCCCGCCCTTACGCAGATGCGCTGTTCAAGGCGCAGGGCTCCGACCTGAATGCCACCGCCCTCTGGCTGGACAGGCTGGCGGCTGTGGCGCAAAACGCCCAGCTGCTCCAGTTTGCCGACAGCCCGAAGGCCCGTGTGGACCAGGTGTTTGATCTGATGGCCGGTGTGGCCGGCAATGACGCCGACCCGCTGCCCCCGGCCGCCAGGAACTTCCTGCGCCTGGTGATTGAAAACGGTCGTCTGTCTGCGCTGCCCGAGATCGCTGTCCAGTTTCGTTCACTCAAGAACGCTGCGGGCGGCGTCACCGATGCCATCGTTTACAGTGCTTTTCCGCTCGACGAGCCAGCCTTGGGCGAGATTGCAGCGGTGCTGGAAAAGCGTTTCGGGCGCAAGCTTGGCGTCAAGCTTGAACTTGATCCCTCGCTGATTGGCGGGATTCGTGCGGTCGTGGGTGACGAGGTGCTGGACACTTCGGTCAAAGCCCGTTTGGAACAAATGAAAATGGCGCTGATCGCCTGAACTGACGCACGCGCGCAGTCCCGGGTTTTTAGCCAATAACATAGAAAGAAGGAAAGAGTCATGCAACTCAATCCCGCAGAAATTTCTGAACTGATCAAGAGCCGTATCGAAGGCCTCGCCGCCAGCAGCGACATCCGTAACCAGGGCACCGTGGTGTCGGTGGCCGACGGTATCGTCCGCATCCACGGCCTGTCCGATGTGATGCAGGGCGAAATGCTTGAGTTTCCTGCCACGGCAGATGGCACGCCTACTTACGGCCTGGCACTGAACCTCGAGCGCGACTCGGTCGGCTCGGTGATTCTGGGCGAGTACGAACACATCGCCGAAGGCGACACCGTTAAATGCACGGGCCGTATTCTGGAAGTCCCGATCGGCCCTGAACTGCTGGGCCGTGTGGTCAATGCACTGGGTCAGCCGATCGACGGCAAGGGCCCGATCAATGCCAAGCTGAGCGACGTGATCGAAAAGGTCGCGCCCGGCGTGATTGCCCGCAAATCGGTTGACCAGCCCTTGCAAACCGGCCTGAAGTCGGTTGACTCCATGGTGCCTATCGGCCGTGGCCAGCGTGAACTGATCATTGGCGACCGCCAGACCGGCAAGACCGCCGTCGCCATCGACGCCATCATCAACCAGAAGGGCAAAGGCGTTTCCTGCGTTTATGTCGCGATTGGCCAAAAAGCGTCCTCGATTAAGAACGTGGTGCGCTCGCTGGAGCAAGCCGGCGCGATGGAATACACCATCGTCGTGGCGGCTTCGGCCTCTGAATCGGCTGCCATGCAATACGTCAGCGCCTACTCGGGCTGCACGATGGGCGAATACTTCCGCGACCGTGGTGAAGACGCGCTGATCGTCTATGACGACTTGTCCAAGCAGGCCGTGGCCTACCGCCAGGTATCGTTGCTGTTGCGCCGTCCGCCAGGCCGCGAAGCCTACCCCGGCGACGTTTTCTATCTCCACAGCCGCCTGCTGGAGCGCGCCGCCCGCGTGAACGAGAAGTATGTCGAAGACTTCACCAAAGGTGCTGTCAAAGGCCGTACCGGTTCACTCACCGCACTGCCGATCATCGAAACGCAAGCCGGCGACGTGTCTGCTTTCGTGCCGACCAACGTGATTTCGATCACCGATGGCCAGATTTTTCTGGAAACCAGCCTGTTCAACGCCGGTATCCGCCCTGCGATCAACGCCGGTATCTCGGTGTCGCGCGTCGGTGGTGCTGCCCAGACCAAGCTGATCAAGAACTTGTCCGGCGGTATTCGTACCGACTTGGCACAGTACCGTGAACTGGCTGCGTTTGCGCAGTTTGCCTCCGATCTGGACGAAGCCACCCGCAAGCAGCTCGACCGTGGTGCACGCGTCACCGAGTTGCTCAAGCAGTCGCAGTACTCGCCTTTGTCCATTTCCGCCATGGGCGCCACGTTGTTCGCCGTGAACAAGGGCTTTATGGACGACGTAGATGTCAAGAAGGTGCTGGCTTTCGAAAGTGGCCTGCACGCCTGGCTCAAGGATAAGAATGCGCCGCTGATGGAAAAGCTTGAAACCAACAAGGCCATGGACAAGGATTCCGAGGCCGAGTTGACCACTGCGGTGGCTGCGTTTAAAAAGTCGTTTGCCTGAGCAACCGAAATCGAACGATGAGCGCAGCAACCACCAGGACGGGCCGCCTTTGCAAGCAGGGGCCGCGGAACCGGCTTCGCCGGGCCGCAGGCGCAGCGGCCCCCTCGGGGGGCAGCGCATTACATGAAATGAAAAGCGTGGGGGTCCAATAATGGCAGCAGGCAAGGAAATACGCGGCAAGATCAAGTCGGTGGAAAACACCCGCAAGATCACCAAGGCCATGGAAATGGTGGCCGCCTCCAAAATGCGCAAGGCGCAGGAACGGATGCGAGCGGCCCGCCCTTACAGCGACAAGATTCGCAACATCGCAGCCCACCTGAGTCAGGCAAACCCCGAATACACCCACCCGTTCATGGAGTCCAACGACGCCAAGACGACCGGGTTCATCGTGGTGACCACCGACAAGGGGCTGTGCGGCGGTTTGAACACCAACGTGTTGCGTCTCCTGACGACCAGGCTCAAGGACATGCAGGCGGCTGGTGAAGATGCGCAGGCCGTAGCCATTGGCAACAAGGGCCTGGGTTTCCTGAACCGTATCGGCGTCAAGGTGGCTGCGCATGCCACGCAACTGGGCGACAAGCCCCATCTGGACAAGCTGATCGGCCCGGTCAAGGTGCTGCTCGACGCGTACAGCGAAGGCAAGATCAAGGCGGTTTACCTCTGCTACACCCGCTTCATCAACACGATGAAGCAGGAGTCGGTGGTCGAGCAGTTGCTGCCGTTGACCGCTGACCGCATGCAGGCTGACAAGACCGAGCACGGCTGGGACTACCTCTATGAGCCTGATCCACAAACCGTGATTGACGAATTGCTGGTTCGCTATGTCGAGGCACTGGTGTTTCAGGCCGTCGCCGAGAACATGGCCTCCGAACAGTCCGCCCGCATGGTCGCCATGAAGTCGGCCACCGACAATGCCGGCAGCGTGATTGGCGAGCTCAAGCTGATTTACAACAAGACGCGTCAAGCGGCGATCACGAAAGAACTTTCGGAAATCGTTGCCGGTGCCGCAGCGGTTTAAGCCGCGCCACCCAGATTTACAAGATTAAAGAACCAAAAGGATTCGGTCATGGCTCAAGAAACTCTAGTGGACACAAGCATCCAGGGCAAGATTGTTCAGTGTATTGGCGCGGTGGTGGACGTGGAGTTTGCCCGTAACCAGATGCCCAAGATTTATGACGCGCTCAAGATGGAAGGCTCTGCCCTGACGCTTGAAGTCCAGCAGCAGCTGGGCGACGGCATTGTCCGCACCATTGCGCTGGGAACGTCCGACGGCCTGCGCCGCGGCAACATCGTGTACAACACCGGCGCGAACATCACCGTTCCCGTGGGCAAGGCCACGCTGGGCCGCATCATGGACGTGCTGGGTGCGCCAATCGACGAGCGCGGCCCGGTCGACCAGACGCTGACCGCACCAATTCACCGCAAGGCCCCGGCCTATGACGAGCTGAGCCCCTCGCAGGAACTGCTGGAAACCGGCATCAAGGTGATTGACCTGGTGTGTCCGTTCGCCAAGGGCGGCAAGGTTGGCTTGTTTGGTGGCGCCGGTGTCGGCAAGACCGTGAACATGATGGAACTGATCAACAACATCGCCAAGGCGCACTCGGGCTTGTCCGTGTTCGCCGGTGTCGGTGAACGTACCCGCGAAGGCAACGACTTCTACCACGAGATGGCCGATTCCGGCGTCGTGAACCTGGAGAACCTGGAAGAGTCCAAGGTTGCCATGGTCTATGGCCAGATGAACGAGCCCCCGGGAAACCGACTGCGCGTGGCGCTGACCGGCCTGACGATTGCCGAGTCCTTCCGTGACGAAGGCCGCGACGTGCTGTTCTTCGTGGACAACATCTACCGCTACACCCTGGCCGGCACCGAAGTGTCCGCACTGCTGGGCCGCATGCCTTCCGCCGTGGGCTACCAGCCGACGCTGGCCGAGGAAATGGGCCGCCTGCAAGAGCGCATTACTTCAACCAAAGTGGGCTCGATCACCTCCATCCAGGCCGTTTACGTGCCTGCCGATGACTTGACCGACCCAAGCCCTGCCACCACCTTTGCCCACCTCGATTCGACCGTGGTGCTGAGCCGTGACATTGCTTCGCTGGGCATCTACCCAGCGGTCGATCCGCTGGATTCGACCAGCCGCCAGCTGTCGCCAGCGGTGGTCGGTGAAGACCACTACAACACCGCCCGTGCGGTGCAGGGCACGCTGCAGCGTTACAAGGAATTGCGCGACATCATTGCGATTCTGGGCATGGACGAACTGGCACCTGAAGACAAGCTGGCCGTGGCCCGTGCCCGCAAGATCCAGCGCTTCCTGTCGCAGCCCTTCCATGTGGCTGAAGTGTTCACCGGCTCGCCCGGCAAGTACGTCAGCCTGGCCGAAACCATTCGCGGCTTCAAGATGATCGTGGCCGGCGAGTGTGATCACCTGCCAGAGCAAGCCTTCTACATGGTTGGCACCATCGACGAAGCCTTCGAAAAAGCCAAAAAGATGTAGTAAAGCCGGCCTTTGAGCGAGCCGCGTTGTTGGCGTACTCAATGTGCACTTGCACATTTCCGTGCGCCGCCTAGCGGCTCATCTCAAACGCCAGCTTTCCCCACATCTTTTACATTGGAGACACTATGAATACCATCCACGTCGATGTCGTCAGCGCAGAAGAGTCCATCTTCTCCGGTGAAGCCCGGTTCGTGGCTCTGCCCGGCGAAGCGGGCGAGCTGGGAATCTACCCGCGCCACACGCCGCTGATCACCCGCATACGACCCGGTACCGTGCGCATCGAAAAGGCGGACGGCACCGAAGAGTTCGTCTTCGTGGCCGGCGGCATTCTCGAAGTGCAGCCGAACTGTGTCACCGTATTGAGCGATACCGCCATTCGCGGCAAGGACCTGGACGAAGCCAAGGCAACGTCTGCCAAGGCACTGGCTGAAGAAGCGCTGAAAAATGCCAGGAACGATATTGACATTGCGATGGCCCAGTCCGAGCTGGCCGTCATGGCGGCGCAGATTGCAGCCTTGCGCAAATACCGCCAGAAAAAATAAAAACCAATCCGTGCAGACTTCGGTCTGCAACGGCAGACATCCGGCAGCGGATGCTTGCCATCCGAGCCCCTGCCGCAAGCCAGGGGCTTTTTTCATGGCGGTTGAAATTGACGGGTAAATCCCTGATCCCCGGCAAAGTCTTTGTCCATGCCCGGCGGGACTGGGTCGCTGGCGCTAGGATGTCGGCTGGGGGCCATGCGCGCATGCGCAATGCCGGAATTTTCATTTCATCCTGACCAACGCATGAATCTGATCGTAGCCCGGCCCGAAGGCCTGTACTGCCCGCAGGGCGACTTCTACATCGACCCCTGGCGGCCGGTCGAAAGCGCCGTGATCACCCATGGCCATTCCGACCATGCCAGAACCGGCCACGCGCGCTACCTGGCGCACGAGAAAGGCGAGGGCATCCTGCGCGCCCGGCTAGGCGACATCACCCTGCAGACGCTGGCCTATGGCCAGCCAGTCATGCACAACGGGGTTCGCATCTCGCTGCATCCGGCCGGCCATGTGCTTGGTTCGGCGCAGGTGCGCGTCGAGCATGGCTGCGAGGTCTGGGTGGCCTCGGGCGACTACAAGCTGGAGGACGACGGCACGTGCGCGCCGTTCGAGCCAGTGGCGTGCAACACCTTCATCACCGAATCGACCTTTGGCCTGCCGATTTACCGCTGGCCTTCGCAGCCCGAGCTGTTTGCCGACATCAACCAGTGGTGGCGCGGCAACGCGGCGGCCGGACGTGCGTCGGTGCTGTTTTGCTATGCCTTTGGCAAGGCGCAACGCTTGCTGCACGGCGTTGATGCCAGCATCGGCCCGATCATTGCGCACGGCGCCGTTGAGCCGCTGAACCGGGTGTACCGGGAGGCGGGCGCCAAGCTGCCCGCCACCCGCACGGTGGCCGAGGTGGATGCTGCCGCCATAAGCCAGTCGCTGGTGCTGGCACCGCCGTCGGCGCAGGGAACGCCCTGGATGCGCCGTTTTGGCAACTATTCCGATGCCTTTGCCAGCGGCTGGATGCTGCTCAGGGGCGCGCGCCGGCGCCGGGGCGTGGACCGTGGCTTCGTGATGTCCGACCATGCCGACTGGCCCGGCCTGCAGCGCGCCATCGACGGCACAGGAGCCGAGCGCGTCTTTGTCACCCATGGCAGCGTGGCGGTGATGGTGCGCTGGCTGCGCGAGCGCGGCCTGGATGCGCAAGGCTTCAAGACCGAATATGGCGGCGATGACGACATTGCCGATCAGGCGCCGCCGTTGGCTGCGGCACAAAAGGGCGGCATCGAACCCGAAGGTGCGCCGCCTGCGTCTGCGCCATTCCCGGGCGATGCTGCTTCATGAAAGCCTTTTCAGCTCTTTTCCGCGAACTCGACGCCACCACCTCCAGCCTGGCCAAGCAGGCGGCGCTGCAGCGCTACCTGCATCAGGCCGCCCCTGCGGACGCCGCGTGGGCGGTGTATTTTCTGGCCGGCGGGAAGCCGCGTCAGCTGGTGGCGACCAAAGTGCTGCGCCAGCTGGCGCAGGATGCCGCCGGCTTGCCCGAGTGGCTGTTCGACGAAAGCTACGATTCGGTCGGTGACCTCGCCGAAACCATGGCGCTGCTGCTCCCGCCGCCGACCGGGAGCCACGACATCGGCCTGGCAACGTGGATTGAGCAGCACTTGCTGCCTTTGCGCAAGACCGCGCCCGACGACCTGCCAGATCTGCTGCGCCAGCAATGGAGCCAACTGGCGCTGGACGAACGGCTGGTCTATTTCAAGCTGATCACCGGTGGCTTTCGCGTCGGCGTGTCGCGCCTGCAGGTCACGCAGGCACTGGCGGCTGTCGCCGGCGTCGATGCCAAGCGGGTGGCCCAGCGCCTGATGGGCTACACCCATATCACCGGCCAGCCGACAGCGGCCGATTATGCCGCCATGGTTGCGCCCGAAAGCCCCGGCGAGATGAACCCGCAAACCAGCAGCCAGCCTTATCCGTTTTTCCTGGCGCATCCGTTTAACCAGCCGCTGGCCCAGTTCGATGTCCTGCTGGGCACGCCGCAGGACTGGATCATCGAATGGAAATGGGACGGCATTCGCGCCCAGCTGGTCAAGCGCGCCGGCCAGGTGTGGCTGTGGTCGCGCGGCGAGGAACTGGTGACCGAACGCTTCCCCGAACTGGCGGCCATGGGCGCCGCGCTGCCCGACGGCACGGTGCTCGACGGCGAAATCGTGGTCTGGCGCGCTAATTTTGATCTGCCTGGCAGCGAAGGCAGCGTGCAGCCGTTTGCCGACCTGCAAAAACGCATCGGACGCAAGACGCTGGGCGCCAAGCTGCTGCGCGACATGCCGGTGGTGCTGCTGGCCTACGACCTGCTGGAATGGCAGCAGCGCGATCTGCGGGCGCTGCCGCAGTCGCAGCGCCGGACCTTGCTGGACACGCTGCTCGCCGACCTGCGCCATCCCGCCCTGCTGCCCAGCCCGGTGCTCAAGGGTGACAGCTGGCCGGACCTGGCACGCCAGCGCGAATCGGCGCGGTCCCTGGGCGTCGAAGGGATGATGCTCAAACAGCGTGAGGCGCCCTACGGCGTCGGCCGCACCAAGGACGTGGGGCTGTGGTGGAAGTGGAAGATCGACCCGCTGAGCATCGACGCGGTGCTGATTTACGCACAGCGCGGCCATGGCCGGCGCGCCAGCCTGTACAGCGACTACACCTTTGCCGTGTGGGACGGCCCGCCGCAACAGGCTGACCGCAAGCTGGTGCCTTTCGCCAAGGCCTATTCCGGCCTGACCGATGCCGAGATGGCGCGCGTCGACGCCATCATTCGCAAGACCACGGTGGAAAGCTTCGGCCCGGTGCGCAGCGTCAAGCCGACGCTGGTGTTCGAGCTGGGTTTTGAAGGCATTGCCCGCAGCCCACGCCACAAGAGCGGCATTGCCGTGCGCTTTCCGCGCATGCTGCGCTGGCGCGAAGACAAGCCGGTGCCCGAGGCCGACACACTGCAAACGCTGTCGGCCCTGTTGCCGGGATGACCGTGGCCCAACCCTCGGCGGCCGCAGCGGCAAAAAAGGTGCTTGATGCCTGGCTGGCCGGCCGCGGCTGGAAACCCTTCAAATTCCAGCGCGAGGCCTGGAAAGCGGTGGCGGACGGCCGCTCGGGCCTGCTGCATGCCACCACCGGCGCGGGCAAGACGTATGCCGTCTGGCTTGGCGGCTTGATGGCTTTTAGTGCCTTTGCGCAAGTGGGACGTGCGCAGGCAGCTATTAAAAAAATAGCAAAGCCGAAAAATTCGAAAAAACCTGCAGCCGCACCATTGACCGTGTTGTGGATCACGCCGATGCGCGCCTTGGCGGCCGACACGTTGCGTGCCTTGCTGCCGCCGCTGGAAGCCTTGAACGCCGCCCTGAACGACGACGGAACGCCACGCTTTACCACTTGGAGCGCCGGCGCCCGCAGCGGCGACACGGCGGCCGGCGAACGCAGCGCCCAGAACCAGCGGCTGCCAACGGTGCTGGTCACCACGCCCGAAAGCCTGTCGCTGCTGCTGGCACGCGCCGATGCCAGGGACGTGCTGGGCAGCGTCAGGATGGTCGTGGTGGACGAATGGCACGAACTGCTCGGCAACAAGCGGGGTGTGCAGGTGCAGCTGGCGTTGGCCAGATTGAAGGCCCCCACGCTCCCCACTGCGTGTGGTTCGCTGCCCCCCGAGGGGGCCGCTGCGCCTGCGGCCCGGCAAAGCCGGTTCCGCGGCCCTGGCTTGCCTGAAGAGGATGGCGTGTCTGCGCCTGCCGAACCCGCATTGCGCCTTCCCCCTCTGGGGGAAGGCAGGGATGGGGGCTTCCCCGAACACGCTTCGCAACTCGTGATTTGGGGCATGTCGGCCACGCTGGGAAATTTAGGCGAAGCGATGCACACGCTGCTCGGCCATGACAACGGCTTGCTGATCCAAGGCCAGGTGCCGAAAAAACTGCTGATCGACACGCTGCTGCCGCCGCAGGTGGACCGCTTTCCCTGGGCCGGCCATCTGGGTTTGAACCTGCTGCCGCAGGTGATCGCGGAAATCGACAAAAGCAGCACCACGCTGGTGTTTGCCAATACCCGCGCGCAGGCCGAACGCTGGTACCAGGCCCTGCTGGAGGCGCGACCCGACTGGGCCGGCATGATTGCGCTACACCACGGATCGCTGGACCGGGCGGTGCGTGAATGGGTCGAGTTGAGCCTTAAAACCGGCGAACTCAAGGCCGTGGTGTGCACCTCCAGCCTGGACCTGGGCGTTGATTTCTTGCCGGTCGAGCGGGTGCTGCAGATTGGCTCGCCCAAGGGCGTGGCGCGCCTGCTCCAGCGCGCTGGCCGCTCGGGCCATGCGCCGGGCCGTCCGTCGCGCATTACCTTGGTGCCCACCCTGGCCATTGAACTGGCGGAAGGCGCGGCGGCGCGCGTCGCGATTGCCGCCGGCCACATCGAGTCGCGCACTTCGCCCGACCAGCCGCTCGATGTGCTGGTGCAACACCTGGTCACGGTGGCGCTGGGCGGCGGCTTCATGCCCGATGCGTTGTATGCCGAGGTCTGCAGCACGGCGGCCTATGCCGGCTTGTCCCGGGAAAGCTGGGACTGGTGCCTGTCCTTTGTCGCCCAGGGTGGCCCGTCGCTCGCGGCCTACCCGGACTACCGGCGCGCCGTGCCGGACGGGGAGGGCGTGTGGCGCGTGCCCGATGCCCGGCTGGCGCGACGCCACCGCATGAACATCGGCACCATCGTCAGTGATGCCAGCATGGCGGTGCAGTATGTCGGCGGCGCAAAAATCGGCACGGTGGAGGAAAGCTTTGCGGCGCGCCTCAAGCCCGGCGACTGCTTCCTGTTCGGCGGCCGGCTGCTGGCACTGGTGCGCATCCACGAGATGACCGCCTGGGTGCGCCGCGCGGCGGGCAAGCGCCCAGCCATTCCGCGCTGGAGCGGCAGCCGGCTACCGCTGTCGACAACACTGGCCGATGCGGTGGTGCAGCAACTGGCGCTGGCACAGCAAGGGGTTTACGACACGCCAGAACTCCAGGCCATGCGACCCTTGCTTGAACTCCAGCAGCGCTGGTCGGCCTTGCCGACGCCGCAAACACTGCTGGCCGAAGTGCTGCGCACCCGCGAAGGCTGGCATCTGTTTGTTTATCCGTTTGCCGGCCGCCCCGTGCACCTGGGCCTGGCCAACCTGTTGGCCTGGCGCGTGGCGCAGCAGGCGCCGCGAACCTTTTCCATCGCGGTGAACGACTACGGCTTCGAGTTGCTCAGCGCCACCGAGGTGGACTGGCCTGCCTTGCTGCCGCAGGTCCTGATGCCGGCAATCGGCCCGTCGAGTGAGTGTGGTGACGGTATTGCGCCAGCCAGGGCCGCGGAACCGGCTTCGCCGGGCCGCAGGCGCAGCGACCCTCCCGGGGGGCAGCGAACCACACGCAGTGGGGAGCGTGGGGGCGATCTACTTCATGAAGTGCTGGCCAGCCTGAATGCCAGCGAACTGGCGCAGCGCCGCTTTCGCGAGATCGCACGCGTGTCGGGACTGATCTTTCAGGGCTACCCGGGTGAAAAACGCAGCAACAAGCAGCTTCAGGCCTCGTCATCGCTGTTCTACGAAGTGTTTAAAAAATACGATCCGGCCAATCGCCTGCTGCTGCAGGCCGAACAGGAACTGCTGTCGCAGGAACTGGAGATCGGCCGGCTGCAGGCGGCGCTCGAACGCATGAGCCGCCAACAACTGAAAATCAAGGTATTGGCCCGGCCCACGCCCTTTGCCTTTCCGCTGATGGTCGAGCGCTTCCGGGAGCAACTGTCCAATGAAAGCGTGGCCGACCGGATTGCACGCATGGTGGTGCAACTCGACCAGGCAGCCGATGATCCGGCCGGCTCTCAGGAAAGGGGCAAGGCGCGTGACGACAATGATTCTGCTGCCCAGAACGTGCGCCTGTCGCTGGCGTTTTCGCAGGACACCTTGTCCCGCCCCTCCGCTGGAAAGGGCTCGGTCAAGGTGCGCGCGCCGCGCCGCGCCACGGGACGCAGGCCAGGCGTGTGATGCCGGACGAACAACCTGCACCGGGCCGCCCCCTGGCAATTGCATGCGCTGGCGAGACGCTGTGGCTGCTGCCCGAGCATGCGCTGTGGTGGCCGGCCGCACGGGTGCTGTGGGTGGCCGACCTGCACCTGGGCAAGGCAGCAACCTACCGGGCGCTGGGCCAGCCGGTGCCCGCCGGCACGACGCGCGAAAACCTGGCGCGGTTGAGTGCCTTGCTAAACCACTACCAGCCGGCGCAGCTGGTGTTCCTGGGTGATTTCCTGCATGCGGCGCAGGCCCGGACCCCTTCGCTGCTGGCCGAGCTGGCGCACTGGCGCCAAAGCCATGCGGCGCTGGAGTGCCTGCTGGTGCGCGGCAACCATGACAGCCGCGCCGGCGATCCACCGTCCGCATTGAGCATCCGCGTGGTCGACGAACCCTGGCCGATGGGCCCGTTTGCCGCTTGCCACCATCCGCAAACCGATGCCGGGCGCTATGTGCTGGCCGGCCACCTGCACCCTGCGCTGACACTGCGCGGACCGGGCCGCGACCACATGCGGCTGCCCTGTTTCAGTGTGGACAAGCATTGCGCCGTGCTGCCGGCCTTTGGCGAATTCACCGGCGGCTGGCAGGTGGAGCGGCAGGCCGGGCGAACGCTGTATGCCGTTGGTGGCGGGGCAGTCTGGCGCGTGCCACCCGGGCGCTGACCACAGTTAGCAATGCGTTTTTTGGAAAAAAGGTCTTTTCCGCCCGTCCTTTGAGGGATTGTAGCTATTGAAAGCATAGCAGCGTCTGGCAGTTGCCAGGCACGGCTCATTGCAGCAGTGGCGTGTCTGGCAGTTCGTTGGGCTGTGCCGACGACGCGTCCGTTCGCGCAAAATGCGCCACCAGCACCGCCGAGGTTTCTTCCAGCGCCTGCGTCAGTCCGTCCTCGTAGCGCGCTTCGCGAAAGGCGCTGGCCATGTGCGCCACCACCGCCTGCCAGTGGCTGTCGTCCACATGGCGCCGCAGGCCCCGGTCGGCGACGATTTCAATCGCATGCTCGGCCAGCAGCACATAGACCAGCACCCCGTTGTTGTGTTCAGTGTCCCAGACCCGCAGCTTGCCGAACACCGTCACGGCCCGCTGCCGGATCAGGTCGGCCAGCGAGGTTTCAGCATCCAGCCGCCAAAGGTAACTCATGGGCAGCGAGGACTCAACACAGATGCGGATCTGGCCGCTGTGGCGCTGCTCGCTGGCGCCAACGCGTTCGGCCAGGCGCTGCACCATGTCGGGCGGAATCGCGCGCCGGGTGTCGGAAACATCGCGCCAGAGGTGCTTGAGCAGCAGGGAAGGTTTGTTCATCAGTCCGCTCTCCGTTACCAGCTGCCCGAGGCACCGCCGCCGCCGAAATTGCCGCCGCCGCCACTGCTGAAGCCGCCGCCGCCCCGGCTGCCACCCCCGAATCCACCGCCCATTCCACCGCCACCCCAGCCTGAGGACCGGCGACCGCCCATTCCCCCCATGCCTCCGCCCAGTCCTGAAATGAGCGCAAACACCATGCCGGCCAGCGCCGCAACGCCGCCGATGACCAGGCTGCTGGTGAACAGCCAGGCCAGCACGCCGACCGCGCCGCCGGTGGTCACCGAGCCCAGCTTGCGCCCCAGCACGCTGGACAGGATGCGTCCGCCGATGGGCACGGCAAAAAACAGGAACACCGCCAGCGTCGTCCAGTCGAATCCGCCGCCGCTGGCGCTGCGGCGAGTGGCATTGCCCTGCTGCGGCGCCGGCAGCTTTTCGCCGGTGATGCGCGCCATGATCTGGTCGGCGGCTGCGTCCAGGCCGCCGGCAAAGTCGCCTTGCTTGAAGCGCGGCGTGAGGGCGGTTTCGATGATCTGGCTGGCCGCCAGGTCGGGAATCGCGCCTTCAAGCGTCTTGGTGGTTTCGATGCGCACCGTGCGGTCGTTCTTGGCCACCACCAGCAGCAGGCCGTC
This sequence comes from Polaromonas sp. CG_9.11, assembly GCF_015752225.1. Lineage (NCBI taxonomy): Bacteria > Pseudomonadati > Pseudomonadota > Betaproteobacteria > Burkholderiales > Comamonadaceae > Polaromonas > Polaromonas sp. CG_9.11. The sequence continues at coordinate 50,768 of NZ_JADOVE010000015.1, forward strand.
GCCAATGCTCTTGCGGCCGATTTTCCAGCTGTCGCCGATGCGCTGCGCATAGGCCGCGATGTCTTCGGGCTGGGTCGTGGGCACCATCAGCATCACCACCTGCGCGCCGCGCGACTGCTCGAAAGCGGTCAGCTTGGCTTCAAGTGCAGCCTTTTGGGCTGCTGTCAGGGTGCCGGTAGCGTCCATCACATGCGCCGTCAGCGGCGGGACGGGCTGAACGCCACCTTGCGCCCAGGCGGCCAGACTGGCAAAGGGTAGCCAGACCGCCAGTAACAGTACCTGCAAAAGGAAACGGATGCGCATGGAGTGCCGCTGCCGCTTATTTTTTGTTGAAATCGACCACCGGCGGCGTCGAGATCTGCGCTTCATTGGCCACCGCAAAGCTGGGCTTGACTTTGTAGCCGAAGACCATGGCGGTCAGGTTGTTCGGGAAACTGCGCGCCAGCACGTTGTATTCCTGCACCGTCTGGATGTAGCGGTTGCGCGCCACGGTGATGCGGTTTTCGGTGCCTTCGAGTTGCACGCGCAAGTCGCGGAAACCCTGGTTGGCCTTCAGGTCGGGATAGCGTTCACTGACCACCATCAGCCGGCTCAGCGCACTGCCCAGTTCGCCCTGCGCCGCCTGGAACTTGGCGAAAGCAGCAGGGTCGTTCAGCGTTTCGGGCGTGACCTGGATCGATGTCGCCTTGGCGCGCGCCTCGATCACCTTGGTCAGCGTATCCTGCTCGAAAGCCGCTTCGCCCTTGACCGTGGCGACGATGTTGGGCACCAGGTCGGCGCGGCGCTGGTACTGGTTCAGCACCTCGGACCAGGCCGACTTGGTCTGCTCGTCAAGGGTCTGGAACTGGTTGTAACCGCAGCCCGAGAGCAGCAGGCCCAGCAGGGCGGCGAAAGACATACTGAATAAACGCAACATCATGGAAATGCCTCCAAAAATTCAAGCCGCAACACTACCATAGCCCGGTGCGATTCCTCCAGTTTTTCCGGAAAGGCGCACAATTCCGGACCGGATTCCTCACGCCTTTTTCCGACTGATTCGATTGTCTCCATGCGAAAACCCAAAGCACTCCCTGCCAGTACCGGCAACCCCGACGAAACCGAAGCGGCGTTTTACGACGCGCTTCAGCAAGGCGACATCGAAAAACTCATGGCCTGCTGGGGTGACGAGGACGAGATGGTGTGCGTGCATCCTGGCGGCTCCCGGCTGGTCGGCGCTGGCGCCATACGCAGCGCGTTCGACGCCATGTTTGCCAACGGCTCGCTGCGCGTGCAGCCGCTCAAGGTGCGCCGGGTGCAGGCGCTGGGCTCCAGCGTTCACAGCGTGCTCGAACGCATCGAAATCCTGACCGAAGAGGGTCCGCGCCATGCCTATGTCCTGGCCACCAATGTGTACTTCCTCACGGCGCAGGGCTGGCGGATGGTGGCGCACCATGCAAGCCCTGGCAGTCTGCAGGAGTTGCAGGAAGTCTCCGAATCGCCCGTCCTGCTTCACTGACCGGTGGGCGTCGCCATGAATTACGGCGCCCCTTGGTGGCTGCCTGACGGGAATATGCAGACCATCTGGGCGGCCCTGCGTGCCCGCCGCTTTGCCGGGTTGGCGCCCGTGTTCCATCGGGAACGGTGGACCACGCCGGACGGCGATTTTGTCGATGTGGACTGGTCAAATCAGGCCCCCACGCTCCCCACTGCATGTGGTTTTCTGCCCCCCAAGGGGGCCGCCCCGCCTGCGGTCTGGCAAAGCCAGTCCCGCGGCCGGAACTTGGCTGATGCGGGGGCAGGTCCGTTGGCATCGGCACCGCCGCTGCTAGTCCTGTTTCACGGGTTGGAAGGCTCGTCGGCCAGCCACTATGCGCAGGCCTTTGCCGACGTGGCCGGCAGCCGGGGCTGGGCCTTCGCCGTGCCGCATTTTCGTGGCTGTTCGGGCGAGATGAACCTGGCGCCGCGCGCCTACCACTCGGGCGATTTTTCCGAGATCGACTGGATGCTCAGGCGTTTTGCAAGCCGCCACCACGGGCCGGTCCTGGCAGTCGGTGTCTCGCTCGGCGGCAATGCACTGATGCGCTGGGCGGGTGAGATCGGCCAGAACGCCCGCCACGTGGTGGCCGCCATCGCCTCGGTCAGCGCGCCGCTGGACCTGGCCGCCAGCGGGCGGGCCATCGGGCGTGGCTTCAACCGGCAGGTCTACACCCGCATGTTCCTCAAGACCATGCGGCCCAAGGCGTTGCAAAAGCTGGCCCAGCACCCCGGCCTGTTTGACCGCGCGGCCCTGCTGGCGGCCCGCGACCTCTATGCGTTCGACAATATTTTTACCGGACCGGTGCATGGCTTCAAGGGGGTGGACGACTACTGGGCGCGTGCCTCGGCCAAGCCCCATCTGCGCCGGATTGCCGTTCCCGCGCTGGCACTCAATGCCTTGAACGACCCCTTCATTCCGGCCGGAAGTCTCCCCGGCTGCGCCGATGTCAGTCCCGACGTGACGCTGTGGCAGCCGGCGCAGGGCGGGCATGTCGGCTTTCCTTCGTCCGCTTTCCCGGCGCATGTGCGCGCCATGCCCGAGGCCGTGGCGGACTTTCTGGCCGCGCAGCTTCAGGCCGTGGCATGCCCCTGAAATGCCCGGTGCCGGCAAAGCAGCGCAAAATAAGGCATGGATGACATTGTTCGACAAGCGATTGCCAAGTGGCCCAACGTTCCCGACTGCTATGGCTGGCTCGGGCTGGACGCGCGCGGCAACTGGTACATGCGCGACGATCGGGCGCAGGCTGTCGGGCCGTTTGCACCGCAAATCAAGGACGATAGCCACGCTGCCAGCAAAGGCTCGTTGCTGCAGCACGAAAAGCTGATTGACTTCATCCAGCGCAATTACGAAAGCGATGCCAGCGGCCGCTGGTTTTTCCAGAACGGGCCGCAACGCGTCTATGTGGAGCTTGAAGCCACGCCCTTCATCTGGCGTGTGAATCCGGGGCCGGCTTTTGGCGTGACGGCGCACACTGGCCAGCCCGCGCGCGTCCAGCGTTGTGTACTCGATGAGCAGGGCCGGCTCTACCTGGAGACCGATATTGGCTTTGGCCTGGTTCATACCCAGGACATGACGCATGCTGCCGATGCGGTGGTGCAGGGCTTGTGGGTGCCGCAGGAATTGCAAGCCAGTGCATTGCCGGCTCGGTTTGGCTATGCATGCAGCCCGCAGTCCATGCAAAAAGCATAGCAATAAACGCTGATGCTACTTGCGCAAACATCCATTTTCATTGAATTTTGATGCAAAAAAGCCGGTCAATGACCGGCTTTTTTCTGGTGCTTGGGTCCGCTCTTATTTGGCAGCATTCGCCATGTAAACCACCGCTGAATGGATGTCTGAGTCCGACGCAGCAGAACCACCCTTGGGAGGCATCGCGCCCTTGCCCTTGATAACGCTGGTGGTCATGGCGTCAATGCCGGTCTGGATGCGTGGTGCCCAGGCAGCCTTGTCGCCAAACTTGGGCGCGCCGGCCACGCCTGCGGCATGGCAAGCCACGCAGGCCTGTTTGTACAGCGCTTCGCCAGCGCCTGAATTGGCGGCTGCCACCTGCACAGGCGCGGCAGGTGCAGTTGCGGCGGCAGGCGCTGCTGACAGCGCAGGGGTGGCAGCGGCCACGGCGGCAGGTGCCGCCGGCATGGCCGGAGCCGCGGCTGCAGCGGGCGCCTCCGCAGCGCCTGCTGCTGGCGCGGCGGGTTCTGCGAATTTGCCGCCTGCGGCGGCTGTCATGTACACCACGGCGCGGCCGATTTCAACGTCCTGGAAGTCGCCGCCGCCCTGCGCCGCCATGGCGCCCTTGCCCTTGAGCGCGGAATTCAGCAACACGTCGTAGCCGGTGGCAATGCGGGGTGCCCACGCTGCGGCATCGCCGAATTTAGGAGCGCCTGCTGCGCCCGCTGCATGGCACGCAATACATTGGGCCTTGTAGACTTCTTCGCCTGCGCGAAGGGGCCGGTTGGCATCGCGGATTTCAACCATGCCGATTTTCTGGATGCGCTCGGCAATGGCGCGCCCGCCATCATCGGCTCCGGCCATGGGCTTGTCGGCCGAAGCGACGTAGTAGACCAGGCCAATAATTGCAAAAACCGGAACAACAAAAGAGAAAAAAACCGCTGCCAGCAACTGCTTGGGGGTTTTGATCGGGCCAGTGTGGGCTTCTTCATGGGCCGTGGTGTGATCGTTTGCGCTCATGGCGTCCTCAAAAACAGAAAGTCGGTGACTGTTGCGGGCTGCTCCAGTAGCCTTGCATTATAGCGGCGGCGATGGAATCCTGACGCGGTTCGGTCCGGCTGATAGAATCCGTGGTTGTGCCCGGTTTTGCTTGCCCAAGCCAAGCCGGCCAGCCGCCGGAATCTCTGGATTTTGGCGAAAGCCGTTTTTTTTCAGCGTTGCGGCTGTAGCTCAGTGGATAGAGTATTGGCCTCCGAAGCCAAGGGTCGTGGGTTCGATCCCCGCCAGCCGCACCATTCAGGACACCCGGAAACCCTTGTGTTTCCTTGCCATCACGCCAACCGCCCTGGTTGGCGTTTTTGTTTCCGGTTGCGGCGTCTGCGTCAACTCATAAAGGCATTCAGGGCAAGCGAGTCGGCGTTATATACACCGGATCCAGGCGAGCGTTGACAGGCGTGACCGCTGCAGGCTATGGCGCTGCGCGCTTGAGTTCTTCAGCACAATGCACGCGCGGGGAATGGCGTCCAGCGGGACTTCACCCAATTGCCGGGCTTGCCTCACTTCCGCGCTGAGGTGCGAGAGCGGGATCCGCTCGACTGGCAGTCATGCATGCAGCCAACCAGTAGATTGCTATTGAATTTATAGCTGCTGACACTTGTGTGTGCTGCGCAAGTGGCCGGTTTGGTAGTGAAAAGTCGTTTGCTGATCAAAACCAATGTGCTCTGGAAGAGCCATTTCCTCTGATCCGCATCCGCCGCCACCAATCGGTGGGCGAACCGGCGGGCTTGTTTCAAATCCTGCAAAAGATGACGCCGGTCTATGCCCGCTGGCCAAGCCCGCTCATGGCCGCAGGTTGGCACTTAGGGCTGCGCGGGACGATCACCTTCAGGCAACGTGCTGGCGGAATGCGCCTGACCGCCGCTGACCAGGCGTTCCAGCGCGGCTTCATCTGCCTGCGCGCTGTCTTTGCTGAACGTGTCAGCGTCTCGAAGCACAGCAGCAAACCCCAGCCCTGTTGCCTGCTCAGTCCATGCAAGCGGCACTTGCTGGAGCTTGAACAGCTTGTCAAAGTTCAGTGCTTCGAACGCGATGCCTTCGAGCAGCGTGTCTTGCGACAGATGAAAAGCCGTTGTCCGCAGTGCCCCGTCCTGGTTGAACCACACCACCACCTTGAAGCAGCCAAGGGCCACCTGGACCGATGCATACACAGGATCGTCGTCCAGAAAGACCGGGCCGCTGAAGACGCAGATTCGCGCACTTCTGGAGGACTCGTTCTTCACACCGGCCTCCAGCAGCTTGTTTTCAAGCTGGCCCCACTGGCCGTGGTAGCCCATCATGGCGCGGTTGAACGCAGGCACCTGCGGCACCGCGTTCGCATAGGAGCAGGTCAGGTCTGCCGCCGCCTTGGCCAGCGCCAGGCTGGTGCCCCATTCGGCGTCTTCACGGCGTGAAAGGTGTCCCTTGTCGAAACCGCTTTTGGCGTACCACCTGTCGTCGAGCTGGGCATCGTAGTCAACGCGGCTGTCGCGTAGCCAGTTGTCTTTTCGGCTGCTGCTTCCCAGCGCGGCATAGCGGTGTTTCCCATGCACGTTGATGGCGCTGACCACCGGCACACGGCGCACCGCATGCAGGATCGTGCTGAAGTGGTGGTATTTGAGCGTGAACGAGCCGGGGGCGTCCTTCAAAAATGCCAGCTGCTTGCGCAACCGGGCGCTCGGCAACGGCATGGGAATCCGGATTCCCATGAATTCTTCCTCGAATCCCGTGCAGGTCGAATAATCCTGCGCGTCCTCGAGTTTTCTCTCGTTCAGGGTGCCCAGGGCAACTGTTTGAAGGGGTGTTTCGCTCACGGTGGACTGCACGACGTGCTGCCCGTTGCCAATGCTGACCCGGATCTCGATCACGCTTGCCGCAAGCGGCGGCAGGCTGACGGGCTGTGCGGCAACGGGCACGCCCTTGAACCCGGATGTTTCCAGAATCGCAGGCCGTGGCAACGTGGTGAAGGGGCGGCTGTCGGTGTAGGCCGGGCTGGAAAAGACCTGGACCAGCGGGTGCAGCGCCACGGCGCTTTCCGGCGCGAGCAGGTGCTTCATGAGGGCGCTGACACGCACCCCGCGATTGCTCAGCCAGACGACGCGCGACTCGTCGATCCGCCCGTTTTCAACCTCGATCACCTGGTCGTGCTTGTCAAGGTAGTGGCCGGCCGCGTCGGTTTTGGCCACCCCCGAACTGTGCAGCGCGATCACCTGCCACTCGTTGTTGAACACTGGCGCGCCGCTGCTTCCCTGTGCCGTGTCGCTTTTGTAGATCAGGACATCCGGCAGATCGTTGTCGATGATTTCGTTGTTGCGCAGCGCAATCTGTTTTTCCTCGCCATCGGGGTGCTGAACGATGGTCGCGTAGTCGCCCGTGCCCGCCTTTCCCAGCCGGCCATTCAGGATGAGGTAGCCCTGGTCATGCAGCTGGCGCAGGCCGGTCAGGTCACGTGGGCGAACGGCGACCAGGGCCAGGTCCAGCGCCTTGGAGGTGTGCAGGAAGGCTTCGGGGTCCAGCGCATGGACCACCGGTTCACCGAGCTTTCCGAAGGCGTCGTATTCGTAGCCGAACTCGATGGCGGCGTCATCGGCCAGTGCTGCGAATTCGGCGACATCTGACACCGGGAACACATGGTGATTGGTCATCATGAGTTCAGGTGAAACCATGAAGCCGGTGGCATAGGCGGTGCGTCGGTCCTTCTTGTCAAAGTAGCGAATCCTGCCCACCGCGCGCGACTGTGCATAGCCGGTGAGCAGGTAGTTGATGGGCAGAAGGTCGTTGGTGCCGAGGTAGCGCTCGAAAGCCAGGCTGGCGCTTTCCCGTGCCGATGCCGCAATCATCGCGCGCCGGCGTTCCAGGTGGTCCAGGCCGTCAAGCACCAATGCAGAGCGGGAAACGATGCGCGACTGCAGGCTTCTGACCTGCGCAGGCGTCTTCGGATAGTCCGCCTCAGCCTTCGAAAGCAGTTCGACAGGTAGTTTCATACGACAACCTCGCGATGGTTTGGGCGCTTGAATCGTCGGTCAGGAACGGGTTGGCCGGCAAGCCGCGTTCCTGCGCGAAGTCTGTGTGCCTGGGACGGCCGCGCCATGCCGTCTTGCATAACTGTAAGACGCCTGCGAAACCGGGTCAACGTCAACCGCGCGGTGGCCCGTGGGTGCATCACGGCAAACCGGTGGATGGCCTGCAATGGCAATGCCGGCCTTGAATGCTGCCGCAAGGTAAATGCTGCCAAAAATGTGAGCGCCAGGATCAATGCCGACGGTCTCGAGGTGCGGGAACATCCGGAGGTCGCGGCCCGCTTCGACACCTTCGATTTCGAAACCAACACCGGGACATCCGCCGAGATCCGCCGCCATGTCGGTGCCAGGGGCAAGGTGGACCGGCAGCGGATCACGCGCAAGCACGTCAGCCCGGAATGAGCAATTGGGGGGCGGTCCGCAGGCGGGCGATCAGACGGGGCTGACCACCCCGCGGCCTGAAAAATGGCCCTGGACGTTTTCCAGGAAACGGTCAAAGGAGGCTTGCGTCGCTTCGGGGGACCAGCCGGCCAGGTGCGGCGTGAGGATCACGTTGTCCAGCCCGATGAGCGTCTCGGGGCGGGCCGGCTCGCTTTCGTAGACGTCCAGGCCGGCACCGGCAATCCGGCCATCGCGCAGGGCTGTCGCCAGCGCTAGGGTATCGACCACGCTGCCCCGGCCAATGTTCACCAGAAAGCCTTGCGGGCCCAGCGCATCGAGCACCTGCGCATTGACGAGATGCCGGGTGGCTTCCCCGCCCGGTGCCGCGCATACCAGGACATCGCACCATTGCGCCAGCCCCTCCAGGCTGGCGAAGTAGCGGTACGCAATGCCTGCTTTGGGGCTGCGGTTGTGGTAGCCGATGGGCATGTCGAAAGCGGCCGCACGCCTGGCTATCTTCTCCCCGATGGTGCCCAGGCCGAGGATGCCGATGCGCTTGCCCGAAACGTTCGGCGGCTGGGGAATGGCCAGGCGCCACACACCTTCGCGGCACAGGCGGTCGAGTTGCCGGAAGTTGCGCATGGCCGCGATGACAAGACCGAACGCATGGTCGGCGACGCAGTTGTCGTTGGTGCCCCGGCCATTGGCCACGGCGATGCCACGTGCCCGCGCCGCATCCAGATCGACCCGTTCGTAGCCGGCGCCCATGCAGCAGATGAGTTCGAGCGCCGGCATGGCGGCGATTTCCTGCGCCGTCAAGCCCAGAACACCAATGGTGAGCACGGCTCGAAATTTAGCGCCATGCGTGGCGATTGCGGCGGCGCGTTCGCCTTCGGTCGGCGCGTAGGTGAGGTCGTAAAGTTCGGACAGCGCCGCTTGATGTTCGCTTGAATGCGTGTTGAGCACCAGCAAGGAAATTTTGTCGGACATGCGCGTGAAACTCCTGAAAATGATTTTTGTCGCCATCAGTTTGGCATGTTGTTGGACGTGATCAGCGGCTTTGGGCTGAGGCCATCTTTCACCTGGAAATCCAAACGCCAGCGGCGTCGGCAGGCTGAACTGGCTGCTCCATCAAAGAGGGAATGCATCGTCTCTGTTGGCCTTGCGCTTTGGCGTTTCAATGCAAGGCGCGTAAGATGAAACGCCATACCGCCCAACAACTCTTGAGGGAGCCATTTCATGAACAACCATGTCTACAAGCAGCTGGAACTGACCGGCTCGTCCAGTGTCAGCATCGAAGAGGCCGTGACCCATGCCATTGCCAAGGCGCATGAGACGGTGCGCAACATCCAGTGGTTCACCATCACCGAAACCCGGGGCCATGTGGTCGAGGGCAAGGTGGCGCACTGGCAGGTTTCCCTGAAAATCGGTTTCACGCTCGACTAACGGCCCGCCTACTCTGGAACTTGCATGTACCAACGAATCTTGCTGGCTTATGACGGCTCTGCTCCGGGACAGCAGGCCTTGCTGGACTGCCATGAAATTGCGCAGTGGAGCGGCTCGGAACTGTCGCTCATCGCCGTCATGCCGCTGCCGCTGAACAACCTCGGGCTTGAAGGCAGCATTTATGACGAATCGCTGCAGGACAGTGAAAAGGAACGCTACCAGGCCATTCTTGACACCGGTCTGCGCAAGCTCGGCGATGCCGGCCTGAAAGCCAGCGGATACGTCGTGACCGGGGATGCTGTGAGTGAAATTACCCTCTGTGCCCGCCAGATCAAGGCGGACCTGATCGTGGTCGGCCACAAGCATCTGGACGGCTGGGCCGCCCGCTGGTGGCGGGGCTCTGTCTCCAAGGCATTGATTGAACAGTCGCCCTGCAGCGTGCTAGTGGTCATCACGCATTAACCGGCATTGCGAATCTTCCAGCAGATCCTGCGCCGCCCGTTTCTCGCGGCTTGTCAAAAGGCAGTCGGCGCCGCCAGGGCTGGCGATGGCAATGGTGTCCACGCATATCCGTTTCGACTGCCCCCCGGATTTTAGTGTCAAATAGGCTTCTCGCGCAGGCGCAGCATGCGCAGGAAGCTATAAATAAAGTAGCAAAAATTGAACGGTACCCTTGGTGCGCCGTGACCTGAGGGCCGGGTGATGAAAACGCCCGGCAGCGTCAGGGCGCTGCCCCCCAGTAGCAAGGGCGCAATGTCCTTGTGCTGTTTGACCCACCCATGGCGGAGTACCAACACCCGCCGCGGCTGGCGTGCACAGCGTGGCCGCCGAAAGGGGGATGTAGCACATGGCGCCCATCGTGCAGCCCTGGTCAGAGATCGCCGTGAAGCCAATCAAGGCTTACAGCCAGAGACTGCTTCGGCTGGTTTTCCGCAGACCTGCCGCCAGTGGCCGCTTTGCGCCGCTGAACACCGAACGCAGCACCAGTTCGCTGGCTGCTCCCACCCATGCAGCCGCAGGAAGGGCTCATTCGACAAACGAACAGCCGCACCGTGCAGCACATTGCCTGGCCCCGGCCTGCAGCAGACGCTAATGCAGGATGACAGCCGCTGGAATCGCTTCAACGGCATTGGCGCTGCGGCGTGAAAACAAACCCGGCTCGCAATTGGCCCGCATCAAGCTGGCGGCCCGGCTCATGTGGGTCCTGAGAAAAACAGTTTTTCGCTATTAAATTTGTAGCGTGCTTGTGCGTGCTGTGCTTGTGCCGGAGGTTTCTTTGATGCCCAGACGACAGCATTCTGTCGAATGCTGTTAGATGCGGACAGAATCCCTGTCCTGCTGACTGATTTTTAAACCGAATGAATTCGATTCTTTGCCTTGATACCGCCGCCTACTGGGTTTCCCGCGTGGCGGGGTACGCGCTGCTCAATCTGGGCGAGGATGCCGCGCTGATCGCCTTGATGTTCTGCTGAATCAAGGCAAAGTCCTGAAGGTTCCGGAGTGTGAAAAGGCCTGCGTCGGGCCCAGACCGGGGTTCGTCAGGCTTTCTTGGCCCAGGCGCTGCACCAAGCCTTGGCTGGAACCTGCTTGCCGGCGAACAGCGGACAACCTGCAGCGGCATCGGTCGGTTTGCCTTGGTACAGCGCGCAGTTGGCGCAGTTCTGGCCAGCGGCGTATTTCGGGTACTTCGCCTTGTCCACTTTGGTGGCGTCGGTTTTGTAACCCAAGGCAACCGCCTGTGGGTCGGTATCCTGAACCATCGGCGCGGCGGCCTGCGCCTGAGCCAAGCGGGTCGAGGCGAGCACGCCTGCGCCCACGATGGATTGGATGACAAAGGTTCTGCGATTTGATTTCATGTGGGTTCTCGATTTTTGAATGGACCTGGCCGAGTACGGTGAAAAGTGAATCGCCGCGTCGTCAAGGCATCGATCAGGCAGTACAGGCTCGCGCAATGAGCGGAGCCAATATCACAAGACCATGCCATGTCCTGGTTTTCTCGCCGATATAGGCAAAATCAAGTTTACAGCCAAGCCCTCAGTGTTGCTTGCAAAGCAGCGTGGTTCCATGATCCAGCGCAACGGTCTGTGCAAACTTTTGTCAGGTTCGCGGTCACAGCCTGTTTTTCGGATTCCCGGAAAAGAACTTGTTTTTCAATTGCTACAAAATATATAGCAGCATATCTATGCTGAACAAGCAAGGAGTTGCGATTTTTGCAACTCATAAGCGTCTGGAAGGCCCAGTGTCTGCCTTTTGCTGCCACGTGCTGAGGCTGCGAAAGCCCTATATGAAACCGGCCATTCCTGTGGAATTCGAAACACGGCGAATATTGTCATTTTCAAGTAAGGCTATGCTTGGCGTCCGCCTTGGCCGCGCGCGGTGTTTTTTTGGGACTTCATCGTTTTCCCATACGGCTATTGCGTATCAGTTTATTTCTTTACGTTATCAAGGGCTTTCATCATGAAGAGACATTTTTTACGCACCGTTCCCGCGCTGATTGCCTTGTCCTTGTCGCCGATGTTTGCTGCCGCGCAGGCTGCCTGGCCCGCCAAGACGATCACGCTGGTTTCCCCTTATGCGCCGGGCGGCACCACGGACGTGCTGGCACGGCTGCTGGCTTCCAAATTGCAGGGCGTGCTTGGCCAGACCGTCATCGTGGAGAACAAGGGCGGTGCTGGCGGCAACATCGGCACCGACTATGTGTCCAAGTCCAAGCCTGATGGCTACACGTTTTTGCTGGCAGCCAGTGGCCCGCTGGTGATTGCGCCTTCGCTCTATCCGAAGCTCCCTTACCAGCCAAACACCGATTTCACTGCGGTGGCGCCAGTTGCCAGCGCCGCGTTTGTGATTGCCGTCAATCCCAAGTCGGGCCTGACGAGCGTCCAGGACATCATCGCCAAGGCCAAGGCGGGCAACCTGGCCTTTGCATCTGCCGGTTCTGGCACGCCGCAGCACATTATTGGTGAGATGTTCAATGTGCAGGCCGGCGTCAAGATTCAGCACATTCCCTACAAAGGGTCGGGTCCTGCGTTGAACGACCTCGTCGGTGGCCAGGTTCCCATGACTTTCGAGAACCCGGTGCCCATCATGCCGCAGGTCAAGGCCGGCAATCTCAACGTGCTGGCGGTGACCAGCGCCAAGCGCTCGGCAGCGTTCCCCGAGATTCCGACTGTTGCCGAACTGGGCCTCAAGGGCTTCGATGCGCAGCCCTGGTACGGCGTTCTCGGCCCGGCGGGCATTCCGGTGGAAATTGTTGACCGCATGAACAAGGAAATCCGCACCATCCTGGCTTCAACCGACATCAAGGCGCGTCTGTTTGCGCTGGGCGCGGAACCGATGGACATGACACCGCTGGCCTTCAAGAATTTCATTGTGGCGGACACACAGAAATGGACCCGCGTGGTCAAGGCTTCCGGCGCCACGGTGGACTGACACGCACTGGCAACCTCCATGAGCTCCGACCTGCTTGATGGCGCAGCGCTGCGGCAGGCCTGCACCGGCCGGGCGGCCACGCCATGCACCTGCGCGCTCGGCGCCTGTCCCGGTTGGGAAAGCTTTACCGAAGACCGCTGGCCCGGCCCGTCGGTCCAGCGACTGGGAACCTTGCGCGATCCGGCGGTCGACGAGCCGACGTTGCAAGAGTTTCACCCAGGCGGCACGCGCTACGGTTCGCCGGACGCGCCATTGGCCCTGGAGTTTTTCCCCTGCAACCGGTGTGACGCTTATGCCTGCAACCGGTGCGGCCGCACCCTGCTCAGGTACACGGAATACGGTGGCTACTACGTCGATCACCGTGTCCGCGAAGTGGATCCGGAGCGGGTGGTCTAACGCGCATTGGTTCTGGCAAGCCAACCATTTTCAAGCACGAAAAAAGCATCTTGCGCACGCGCAGTCTGCGCTAAATGCTAGGAATTCAGTAGTGAATAGTTGGCCGATGCCTTGCGCGCCATGATGCAGGGGCCGGGTGATGGGGCGCCAGAAGCTGCCCAGGCCGCTTTCAGTCGGTCTGCCAAATCACCTTTTTGCCCGAGGATTCCCAGCGCTCGTAGTTGGCCGAGTAAACGTCCTCGATGCGGTTGCGCTTGACCTTGAAGGTTGGCGTGATGATGTCGTTCTCCACGGTCCAGGCCGCAGTCACGATGACAATGCACTGGAGCTGCTCGTGCGGGTCCAGCGTGGCATTGACGGCCTGCAGGTGCCGGGCCAGCGAGCTTTCCAGCACCGCGCGTGCAGCATCTTCCTGCGCGCGCTTGGCGGCCTCGGCATTGAGCATCACGATGCCCAGCGGCTGGCCCAGATTGGCGCCGGTCACCACGCAGGCCTCGACTGCCTCGTGCATCACCAGCTTGTCCTCGATCGGTGCGGGCGCCACGTACTTGCCCTTGCTGGTCTTGAACAGGTCCTTGACGCGCCCGGTGATATGCAGGTTGCCCTGCGCATCAATGACGCCCTTGTCGCCCGTGCGCAGCCAGCCGTCCTCTGTGAACGCGGCCTTGGTCTGCACCGGGTCCTTGTAGTAGCCCATCATCAGCGCAGGACTGCGCATCTGAATTTCCCCGGTGTCAGGGGCGATCCGGTCTTCCACGCCTTCGTATGCGGGTCCCACGCTGCCTTGCTGGTTGGCACCCGGAATGGTCAGGTGCGAGACCGCCAGGTTCTCCGTCAGGCCATAACCTTCGTTGATCGGCAGGCCAAGCTTGCGGTACCAGGCCAGCAGCGCCACCGGCATGGGCGCTGCGCCGCCCGCGGCGATACGGCACTGGTCAAGTCCGAGCGCCTTGAGTACCTTTTTTCTCACCAACCCGCCGATCACCGGAATCGACAGCAGCAGCTGGAGCCTGGCCGGCGGCATCTTGTGGTGCACCCCCTGCTGGAACTTGACCCACAGCCGGGGCACCGAGAAAAAGATGGTGGGCCGGGCGCGCTGCAGATCGGCGGCAAAGGTGTCGAGCGACTCGGCAAACCAAAGCCGCATGCCGGTGCGCAGCCAGCCGTGTTCGACCAGTACGCGCTCGACCACATGGGCCAACGGCAGGTAGGACAGCATCCGGTCCTGGCCGGTCATGCCGATGCGCTGGACGCCGGCATCAAGCGCCCAGGCAAAGCTGCCAAAGTTTTGCATCACGCCCTTGGGCTGGCCGGTGGTGCCGGAGGTGTAGATCAGCGTCGCCAGTTCGTCGGCGCCCCGAAGCACCTCGCCCTGCATCGGCGCCTGGCGGCCGCAGATGTCGTCCCAGCGGTCAGAATTCTGGAGGGCGTCTGGCGGCGACAGCGGGTAGCTGATGCAGGGAAGGCCGCTGGGCACGCCCGGTTTCATGTGCGCCCAAGCGTCGAGCTTGCCGACAAAGCAGGCCTTGGCTTGGCTGTGCGTGAGGATGTGCGCGATGGTGTCGGGTGCCAGCGTAGGGTACAGCGGCACCGAAACATGGCCAGCCATCCAGATGGCCAGGTCGCTCATCAGCCACCAGGCGCAGTTCTTGGACAGGATGGCAACGTTCGAGCCGGGCGCCCAGTCCTGGGCCTTCAGGTGCGCAGCCATGCGGCGCACCTGATCGGCCACCTCGCGCCAAGTGTAGTCCTGGGTCATGCCGCCGCCCATGGGCTGTGTCAGGCTGATGCTCTGGGGAATTGTTTTTTCCCAGTGGTAAAGGCGCTGCAGCGCCAGCAGGTCAGGGGAAACGGGTTCCATGGTTGTGGTCTCCTACTGTTGTTTTCAATGGTGGCCAGCCCCGCCAAGAGACTGCGCTTTGGGCGTATAAGTGGGCTGCTGTTGAGCTTCGTGCCTTCAGCTATTGAGGCTTTAATCGCTCGGCATGTCAATCCCCTGAAGCACGGGAAACCCCAGAAAATTCCCGGGGGAAACCCGCGTTTGCGGATTCCTGACAGACTCGTGGCCGTGGCAGGGCTGTTCGAATTTCCCGAAAACGGAAAAGGCACATTTCAACCGTAAGACCCAAGAGCGTTTTATGCCTCGGGAGTGCATCATGAAGATTCTCAAGACCCTTGTCAGCCTGTCTGCCGCTGCAGCGGTCGCGGCCGGCTGCGCCTTCACGCCGGTGCAGACGGGCATGTCGCGCGAACAGGTCATGGCCAGTTATGGCACACCGACCCGGGTCGTGCCGTTGCCAACGGGAACGCGCCTGCAGTATTCGAGGCAGCCCGCCGGCCAGAGCGCCGTGATGGTGGACCTGGATGCTGCTGGCAAGGTGATGGCGGTGCGGGAGGTGCTCAAGCTCCAGGCGTTCTTGCGCATCGAGCCCGGCCAGTGGACACGCGACGATGTGGAACGCGAGTTCGGCCCGCCCGCACGGATCGACAGGGTGGCGTCGTGGTCCGGCGACATCATGAACTACCGCTGGCGCGATAACCTGCAGGACATGTACTACTGGGTGTACCTGGACGCTGGCAACCGCGTCCAGCGCACCGGACAGGGCGTCGAGTTCCCCGTCACGACGGACGACTGAGCCCGTAGGCTACTGCACCGCGCGGCCAATTTCGGGCCAGCGGTGGTGCAGGTAAATCCAGGCCACCAGCCCGATGCTCAGCATGCCCAGCGACACGGCGGCCAGCGCCGGCGTCGAATGCATGACCAGCGGCGCGATGACGCCGGCCACCAGCCCGTTGGCCGACGAGCCGATAAAGGCCTGCAGCGAGGACGCCATGCCGCGCCGCTCCGGGTACAGGTCCAGCACCAGCAGCGTGACGACCGGCACCATCAGCGCCCAGCCAAAGGCAAAAAGGGCAATCGGAAACAGCGCCCATGCCACATGGGCGTCAAACAACAGATTGGCCAGCAGGTTGAAAACGGCGGTGACCAGCATGATGACAAACCCGTGGCGTATCTGCTTTTTCGGCGGAATCTTTCCGGCCAGGCGGCCGCTCAGCCAGGCCCCCGACATGATGCCCGAGATGGTCAGTACGAAGAACCAGAAAAACTGCGTGGGCTGCAGGCCCAGATGCTCGCCCAGGAAAGCCGGGGCGGCCAGCACGTACAGGAACATGCCATTGAAGGGAACACCGCTGGCCAGCGCCAGCAGTAAAAAACGCGGGCTGGAACCCAGTTGCCAGTAGCCGCGCATGAGGTGCCGCACTTCAAACGGCTGGCGTGCCTCGGGCTCCAGCGTTTCCGGCAAATACCGGTAGTTGGTCAACCAGAGCACGATGCCCACCCCGGTCAGAAACCAGAAAATGCTGTGCCAGCCCAGGTGCACGAACAGCCAGCCGCCGACTATTGGAGCAAGTGCCGGCGCGATGCCGAAGTAGATGGTGACCTGGCTCATGACCTGCTGCGCCTGCGCAGGCGGAAACATGTCGCGTATCACCGCGCGCGACACCACAATGCCGGCCCCGGTGGACAGGCCCTGCATGGCGCGGAAAAACACCAGCTGGCCAACGCTTTGCGACAGCGCGCAACCCGCCGACGCCAGCGTGAACATGGCAATGCCCCACAGCACGACCGGCCGGCGGCCGAAGCTGTCGGCCAGCGCGCCATGAAACAGGTTCATGAAGGCAAAGCCGAACAGGTAAGCCGACAGCGTCTGCTGCATTTCCACCGGCGTGGCGCCCAGCGATGTCGCCATGCCCGAGAACGCCGGCAGGTAGGTGTCGATGGAGAACGGCCCGAGCATGCCGAGCACGGCCAGCAGGGCAGCCAGCGCCCAGCGTGGGCCGCGCCAGAGTTGGTCGGCGTTCGGATTCATTCGCTCTTGAGTTTCAATGCGGTGTCGTAGAGTTCGTTGCGCGACGCGCCAGTGATGTCGGCGGTCAGCTTGACGGCGGTTTTCAGCGGCATTTCGGCCAGCAGCAGTTTGAGCACCCGGGTGCTGTCATCCGGGCCTTCGTGTGGGGCTGAGGCATGCAGCACCAGCGCAAACTCGCCCCGGGTGCGCTGCGGCCCGGCGTCCAGCCAGGCGGCAAGATCCTGCGCCGGCAGGGTGGCAATTTCCTCGAACTGCTTGGTCAGCTCGCGCCCGACCGTGACGAGCCGGCCTTGCAGCACCGCCAGGGCGCGCGCCAGGGCCTCGATGCGATGCGGCGCTTCCAGGATGACCGTGGCCCGGGAATCGGTTCCCAACAGCGCGATGGCCTGGTCGCGTTCGCCGGCCTTGGTCGGCAGGAAACCGGCAAACACGAAACTGCTGCCGCTGCCTTCACTGCCTTCGGCACGCGTCACGCCGGCAGCGCTGAGCACGGTCGTCACGCTGCTGGCGCCCGGCAGCGGCATCACCTTGAACCCGGCGGCCCGCACCGCCGCCACCAAGCGCGCGCCGGGGTCGCTGACGGCAGGCGTTCCGGCGTCGCTGACATAGGCCACGCGCTCGCCGCGCTGCAAGCGCTGCACCACGCCCTGGGCAGCTTCGGCCTCGTTGTGCTGGTGCACGGCCAGAAGGGGCTTGTCAATGCCATACTGGCGCAGCAGCGGCTGGGTGTGGCGCTTGTCCTCACAGGCAATCGCCTGCACCAGCTGCAGCACATGCAGTGCGCGCAGGGTGATGTCGGCCAGGTTGCCGATGGGCGTGGCCACCACATACAGCGTGGCCTCGGGATAATGCTGCATGCCTGCTGCGGCGCGTGCCGTGTCCAGGGCCAGTTCGAAAGAAGCGTTCAA
This sequence comes from Polaromonas sp. CG_9.11, assembly GCF_015752225.1. Classification (NCBI taxonomy): domain Bacteria; kingdom Pseudomonadati; phylum Pseudomonadota; class Betaproteobacteria; order Burkholderiales; family Comamonadaceae; genus Polaromonas; species Polaromonas sp. CG_9.11. Next base: position 68,439 of record NZ_JADOVE010000015.1, read on the forward strand.
TGTGGTTTTCCAGAAAACAGGCGGATCAATTGCCCACCCGGGACGCGGCAGGCGGTGCTGCAGCGGTGCCGAAACAGGTTACCACCAAGTCCCGGGGTGACGCGGCCGAAGCGGCGGCGCGGGCCTGGCTGGCCCGGGCGGGACTGCGATGGGTCGAGTCCAATTATCGAACGCCGGGGCGCGGCGGCGGCGAGATTGACCTGATCATGCGCGCGCCGGACGGCACCCTGGTGTTTGTCGAGGTCCGCCAGCGCGCGAACGCATCGCATGGCGGCGCCGGCGCCAGCATCAGCGGCGCCAAGCAGCGCCGCATCATCTTTGCCGCGCGCCACTACCTGATGCGCTTTGCCAGCGCGCCGCCTTGCCGCTTCGACGTGGTGCTGGTGCATGGGGCGCTGTGCGGGGGCAACGTTCCTGGACCGGAAATCGAATGGCTGCCGGCCGCGTTCGACGCCTCCTGATCCATGGCGGCCGCTGAGATTCGGCCGCCCGGGGTATGGCAAATTTGTAACCAATCCTTCGTGGCGCTGCCGCCGTGCCTTTACCGGCACGGCGGCCCGCCATGACCCGCTATCATCCGTCCATGCTTGAACAACGAATCGAACAGCAATTCATCGACAGCGCCGACCTCAAATACCAGTCCGCGCAAATTCTCTCCAAACCCGTAGCCGCCGCAGTGCATGCGATCCTGGCCAGCGTCACCAGCGGCAACAAGGTCCTGGCCTGCGGCAACGGCGGTTCGGCTGCCGACGCCCAGCATTTCGCGGCTGAATTCGTCGGCAGGTACGAGCGCGAGCGGCCCGAACTTGGCGCCATTGCCCTGACCACCGACAGCTCTATCATCACCGCCATTGCCAATGATTACGATTTCAGCGTGATTTTTTCCAAGCAGGTGCGTGCCCTGGGCGTGGCCGGCGACGTGCTGCTGGCCATCAGCACCAGTGGCAATTCGGCCAACGTGCTGGCCGCCGTCGAAGCGGCGCATGAGCGCGAGATGACGGTGGTGGCGCTGACAGGACGGGGGGGCGGAAAAATGAACCAGGCGCTGCGCGAAACCGATGTCCATATCTGCGTGCCGCATGAGCGCACGGCCCGCATTCAGGAAGTGCATTCCCTGGTGATCCACTGCATCTGCGATGGTGTGGATACCCAGTTACTAGGCGATCAGGAGTCTTCGACATGAACCATGGTGTGATGAAACGACTCGCCGGTATGGCCGGCGCGGCAGTGCTGCTCTCCAGCCTTTTGTCGGCTTGCGTGGGGCCCCTGCTGGTGGGCGGTGCCATGGTCGGGGGCACGCTGGTGGCGGTTGACCGCCGGACTTCCGGCGCCCAGCTGGACGACGAAGCCATCGAATTGCGGGCCGCCAACCAGATCCGTTCCAACCTCGGAACCCGGGTGCGCGCGAGCGTCACCAGCTACAACCGCCAGGTGCTGCTGACCGGCGAGGTGCCCAATCTGCAGGACAAGCAGCGGGTCGAGGAGGCGGTCAAGTCGGTGGAAAACGTGGCGTCGGTGGTCAATGAACTGGCGGTCCTGAACAGCCCTTCGCTCATGGACCGCTCTGCCGACACGCTGCTGACCGGACGCATCAAGGCCATGCTGCTGGATGCCCGCGACCTGCAGTCCAACGCCTTCAAGGTCGTGACCGAACGCAATACGGTGTACCTCATGGGGCGCGTCACGCAGCGCGAGGCAGAGCGTGCCACGGAAGTTGTGCGCGCGACGCCGGGTGTGCAAAAAGTCGTCCGGCTTTTGGAAATCATCAGCGAGCAGGAGTTGCAGAGGATTGGAACCGTGCCTGCCGGCAGTGCGCAGCCGGCCGCTTCAGTCAAGCTTTGAGTCGCTTGCAAAAAGGTTAATGATCTTTGCCTTTTTGCATCTCAGGCAAGTCAGGCCGCTGCAAGAAGCCGCTTGGTGTTACTTCAGTCGTTTGACCAGGCTGGACGTGTCCCAGCGCTGGCCGCCCATCGCCTGCACGTCGGCATAAAACTGGTCCACCAGCGCCGTGACCGGCAGCCGGGCGCCATTGCGCTTGGCTTCGTCAAGCACCAGGCCCAGGTCCTTGCGCATCCAGTCCACCGCGAAGCCGAAGTCAAACCTGTCGGCCACCATCGTCTTGCCACGGTTGTCGAGCTGCCAGCTTTGCGCCGCGCCCTTGCCGATCACGTCGAGCACCTGGTTCACGTCCAACCCGGCCTTCTGGCCAAAAGCCACTGCTTCGCTCAATCCCTGGACCAGGCCGGCAATGCAGATCTGGTTGACCATCTTGGTCAGTTGCCCGGCGCCAGACTCGCCCATCAGGGTGAAGGCCTTCGAAAAGGCCATGCCGGCCGGCTTGACCGCATCGAAGGCCGCCGCATCGCCGCCGCACATGACCGTGAGCGCGCCGTTTTCCGCGCCGGCCTGACCGCCCGAGACGGGTGCGTCAACGAATTGCAGGCCGGCGGCTTTCGCCGCGCTGTAAAGCGCCCGGGCAACCGTCGCCGACGCCGTGGTGTGGTCGACAAAGATGGTGTCCGGCTTCATGCCGGCAAAAGCGCCGTTCGCGCCCAGCGTGACGGAACGCAGGTCATCATCGTTGCCGACGCAGCAAAACACCATGTCCGCGCCGTCAGCCGCTTCGCGTGGCGTGCTGGCCGAGGCGCCCTTGAATTCACTGCACCAGCCCTGGGCCTTGCCGGGGCTGCGGTTGTACACCGTGACGTCATGACCTGCCAGCGCCAGATGGCCGGCCATGGGGTAACCCATGACGCCCAGGCCGAGAAAGGCAACTTTGCAGGAAATGGAGGACTCGTAATTCTTGGTCAGGAGGGTGGTCATGTTGGATCAACAGGGGAAGTTAAAAGGAGTTCACACAATCGCAAAGTGCTCGGTTCCGGCCGACAGGTCGGTTGACTTGGCGCGCTGCGAATAAAGCTTGATCTGCAGCCGCAGGTCATTGACCGAATCGGCGTTGCGCAGGGCATCTTCGTACAGGATGTGGTTGCCTTCAAAGGCATCGAACAGCGACTGGTCAAAGGTCTGCATGCCCATGTTGCGGCTTTTCTTCATGATTTCCTTGATCTCGCTGACATCGCCCTTGAAGATGAGGTCGGAAATCAAGGGTGAATTGAGCATCACCTCGACTGCCGCAAACCGGCCTTTGCTGTCCTGCCGGGGCACCAGGCGCTGCGACACTACGGCCTTGAGGTTGAGCGACAAGTCCATCAGCAGCTGCGTGCGACGCTCTTCCGGAAAAAAGTTGATGATGCGGTCCATCGCCTGGTTGGCGCTGTTGGCATGCAGCGTGGCCAGGCACAGGTGGCCGGTTTCTGAAAACGCCAGCGCATGCTCCATGCTTTCGCGGTCGCGAATCTCGCCCATCAGGATCACGTCAGGCGCTTGGCGCATCGAGTTCTTCAGCGCCGAAGCCCAACTGTCCGTGTCCAGTCCGACCTCGCGCTGGGTCACCACGCAGTTCTTGTGCAGATGGACAAACTCCACCGGGTCTTCAATCGTCAGGATGTGGCCGTAGGACTGCTCGTTGCGCCAGTCGAGCATGGCCGCCATGGTGGTCGACTTGCCGGAACCGGTGGCACCCACCAGAATCGCCAGGCCCCGCTTGGCCATCACCACGTCCTTCAACACCGGTGGCAAACCCAGGCCGTCCAGCGTGGGAAGCACCGCCGGAATGACGCGCATCACCATGCCGACCTTGCCCTGCTGCATGAAGGCATTGATACGAAAACGGCCGATGCCGGGTGGCGAGATGGCGAAGTTGCATTCCTTGGTGCGCTCAAACTCGGCCGCCTGCTTGTCATTCATGATGGCGCGTGCCAGCGTCAACGTGTGGCTGGCATTGAGCGGCTGGGACGACACCTTGGTCAACTTGCCGTCGACCTTGATGGCGGGCGGAAATTCTCCGGTCAGGAAAAGGTCGCTGCCACCACGGCTGACCATGAGCCTCAGCAGGTCATTGATGAATTTACTGGCCTGATCGCGTTCCATGAATTCTCCTGGGTATTGTCAGCGGATGAAATGGCACCGGATCAGCTCTGTTGTTCACTGAGCCGGGCGCTCACGACCCGCATGCGGCGCGACAGCTTGCGGGCCAGCAAGGCAATCAGGCTGGCCGCCAGCGCCGGGTCGGTCGCCATCATCTCGTCGAGCGCCTGCGCGCCCAGTATCGCAATTTCGCAATCAGTCAGCGAGGTGCAGACGGAAAAACGCGGGCCGCTGTCGAGCAGTGACATTTCACCCAGGATGTCGCCCGGCCGTGCTTCGGTGAGATGCAGGCGCTCGCCCCAGGGCTGCTCGCGGTCCACGGCAATGCTGCCGCTCAGCAGCACCAGCATGAAGTTGCCGTGCTCGTCCTGGCGAATCACGTCCCGATTGGCCGGGAGCGAGGCAAAGTCAAGGAATTTTTCCAGACGTTGCAAGGCATCCCGCCCCAGCCGTGCCATGAAGTTGTCCCGGCTCCACAGTTCTTGCAGCAACTTGCTGCCGCGTCCGGCTGCCAGGCGTCGGGCGCCCACCTCGTTGGCCCGGGCCTCCCACGGGACCATGGACGAAGCATCGACTCCCTGGTCGGCAAAGGCAGTGGAAAAGAAAAATGTGTCCGGGATGTCGCCGCCGGCACTGGCGGGCGTGGCCTGCTTGATCAGTCCGATGAAGCCTTTCATGGCGCATTTCTCCTGGTGGGGACGGGACGGTCTCAGCCCGGAAAGTTGTCGGGAATCTTGGCCTTGCCGCGGGCTTCTGCGGCAGAAATGACATTGCGCCTGACCAGGTCGGTCAAATTCTGGTCCAGTGTCTGCATGCCCAGGCTGTTGCCGGTCTGAATTGACGAGTACATCTGCGCCACTTTGGCTTCCCGGATCAGGTTGCGGATGGCGCTGGTGCCCAGCATGATCTCATGCGCGGCCACGCGGCCCTGACCGTCCTTGGTCTTGCACAGGGTTTGCGAGATCACCGCCTGCAGCGATTCGGACAGCATCGAGCGGATCATTTCCTTTTCCTCGGCCGGAAACACGTCGATGATCCGGTCAATGGTCTTGGCCGCGCTCGACGTGTGCAGCGTGCCGAACACCAGGTGGCCGGTTTCCGCCGCCGTCATGGCCAGGCGAATGGTTTCCAGGTCACGCATTTCACCCACCAGAATGGCGTCCGGGTCTTCGCGCAGGGCCGATTTCAGGGCGGCGGCAAAGCTCAGCGTGTGGGGTCCGACCTCGCGCTGGTTGATCAGGCATTTCTTGGACTCGTGGACAAACTCGATCGGATCCTCGACCGTCAGGATGTGGCCGTATTCGGTTTCGTTCAGGTAGTTGACCATGGCGGCCAGCGTGGTCGATTTGCCCGAGCCGGTCGGGCCGGTGACCAGCACCATGCCGCGCGGTTTCAGGGCCAGGTCGCCGAAAATTTTTGGCGCGCCCAGTTGCTCCAGTGTCAGGATCTTCGACGGAATGGTTCGCAGCACCGCACCGGCGCCGCGGTTGTGGTTGAAGGCGTTGACCCGAAACCGCGCCAGGCCGTCGATCTCGAAAGAGAAATCAACCTCCAGGAATTCCTCGTACTGCTTGCGCTGGGTGTCGTTCATGATGTCGTACACCATGGCGTGGACTTCCTTGTGGTCCAGCGGGTCGATGTTGATGCGGCGAACATCGCCATGAACCCGGATCATCGGCGGAAGGCCGGCTGACAGATGCAGGTCGGATGCCTTGTTTTTGACGCTGAAGGCCAGCAACTGCGTAATGTCCATTCCGGCAAATCCTCTAAGTTGAATCTGAGTTTACAGTCGGATTATGACCACGATTGCGCACCACCTCCGACTTGTCCATGACCGAATTCATGCCGCCTGCCTGGCCTGCGGACGCGACCCTGCCAGCGTGCGCCTGCTGGCGGTTTCCAAAACCTTTGGCGCCGAGGCGGTGATCGAGGCCATGGCGGCGGGCCAGACGGCTTTTGGCGAGAACTACATTGCCGAAGGTGCGGGCAAGATCGAAGCCTTGCGCGGCTGGCTGGCCGCTGCCGCCCAGGGGGCCGTGATGCCTGCAAGCGCCCTCGAATGGCATTGCATCGGACCGGTCCAGAGCAACAAGACACGGCTGGTGGCCGGGCATTTCGACTGGGTGCAGTCGGTGGACCGGCTGAAGATCGCCCAGCGGCTGAGCGAGCAGCGCCCGGCCGAGCTGCCTGCGCTGCAGGTCTGCCTGCAGGTCAATATCGATGGCGGCGCCAACAAGTCGGGCGTGCCGCCCGAGGCGGCCCTGGCGCTGGCCCGGGAAGTCGCACAACTTCCGCGCCTGGTGCTGCGCGGCTTGATGGCCATTCCCGAGCCTGCTACTGATTTTGTAGCTGCACTTGCACTGCACGCCAGCGCAAAAGACCTGTTTGATCGAATAAATGACTCTGACGCCCTGGCGCTGCCGATGGACACGCTGTCGCTGGGCATGACGGCGGACCTGGAGGCCGCGATTCATGCTGGCAGCACCATGGTGCGCGTGGGAACGGCAATCTTCGGCGGGCGCGGCTGAACGCCTGCATCCTGGCCATGTCGGGACGGGCGATCTTTGGGGGGTGCGAGGGGAATGTCCGCCCCCTTTGACTGGCAACTGCTGAATGTGAGAAGGTAAGTGTTTTGCTACTGTATTAATAGCAATAAGCACAAGCGCAGCATGCGCAAAAGGCACTTTTAATGCTGAAAAGTCGTTTTCTGCTCAGAGCGAATGTGCATTAGCCCGGCAGCAATGATGCGGCCAGCGCCTTGCGGTGCGTGCCCGGTTCCATGAGGTAGGCCTCCAGTTCCCCGATCGGCAGCGGCTCGGAAAACAAGAAGCCCTGAAACTGGTCGCAACCCTGTGCAATCAGGAAATCCTGCTGCGCCTGGGTTTCCACGCCTTCGGCAACCACCTCCAGGTTGAGGCTGTGCGCCAGGGTGATGATGGTGCGGGAAATGGCGGCATCGGCCCGGTCCGTCAGCACTTCCGCGACAAAGTTCTTGTCGATCTTGAGCTGGTCCAGCGGCAGGCGCTTGAGGGCCGACAGCGACGAATAACCCATCCCGAAGTCGTCAAGCGCCAGCGTCACGCCCAAGGCCTTGAGCGTTCCCATGCGCGCCAGGGTGATCTCCATGCCGTCGGCCAGCAAGGTTTCGGTGAGTTCGAGCTTCAGGTGCTCGGGCTTGATGCCGGTGCGCCGGATCTCGGCCATCACCTGGTCGACAAAATCAGGATGCCGGAACTGGCGCACGCTGACATTCACCGCGATGCTCAAGCTGGCGGCCTGCGGCCATTGCGCCCAGGCGGCCAGTTGTTCGCACGCCGTTGCCAGCGCCCACTGGCCCAGCGGCAGGATCAGGCCGCTGTCCTCGGCCATCGGGATGAAGTCGGCTGGCATGACCAGTCCGCGCCTTGGATGCTGCCAGCGCAGCAAAGCCTCGACGCCGGTCACGCAGCCCTGGCGGTCAACCTGGGGCTGGTAATGCAACACAAACTCCTGCTTGCGCAGGCCGGCATGCAGTTCCGAGCTGACAGCGGCATTGGCATTGACCACCGCCTGCATTTCGGGATCAAAAAAGCACACGGCATTGCGGCCCGTGGTCTTGGCCTGGTACATCGCCAGGTCGGCCTGTTTGAGCACCTCGCTCACGCTGTCATGCGGGCCATTCAGCGAGGTCACGCCGATGCTGGAGGTGGTGTAGTGCTGGTGACCGGACAGATCAAAAGGTTCGCGCAGCTGTTCAAGCACTTTTTCAGCCAGCTTCTGGGTTTTGACGGTCGCCTCGGCCGCATCGTCCCCCAGGTCTTCGAGCAGCACGACAAACTCATCCCCGCCCAGCCGCGCCACCGTGTCGGTGTCGTCGACGCAGCCCGCCAGCCGTTCGGCGACCTGCTGCAGCAGCATGTCACCCTTGTGGTGGCCCAGGGTATCGTTCAGCACCTTGAGCTTGTCCACGTCAATGAACATCAGCGCGCCGTTGCGCCGCAGGTCAACGCTCTGCGACATCACCTGTTCCAGGCGGTTCAGCAGCATCAGCCGGTTGGGCAGGCTGGTCAGCGGGTCGTAGAAGGCCAGCTGGTGAATGGCGTCCGCCGCGACCTTGCGCTGGGTGATGTCCCGCCCGACGGCGACCCAGTGCGCCAGGTCGTCCGCCGTGTCGGCGACCTGGACGATTTCCAGTTCCAGCCAGAAGCAACTGCCGTTCTTGCGGTAGATCAGCAGTTCGCTGCGGGCCTGCCGCTTGCGCGCCAGCATTCTGACCATGCGTTCGAATTCATCCTGCGCTGCCCCGGGCCCCATGAGCTTGTGCGGCGTCTGGCCCAGCACCTCATGGCGGCTGTAGCCGGTGTGCTGCTCAAAGGCGTGGTTGACGAACACGATGTAAGGCACTTTTTTGCGCGCGGGCTGGGCCTCGGCGATCAGCACGATGTCGTTGAGCCGCGATACGCAGGTCTCCAGCAGCATCAACTGCTCTTGCGATTTTCGCCGCTTGCTCACATCGCGAAAGTACACGGCCAGCCCTTCGGCGAAGGGGCAGACGCGCACTTCCAGCCACTTTCCAAGCCCCGGGTAGAAATCTTCGAACTCAAGCTGCCGGCCAGTGGCGATCGATCGCTGGAGTTCCTGGCGCAGGCGCTGGTTCTTGTCATTGACCAGAACCTCCCAGATTTCCTTGCCAAGCAGTTCGGCACTGGTGTGTCGCAGCAACTGTTCGCTTTCCTGGTTCAGGTGGGTAAAGCAGCATTGCCGGTCCAGCGTGACAAAGGCATCGGTGATGGTAGACAACGTCGTGGTCAGGCGCATGGCCAGGTGGAGCGTTTCCTGCTGGGCCTGTTTCAGGTCCGAAATATTCTGGAGCATGCCCTGCAGGCTCTTGACCTGGCTGCGCTTGTTCGGCACCGCCTCGCAGACCATGCGCACCCATTTGCGGCCGGACGGCGTGTCGATCTGCATTTCTTCGTCAAACCCTATCCCATGCCGGCTGCACTGCTGAAACAGCCACCCGATCCGGTCCCGGTACTCGGACGAGAACCGGGCGATGAGTTCATCACGCGTGATCGCAAGCTCCGGCAGCAGGCCGATGAGGGCCGAAAATTCCGTGGAGCAGGACACCCGTTGAGGGCTTTTCAGGTCCATCTTCCAGCTGCCGGCATGCGCAATGCGCTCGGCCATGGCCAGTAGGTGGGCGGCCTGTTGAGGGGCTGAGAGCATGGGACTCCTGGTCAGGGCTACGCGGGGGCAAGTGGAACTGGGCGGCTTGAACGTTCAGGCGCAAGCGCAAACAGGCTTTAGCCGGCAAGCGGCATCTGCACAATGCGCTCGCACGCAGAACCTTCTTTATATGGATTATGTGCAAAAGCCAAGGATTCGCAGGCCTTGATGTTACGGGGCAGCAGGCGCGCCAGGCCGGCAATTTCGCCTGCGCCAGTCCTGACGAGGCTGCCGGCGCCTGCCTGGTCGGCGCAATGACGCTTAGGGTGTCGCGCTTCACCAAAACCGGCTGCTTGCCCAGCGAAGGCGCTTCTTTCTGAAGGCCGCTGGAGTCGTTCAGGCAGGGGCGTGCTCCTGTCCATGGAGAAAACAAAAGCCAGGCAGTCCAGCGGCTTGATCGGGTGCGCATTGTCGATTTCGCCCAGAAGCCGCATGACAGGCCTTTGGGGGTGAGGCGGACTGGATATACCAGCTGGACCTTTTCCTGGCTGGTGGCAACGCGTGCCAGCGCCTGGCAATTGTGTTCAAAACTTATGCCAAAGTTTTCCCGGCGGTGGCCCGTCACCAGCACCAACCGCCCGCAGGGGTTCTGGACGCTGAAGTTTTTTTCAAACTGTTCATGCATGAACGCAGGGGTAAAGATTTTTTCTCCTGACCTGGGGCGGCGCATCAATCACCGTATTGCCGGTGATGTGGATGTGGATGTGGATTTGACTGAAATTTGATAAATATGGATTGAAAACTTGAAAGGTTGTTTTTACTAAATTTTTATCATGCCGGGTCGGTTTCGACATGCAACTGCCGCCGCTCCACACTGATGCATGGATCTGAGGCCGCCGAATTGTTGGCGCTGTATTTATTGACCCGTTGCCTGCGCCGGCTGCTGTTGGCGCAAAAAATGGCCGAAAGCATGGCCTGGCCAGTTGACGCTCACAACCATTGGCGTTCACGGCAGTTGGGAAAGAAGGGGTATCCGCACGCGGCTGATCCATGGACTGCAGTAGACGATGCCAGTTTCGTCGAAGGAGGACCCCGGCCCCGGCAGCGTCGTTTGCCCGACGGGCTGCCTGAAGGCCTCGGTATTGTTTTCAGGAGGGCATGGGCGTGAAGGTGCGCAATGCTCCGGTCGCACGCCAGCCTGCCAAGGTCCTGACGCGATGCATTTGGCAATGCGTGTGTGCGAATGATTGCCTGAGCTTTGCGGCCTGAAGAGGACGGCGGCTGGCGGTTTTCGCTTCGCCACGGCCGGGGCGTCGAGGGCGCAACTCGATGCCTGCCGCGACTTCTCGGTCTATTTGTCCGATGGCCCGATCACATGCCAGAAGCGCGGGGCAAGCAACCGGCATTGAATGCTGGGTGCGCTGCCAGCAGCCTGCACACGGGAATTTTCTGGAAACGAAAACAATTAATTCGTTACTTATCTTGCATCCGGCAAGAAATTTTTGGCTATTTCGCAACGTAGGATGAATGGTTTTCAAGGACACCACATGGCAACACCGTTTTTTGGCAAGCGCGAGAATGAAATCCCAACCACCGGTGTGCGGCCTGCCACGGGCAGCAGCTATACGGGTTCAGGCGCGGCGCCCTCCGGCACGCTGCATTCCGCTTCCCCTTCAACCGGGGCGCCAAACATGGCCCGGCCGATGGGTGGCGAACCTGCTGCGCCTTCCGTCAACGAACGGGACAGCGGCAGCAAACTGACGGTCGGACCCAACATCAAGCTCAAGGGCGTCGAGATCACCGACTGCGACACGCTGGTCGTCGAGGGCACGGTGGAGGCCACGATGAATTCGCGCGTCATCCAGATTGCCGAGCAGGGCGCGTTCAAAGGCTCGGCCGAGATCGAGATTGCAGAAATCCGGGGCGAATTCGATGGCAACCTGATTGTTCGCCAGAAGCTGGTGATCTACGCCACCGGCAAGGTCACCGGCACCATTCGCTACGGCAAACTGGTGGTGGAAGAAGGCGGCCAGCTCTCGGGTGAAATTGTCTTTGGCACCCAGGGCGGCAGCCTCAAGCCGGCCGTCATCGCCAAGCCCGGCCTGCAGGCTGCATGACCAGTGAATCTAAGCAAATACTGGACTTCGCGCCCGTCCAGACGGCATAGCGTGCTATTTATTTAGGAGCTGACGGAGCTTGCTGTCTGCCCTGGTTCAGTCGCAGGCGTCGTACCACGTGCCTAAAACAGCTTGAAAACCAGCGGAATCAGCAGGGACGCCAGTACCACCTGCATTCCCAGCGCCAGGCCCGCGTAGGCCCCGGCATCCGCATCCACCTGCATGGCACGGGCCGCGCCAATGCCGTGGGAGGCGGTTCCCAGGGCGAAACCCCGGGCTGCCCAGCCTTGCGTGTCCGTCGGGATGCGCAGGGCTGCAAACAGGTACTTGCCGCACAGCGCGCCAACCAGCCCGGTGATCACCGCAAAAACCGCCGCCAGCGCCGGAATGCCGCCAATCTGCTCGGCAATGCCCATGGCGACCGGTGCGGTGACCGATTTGGGCACCAGCGAAAGAATCAGTTCCCTGGGCAGGCCGAACAGCCCGCCGAGCAGCAGCGACGAGGCCGCCGCCACGCTGCCGCCTGCCAGCGCCGCGACCAGCAGCCGGTGCCAGCGCTGGCGCAGTTCGGCCCGGCGCAGCCACAGCGGCCAGGCCAGCGCCACCACCGCCGGGCCGAGCAGGAAATGGATGAACTGCGCGCCGGCGAAGTAGGTCGGATACGACACGCCGGTGGCCAGCAGTCCGCAGGCCAGCACCACCACCGACCAGAGCACCGGATTCGCCCAGGGTGCATGCCCGGCGCGCACGTAAAAGGCATGCGCCAGCACATACACCATCAGCGTCGCGGTCAGGCCGAACAGCGGCGTGGTGGAAAGATAGACCCACAGCTGGACAAAATCAGACATCGCCATCCTTGGCCGGCGTGGTGGCAGCGGCAAGAACCGGATGGCGATCCCTGAGCAGGTGCAGGGTCAGCACCGTCACGGCCAGGCCGGCCGCGGTGGACAAAACCACGACTGCCAGCATGCGGATTCCGTACTCGCTGACGAGCGAAAGATGGGTCATCACGCCCACGCCTACCGGAACAAAGAGCAAGGAAAGGTGCGAGAGGAGGAACTCCGCGCAAGCGGCCACCGGCTCCTGGACGACCGGCCAGTGCAGTGCCAGCAGCAGCAGCACCATGCCGATCACCGGGCCGGGCAGTGGCAGGGCCAGGCCGCGTCCCAGCAGTTCGCCCGCCGACTGGAAAACCAGCAGCCACATCATTCCACGCAGGGCATTCATGTCATTCCATTTCCAAATCAAACCAGGATTAAACGCCAAACCGCAGCCCGTGCAGTGGCACGGCAAGGCGAAGCAACGATAAACCGGTTTGGGTCGGGCAACGGAATCATGGGCGCATCGGCGCGGTGCGTTTCAAAAACGCGGCAGGTCAGGGTGCGAAATCTTGCCGCCGCGCACCAGCATTTTTCCGTACTCGGCGCAGCGGTTCAGCGTCGGAATCACCTTGCCCGGATTGAGCAGGCCTTTCGGGTCAAACGCGCGCTTGACGCCAAACATCTGCTCGTTCTCCTCGGCTGAGAACTGCACGCACATGGAGTTGAGCTTTTCCACGCCCACACCATGCTCCCCCGTGACGGTGCCGCCCATGGCAACGCTGGTTTCCAGGATGTCGGCGCCAAACAGCTCGCAGCGGTGCAACTGGTCAGCGTCGTTGGCGTCGAACATGATGAGCGGGTGCAGGTTGCCGTCGCCCGCGTGGAACACATTGGCGCAGCGCAGGCCGTACTTGATTTCCATGTCGGCAATCGCCAGCAGAATGTCGGCCAGGCGCTTGCGCGGAATCGTCGAGTCCATGCACATGTAGTCGGGGCTGATGCGGCCCGACGCCGGAAAGGCATTCTTGCGCCCGCTCCAGAAGCGCAGCCGCTCGGCTTCGTTCTGGCTGACGGTGATGGCCGTGGCGCCGTAGCGCGCCAGCACGGCGCTCATGCGGCCGATTTCCTCTTCGACTTCTTCCGGCGTGCCATCGCTTTCACACAGCAAGATCGCCGCCGCGGTCAGGTCGTAGCCGGCATGCACGAAGTCCTCGACCGCGGCCGTCATCGGCTTGTCCATCATTTCCAGCCCGGCCGGAATGATGCCGGCGGCAATCACGCCGGCCACCGCATCGCCGGCCTTGCGCAGGTCATCGAAGCTGGCCATGATGCAGCGCGCCAGTTGTGGCTTGGGAATCAGCTTGACGGTGACTTCGGTGGTCACTGCCAGCATGCCTTCGCTGCCGATCACGATGGCCAGCAGGTCGTAGCCCGGTGCGTCCAGCGCATCGCCGCCAAACTCGACCTCATCGCCTTCAATGGTGAACCCCTTGACCTTCAGCACGTTGTGCACTGTGAGGCCATATTTCAGGCAATGCACGCCGCCCGAGTTCTCGGCCACATTGCCGCCGATGGTGCAGGCAATCTGGCTCGACGGGTCGGGCGCGTAGTACAGGCCGTGGGGGGCGGCGGCCTCGGAGATCGCCAGGTTGCGCACACCGCCCTGCACCAGCGCCGTGCGGCTGGTGGCATCGACTTTCAAAATCTTGTTGAACTTGGCCAGCGACAGCGTCACGCCCAGCCGGTGCGGCATGGCGCCGCCCGACAGCCCGGTGCCGGCGCCGCGCGCCACCACCGGCACATCAAGCGCATGGCAGGTCTTGAGCACCGCCTGCACTTCGGCATAGGTTTCCGGCAGCGCCACCACCAGCGGCCGCTCGCGGTAGGCGGTCAGCCCGTCGCATTCGTAGGGCGTGGTGTCTTCGCGGTTCCACAGCAGTGCATGCCTGGGCAGCACGGCTTCCAGCGCGCGCACGACCTGCGCCTGGCGCTCGGCGCGTTCAATAGAGGAAATTTGTTGCAAAGAGGCGGGTGCGTTCATGGTGGATTTTCCTGATGGAAGCAAGACTTTAGTCCAAATGCCCGGTGGCCGGGGGTGAAGATTTCTAAAGCCGGGTGTGAAATACAGGAGCGCGGGCTGGCAGCGCCCAGGCACGCATCGCATGGCGCGTTAAGGTTTTTTTTGGGTTGCGTCGGGGAATGACGCAACAGGAAAATTGGGTCCAGTTTTCCGCCGGCATCCATTCCACTGACGCGCTGATACGCCGCTGGAATATGTTGTTCGGAATCCAGGCGGCCTGGACTGCCTTGCCTGTTTGTGGGCATCAAGCTATTGCAGGGGAAGGTGTCAAAATAACTTCTCGATTCATGCAAAGGACATCGCCATGGCCCAAGCCGCCCAAAAACCTGTTTTTACCGCCGCCGATTACCTCGCCTGGGAGCCCGCGCAACGGGACCGGCATGAATTTCTGGACAGCGAAGTGTTTGCCATGGCCGGTGCCGAAGACCGGCATGTGACGGTCACCATGAATCTGGCTTTCGCCCTGCGCCAGCACCTTGGCGGCAGCCCCTGCCGCACCTATATGAGCGACATGCGGCTGCACGTCGCCGCTGCCAACAGCTACTTTTACCCCGACGTGCTGGTGACCTGCAGCGCGCTCGATCTGGCCAGCGCCATGGTCAAGACCGAACCCAAGCTGATCGCCGAAGTGCTGTCGCCCAGCACCGCCGCCTATGACCGGGGACTCAAATTCAGCCACTACCGCCGCCTTGCCAGCCTGGAGGAATATGTGCTGATCGACCTGGACACGCGCAGCACCGACTGTTTCCGCAAGCGCGATGACGGCTTGTGGGTGCTGCACCCGTTTGCCCGGGGCGAGCAGGTAGGGCTGGCCAGCGTGGCGCTGGAACTCAGCGCGGCGCAGTTGTTTGCGGAAGTGCCAGAAACCTGATTGCTATTATATTGGTAGCTAGTTACGCCCGTTTTATATGCGCAAGAGGCATGTTTGATGCTCAAACCAGGCTTTTGCGCAGCCAGTCGGCAAACGCCGCGCATTCCCAGCGGTCCATGGTGCCGGTGCGCCAGCACAGGTAGTGCGCATGCGGGCTGGGCACCTTGCGGCTGAAGACTTCATTGGTGTCCAGCCGCACCAGGGAGCCGTTTTCCAGCCACGGCGCGCCCAGCTTGAGGCGCACCAGGGCAATGCCCATGCCGGCGGCGGCGCAGTCGCACATCAGGCCGATGTCGTTGAACTGCGAGCCTTCGACCGGCTCGGGCCAGTCGAGGTGGTTGGCCGCGAACCAGGTGCGCCACGGCTCCAGCGGCGAGCGCAGCAGGTTTGCGCCCAGCAGGTCTTCGGCGGCGTCAAACGGCCCGTGCTCGCGCAGGAAGGTGGGCGACGCCAGCGGCGTGACCTCGTCATCGAGGAGGCAGACATGCTCCAGGTCGGCATAGCGCCCGGTGCCAAAGCGCACGATCAGGTCCGAGTCTTCGGCCACCACGTCGAGCAGCGGAATCGACACCTGCAGCGTCAGGTCGATCTCGGGGTAGGCGTCGGTGAACTGGCGCAGGCGCGGAATCAGTACGGAGCGGGCAAACGTCGGCGTGACCGCCAGCCGCAGCTTGCGTTTGCCCGGCGTGGCGCTCTGTCCGGCCGTGCCGGGAAACTTCTGCAGCGTGGCCAGTCCTTCGCGCACATGCGCCAGGTATTCGCTGCCTTCGGTGGTCAGTGAAAAATCAGCCCGGCCAAACAGTTTGGTGCCAATGATCTGCTCAAGCTGCTTGACCCGGTGGCTGACCGCGCTGGGCGTGACGCACAGTTCTTCGGCCGACAGGGTGACGCTGCGCAACCGCGCCAGGGCTTCGAACGTCAGCAGGCACTGGATCGGCGGGATGCGCTTGGCGGCTGCGCTGGGCACGGCGTAGGCCTCCATCGGCACAGGCCCCCGGACAAAGGGGGGAACGCCATTCTGACCGGGCGGGGTTTCGGCAGTTGCCATGGGGTACGCCTATTTGAAAATCACGGTTTTGTGGCCGTTCAGCACCACGCGGTGCTCGCTGTGCCATTTCACGGCCCGGGCCAGCACCTGGCTTTCGGTGTCGCGGCCCATCGCCGTCAGGTCTTCCACGGTCATGCCGTGGTCGGCCCGGGCCACGTCCTGCTCGATGATGGGCCCCTCGTCCAGGTCGGCGGTCACGTAATGCGCTGTGGCACCGATCAGTTTTACGCCCCGGTCATGCGCCTGGTAATAGGGTTTTGCCCCCTTGAAACTGGGCAGGAAAGAATGGTGGATGTTGATGGCCCGGCCAGCGAGCTGCTTGCACAGGTCGTTTGACAGGATCTGCATGTAACGCGCCAGCACCACCAGCTCGGCGCCTTCGGACTCGATGATCTCCAGCTGCTTCGCCTCGACCTGCGCCTTGGTGGCGGTGGTGACCGGCAGGTGGTGAAACGGGATGTTGTAGCTGGCCGCCAGCTGGTAAAACTCGCGGTGGTTGGAGACGATGGCGCGCACATCCAGGTGCAGCAGGCCCGACTTCCAGCGAAACAGCAGGTCGTTCAGGCAGTGGCCTTCCTTGCTGACCAGGATCACGGTGCGCATCGGCTGCGCGCTGTCATGCAGCTTCCAGTCCATCTGCAAGGGCTCGGCAAAGGTCTTGAGCCGGCTGGAGAGTTCGCTGTGCGTGAGCTGGTTGCAGGCAAACTGCACGCGCATGAAAAACAGCCCCGTGCCCTGGTCGTTGTACTGCGCTGCCTCTTCAATATTGCCGCCATGCTCGAACAGGAAGCCCGATACGGCATGCACAATGCCCCGGCGGTCAGGGCATGAAAGGGTCAGGATATAAGCGTGATTCATAAGGGGTGAATTGTCGCAGGTGGCTTGTGTTTGCCGCGCTGATGGCTCATCTCTGTCATGCGCCGCCGTGCAAGAGTGCCAGAATGCAGTTTCAACCCGCATTCGCCGGCTTCATTTTTTTACAGCACCTTGGGAGACTCGATATGGCTTATCAGAACTTCAACATGGACCACCAGTGGCTGCCGTTCACGCCCAACCGCAGCTTCATGAAAGACCCGCGCATCTTCGTGGCCGCTGACGGCATGCATTTCACGACGCATGACGGCCGAAAGGTGCTCGACGGCATTTCCAGCCTGTGGTGCGTCACCGCCGGCCACAACCGCAAGCCGATCAACGAAGCCATCAAGAAGCAGCTCGACACGCTCGACTACGCCACCGCCTTCCAGGCCAGCAACGACCAGGCCTTCAAGGCTGCCGAAATGATTGCCGACTTGGCGCCGGGTGACCTGAACAAGGTGCTGTTCTGCAACTCCGGCTCGGAGGCGGCCGACACCTCCCTCAAGGTGGCGCTGGCCTACCACCGGGCGCGCGGCGAAGGCCACCGCAATGTGTTCATCGGCCGGGAAAAGGGCTACCACGGCGTCGGGTTCGGCGGCATGAGCGTGGGCGGCATTCCGGCCAACCGCAAGGTTTACGGCTCGGCCCTGCTGCCGCGCGTGGACCACCTGCGCTTCATCCATGACCCGGTCAGCCATGCCTACATCAACGGCGTCGAGCCCGAATGGACTGAAGACCTGCTGCTGGAACTGGAAAACCGCATCCTGCCGCTGCATGACCCAAGCAACGTGGCCGCCGTGATCGTCGAGCCGATTTCCGGCAGCGCCGGCTGGTATCTGCCGCCCAAGGGCTACCTGAAACGGCTGCGCGAGATCTGCGACAAGCACGGCATCTTGCTGATCTTTGACGAGGTGATCACCGGCTTTGGCCGCCTCGGCGTCAACTTTGGCGCCGACTACTACGGCGTCGTGCCCGACATGCTGAACTTTGCCAAGGGCGTGACCAACGGCGTGATTCCGCTGGGCGGCGTGATCTGCACCGACCGCATCTACGACGCCATGATGAAGGGCAGCGCCAACAGCCCCGAATACGCGGTGGAGTTCTTCCACGGCTACACCTATTCGGGCCATCCGGTGGCCTGCGCAGCGGCGATTGCCACGCTGGAGCTGTTCCAGCAGGAAAACCTGTTCGAGCGCGCCGGCCAGATGGGCAAGGTGCTGGGCGATGCCATGCACAGCAGCCTCAAGGGGCTGCCCAACGTCATCGGCATTCGCGCGCTGGGGCTGGCCGGTGCCGTCGAACTGGCGTCGGTGGCCGGCGCGCCGGGCAAGCGCGCCTACGACATCTTCATGGAATGCTTCCATAACGGCGTCATGGTGCGGCCTGCCGGCGAGAACGTCGTCGTCTGCCCGCCCTTCATCGTGGAGAAAGAACACATCGACCGCATCGTCAATGTGGTGGCCGACGCCATTCGAAAACACGCCTGAGCCCCCACGCGGCGCACTGAAGGGTTTGGGCCAATGCTATTTTATCTATAGCGTTGAAATGCCTTGAACAGTGCGCAAGGGCATGATTTCATTAAAAATCAGGGTTTTGGGTTGCGTCTTTAACCAAGCGCCTTCTTGCCAGGCTGAGTCTTGTGATCGATGAAGTACTGTTTGATCGCGTCAGTAAACCCCGTTCGCAGGTGACTGGTGCGCTCAAGCAGGCCCACGTCGCGTTCAAGCACCACGCAAGGCAGGGGGATGATCATCAAACCCCGGTCACTTGACCAGTCAACGTTCGCCAGTTTGGGAACGATGGCAAGGCCGAAGCCCTGGCGCACAATTTCCATGATGGCTTCAAACGAATTGAGTTCCATGGCATCGGTCGGGTTGACATGGCACTGCCGCAAGACCTCGCTCACCAGATAACCTGTCCAGGTGGTTCTGTCGAAGCGGATGAAGGGGCAGTTGCGGAGCATCTCGATCGGATCGGCAGACAGGCTGAAGTGCGGGTGCCGTGGCGCGATCAACACCATGGGCTCGCGGTACAGCGGTGTCCAGATCAGATTCGAGGGCAGCGCATGTGGTGACCGGATCACCACCGCGCCGTCCAGCTGACCGTGTTCCACCTTGCGCATGAAGTCGTCGGACTGGCCGGCAAGCAGGCGTACCTCCAGACGCGGATACTGCTTTTTGATGGTCCACAGCGCATCTGCAAACGACCCCATCAGCGCCGAGATGAGCGCCCCCATCACGACGGTACCTGACAGTTCGTCGGTGTCTGCACCGGCTGCCAGCGCCTCATGGCGCAGCACCAGATCCTGAATGGCTGGCACCAGCTTGCGGCCGGCCGTGTTCAAAACCACCGAGCGCGCGGCCCGGTCAAACAGCGGCTGGTTCAACTCATCCTCCAGGCTGCGTATCTGCAGGCCAATGGCTGCCGGCGTCAAGCCGATCGCGTGGCCGGCTGCCGCGAAGCTGCCGAACTGGACCACGGCCAGAAAAGTTTTAAGGGTCCGGACTGAACGCATTCTTGTCTCCAGTTTTTGGGAGGGGTTGGCGTCGGCCGACGACCGCCACGAGCTAAACAAATAATTTACTTTCAACAAATTATTACTAGCTTTTATTTTCCCTTGACCGAATCAAGAATACCCACATGCATAAAACTCTCAAGGTAAAGGTATGGCGCGGCAAAGAGGTCGGCGGGTTCACGGCCTACGACGTGCCGCGCAACGAAAGCCAGACCGTGCTGGATGTCGTGACCTATATCCAGCGCCATCTGGAGCCCTCGCTGAGCTACCGGTTTGCCTGCCGGGTGGGCATGTGTGGCTCTTGCGCCATGACCGTCAATGGCAAGGCGCGCTGGACCTGCCGCACGCACATTTCCAAGGTGGCCCCCAACGGCGAACTGGAAATCGCGCCGCTGTCGAACCTGCCGGTGATCAAGGACCTGGTCACCGACATGAGCGAGTTCTTTGATAAATGGGCCCGTGCCAAGGGGCAGTTCAAGGGCGAACTGACGCGCGACGCGCCTTTCGCGAAGGTCGAGCCGGCTTCCCCGGAACGCAAGGCGGCCGACGCCGGCATTGAATGCATCGGCTGCGGCATTTGTTACGCCTCGTGCGACGTGGTGAGCTGGCAGCCTGACTACCTGGGTCCGGCGGCACTCAACCGCGCCTGGACGCTGGCCAACGACGTGCGGGATGTGCAGCAGGTCGAGCGGCTGCGAGCGGTGGCCGGTGACGCGGGCTGCCATTCCTGCCACACCCAGGGTTCCTGTACCGAGCGCTGTCCCAAGCAGCTCGCCCCTACGCTGTCGATTGCCGGGCTCAAGCGCATAGTGGCCAAAGCGGCTGTGCGGGGCGAATTGTGAGTGCCGCGGCTGCGTCCGGCATCGCGCAGGCCAAGCGCTGGTACTGGCAGCGCATCAGCGCCATGGTGCTGGCGCTGTGCGTGGTGGTGCATCTGGCGGTCATGATCTATGCGGTGCGCGGCGGGCTGAGCGCTGGTGAAATCCTGGGCCGCACGCAGGGCAACTGGGGTTTTGCCGTGTTTTATGCGGTGTTTGTCGTGGCCTGCGCGGTGCATGTGCCCGTGGGCGTGGCCAACATTGCCCGTGAATGGTGGGGCCTGGGGGAACGCGCTGCGCTCTGGCTCTCGCGGGCTTTCGGGCTGCTGCTGCTGGGGATGGGCCTGCGCGCCGTGGTTGCAGTGGTGGCGGCATGAAGCGCCGCAACGACCAGCGCGCCCGCGCGCACCCAGCCTACTGGGCTTTCCTGATGCATCGCCTGTCGGGCCTGGGCCTGGCGGCATTCCTGCCGCTGCATTTCTGGGCGCTGGGCCAGGCCCTGCAGGGAGCCGCCGCACTGGACGGTTTTCTGCGCTTCGCCGACCAGGGACTTTTCAAGTTTGCCGAATGGGGCCTGGTGGTCCTGCTGGCGCTGCACATGATGGGCGGCGTGCGCCTGCTGCTGATCGAATTCGGCAGCGCATCGGGACTGCGCAAGGACTGGATTGCGGGTGCGGCGGGTTTTGCCGCCGCCGCCGGAATGGCCTTTGCCCTGTCACTTTTTTCCTGACTTTCACGGGCTTTTCCTGACTTTTCCAGGCGGTGTGCAAGGCCTGCTTTTCCATAACAAGGAGACAACGACATGACCTTTAACCGACGTTCAGCCCTGGGCCGCATTTTTGCGGCAACCGTCGTCACGGTTGCCGCCTGGGGCGTCATGCCCGCCATGGCGCAGGAGCGCTGGCCCGCCAAGCCGGTGCGCCTGGTCGTTCCCTTTTCGCCGGGCGGCTCAACCGATGTGGTGGCACGCATGATCGGCCAGAAGCTTTCGGTGCTCTGGGGCCAGCCGGTGATTGTCGAAAACCGCGCCGGGGCTGGCGGCAACCTGGGCGCAGACATGGTGGCCAAATCGCCGGCCGACGGCTACACGCTGCTGATGGCCTCGGGCAGCATCACCATCAATCCGCACATCTACAAGAACATGCCTTTTGACACCAGGAAGGACCTGGCGCCGATCACGAATGTGGCCAGCGGGCCGATGTTGCTCGTGGTGCCTGACCGCGCGCCGGTCAAGAGCGTGAAGGAATTGATCACCTTGGCCAAGGAAACACCAGGCGCGCTCAACTTCGGCTCTGCCGGTGTGGGCAGCCAGGTGCACCTGGCCGGTGAAAACTTTGCCGATGCCGCCCGCATCGAAATCAGGCATGTGCCTTACCGGGGCGAAGCGGTTGCCTACAACGACCTGATAGCGGGCCAGATCCAGATGATGGTGGGCAATTTTGCAGCGGCTTCTGCCTTGCTGGGCCCCGGAAGGCTGCGCGCGCTGGCCGTGACCGGCAAGCAGCGCTCAGAGCAGCTGCCTGACGTTCCCACCGTGGCCGAAAGCGGCCTGCCAGGCTTCGAAAACACCGGCTGGTTTGGTTTTCTGGCGCCCGCCGGCACGCCCCAGGGGATTCTTTCCAAAATACAGATCGACACTGCCAAGGTGCTGGCCGAATCTGACACCAAGGCGCGTTTGTTCGTGCAGGGCATGACCCCGGTGGGCAACACCCCTGCCGAATTTTCCAAGGCCATGGATGCGGAGTCCAAGCAGTGGGCCACCCTCGTGAAAAACCGCAACATCACCACCAACTGACGCCAGGGTAAAACCGATGAAGATTGATTTGCAAGCGGTGGAAGACGCCGCCATGACGCTGTACATCCGCGCGCTCAAGATGCTGCCGCCCGATGTCAAGGCCGGGCTGGACCGGCTGACCCGGACGGAAACGGCTGCCACGGCCCAAAGCGTGCTGGCGACCATGGTGACCAACATCCAGGTGGCCGAGGCCACCGACAACCTGCTGTGCCAGGACACCGGCATTCCCATCTACAACCTGCTGATCGGCTCGAACGTGCAGGTGGATGGCCACGCGCTCAAGCAGGCGATACGCCGCGGCTGCGAGCGCGCCACCCGCGAGCATCCGCTGCGCTCCTCGGTGGTGCATCCGCTGACGCGCAAGAACAACCACACCTCCTGCGGCATCGAGGTGCCCGTCATTCACATTGATTTCAGCCCGATGCCCGACCTGCTGGACATCGAAATGATCCCCAAGGGCAGCGGTTCGGAAAACAATTCATTCCTGAAGATGGCCATTCCGGCCGAAGGCATCGACGCGATCAAGACCTTTGTGATCGACTGCGTGCTGGCGGCCGGCGGCAAGACTTGCCCGCCGACCATCGTCGGCGTCGGCCTTGGCGGCACGTCCGACCTGAGCGTGGCGCTGGCCAAGCGCGCGGCCACCCGCGAACTGGGCAGCCGCTGCAGCGACCCCGAGGGCGCCAAACTGGAAGAGGCGCTGTCTGCCGCAGTGAACCAGCTGGGCGTGGGGCCGCAAGGCCTGGGCGGCGACTCGACGGCCTTCGCGGTGCAGATCGAGCTGGCCTCGACGCACATCACCATGAACCCCATCGCCGTCAACATGCAGTGCCACTCGGCGCGGCGCGCCCGCGCAACGTTCACGCCTGCAGGCGTGACCTACGGCTATTAAGGACTTTTTAGGAATTCAGCATGGCGCATCACGAACTCTCCACGCCGGTCACCGAGGCGCAAATCCGTCAGCTGCGTATCAACGACACGGTCACCTTGCAGGCAACGCTGTTCGGCATCCGCGATGCCACGCAGATCCACATGTTCGACCACGGCCGCCAGGCCCGGTTCGACATGAATGGCCATGCCGTGATCCACACCGCGCCGAATGTGCAGAAGGTTGAAAAATCCGCCGAGTACCCGGCCGGCTACCGGCCGATCTGCATCGGCACGACCACCTCTGACCGGATGGAGCGCTTCACCCGGCCGCTCATGACGGACTACGGCGTGCGCATGGTCATCGGCAAGGGCGGCCTGCGGGACGGCTCGCTGTCTGCGTTCAAGGACCTGGGCGGCGTCTACCTGGCCATTGTCGGCGGCACCGCCGCGCTGGAAACCACATGGATCGAGCAGATCGAAGACGTCGACATGGACGATCTGAACCCCGAGTCGCTCTGGAAATTCAGGATACGCAATTTCGGCCCGCTGCTGGTGGCCATGGACAGCCATGGCGGCAGCCTGTATGACGAGCTCAAGCAAAGCACGGCAGGCAACAGGGCCACAGCGCTGGCCAGTCTGGGAGTGAAAACATGACCATCAAACGAGTGCAGACTGACATCCTGATCCTGGGCTCCGGCGGCGCCGGCCTGTTTGCCGCCCTGCATGCGCACCAGACGGCCCCTGACCTGTCGATCACCGTCGCCGTCAAGGGCCTGCTCGGGAAATGCGGCTGTACCCGGATGGTGCAGGGCGGCTACAACGTCGCGCTGGCCGCAGGCGACTCGGTCGAGCGGCATTTCATGGACACGATCGAGGGCAGCAAATGGCTGTCAGACCAGGACCTGGCCTGGACGCTGGTGACCAAGGCGGTCGAGCGGGTGCACGAGCTTGAAAACGAACTGGGCTGCTTTTTCGACCGCAACCCCGATGGCACCGTGCACCAGAAAGCCTTTGCCGGACAGACCTTCGACCGCACCGTGCACAAGGGTGACCTGACGGGCATCGAGATCATCAACCGGCTGTCCGAGCAGGTCTGGTCGCGCGGCATTGCCCGGCTTGAAGAGCACCGCGCCATCGAGCTGATCAAGACGCCCGACGGCAGCGCGCTGGCGGGCGTGCTGATGATCGACATGCGGGACGGCGGCTTCGTGTTCGTGCAGGCCAAGGCCGTGCTGCTCGCCACCGGCGGCGGCCCGACCATGTACAAGTACCACACGCCCTCCGGCGACAAGTCCTGCGACGGCCTGGCGATGGCGCTACGGGCGGGTCTGCCGGTGCGCGACATGGAAATGGTGCAGTTCCACCCCACCGGCCTGCTCGCCGGCACCGGCACGCGCATGACCGGCACCGTGCTGGAAGAAGGCTTGCGCGGCGCGGGCGGCTACCTGCTCAATGGCGACGGCCAGCGCTTCATGGACCGCTACGACCCGAGGCTGGAGCGCGCCACCCGCGACATCGTGTCACGCTCCATTTTTTCCGAGATGCGCGCGGGCCGCACGTCGCCGAATGGCGGCGTTTATCTCCAGATGTCGCATCTGGGGCCTGAGAAGGTGCGCAAGCAGTTCAAGGGCATGGTCGAGCGTTGCGGTGATTGCGGTTTCGATCTGGCAGGCGGCCTGGTGGAAGTGGTGCCAACAGCCCACTACATGATGGGCGGCGTGGTGTTTAAAGCCGACTGCACCACGGCCTTGACCGGTTTGTTTGCCGCTGGCGAAGACACGGGCGGTGTGCACGGCGCCAACCGGCTGGGCGGCAACGGCGTGGCCAATTCCACCGTGTTCGGCGGCATCGCCGGCGACAGCATGGCGGTCTGGGTGAACAGCCAGGGCCGCCTGCGCGACCCGGACGAAGCGGCGATCGGGCAAAGCATGGCCTCGCACCTGACGCCGTTTGCGCAGGCGCCCGGGAACATTGAGGCGATTCGCGAAGCGCTGTTCGACTGCATGTGGCAGGACGTTGGCATTTTGCGCACGGCCGAAGGCCTGCAGCGCGCGCTCGTCACGCTGGCTGAACTCGATGCGCGGCTGTCGCGCACCGGCGTGGCCGATGGCGACCGCGCCTTCAACCTGAGCTGGCACGACTGGCTCAACCTGAAGAGCCTGATTGCCGTGGGCCGTGTGATCACCACCTCCGCGCTGGCCCGCGAAGACTCGCGCGGCGCGCATTTCCGCGAAGACCATCCGCACACCGGCGACCTGGAAGGCTCCAGTTACATCGTCGTGACGCAGGACGGCCAGACGCTGTCGATGCGCCGCGAACCGGTGCACTTCACCCGCGTCGTGCCTGGCCAGACGATCCTGCAAGAGGAGGATGCAATCGTTTCTTGAAACGCTTGAACAAGGCGCCCCGTGCGCTTTGACCTTTCCATGGCAGGCCAGCCGGTGGCGCCCGAATTTCTAATCTGAAGAACAGGAGACATCGTGCATTCCATCCCGTATACCCTGGCCCTATGGGCCGGCCTGTCTGCCATCGCACCTCAGGCAAGTGCCCAGACCCATCCCTACCCCGATCGCCCGGTCACGCTGGTCGTGCCCTTCAGTGCCGGCGGCGATGCCGATGTCGCTGCGCGCAATCTGGGCGTCGTGGTGCAACGCACGATGGGCCAGAGTCTGATTCCGGTGAACCGGGCCGGCGCAGGCGGCGCCATTGGCTCTCTCGCGGTGCGGGGCGCCAAACCCGACGGCTACACACTGCTGCTCGCCCGCGTCGGCTCGCAGGTTGTCCTGCCAGCACTGCAAAAGGGGCTGGACTACAAGTGGGACAGCTTCACTTTCCTTGGCCTGCTGGAATTGAATCCTGTGGTCTGCGCGGTGCGCAGCGAATCAAGCTTCAAGACCATGGCAGACCTGGTTGTTGCGTTGCGCGCCAAGCCTGGCAAGCTGAACTACAGCACCACTGGCCCTGCGACGATCTTGAACTTTGGTCCCCAACTGTTGTTCGATGTGCTCAAGCTCGGCAAGAACGCCGCTGTGCCGGTGGCCTACAAGGGCGGCGGTGAAGCGGCCATGGCCGTGCTTTCGGGCGATGTGGATTTCAGTTGTGGAAACCTCACGTCGATGATCGGCAATATCAAGGGCGGCAAGCTGCATGCGCTGATGACCACGACGCCAGAGCGACTCAAGGATCTGCCAGACGTGCCGACGGCGCGCGAGGCGGGTTATCCACAACTCGAAGCAGTCATCGGCTGGAGTGCGCTGTATGGTCCGCCCGGCTTGGGCAAGGAGATCACGGACCGCTGGGTGAACACACTCGCAGCCGCCGCGCAGGACCCCCAGTGGATTGCCGCAACTGAAAAAGCCGGCAGCATTGCGCGGGTGATGAAGCCCGGGGACACCGAAAAATTCGCGTCGGATCAGTACCAGGTCTACGAACGCCTGGGCCGCGAACTCCAGATTGAATTGAAATAAAAGGACCGATACATGAACACCTTTTCCCGCAACCGTGGCTGTGATGCCTTGATCCAGTCGCTCAAGACAGCCGGCGTGCGCCGAATCTTCACGCTTTCGGGCAACCACATCATGCCGATTTTCGATGCCGCGTTCAATTCGGGAATTGAGCTCATCCACACGCGCCACGAGGCCAGCGCCGTGCACATGGCCGATGCCTATGCGCGCATCACCGGCGAGGTGGGCGTGGCGCTGGTCACCGGTGGCCCCGGCCATGGCAATGCGGTGTCTGCGCTTTACACCGCGCAGATGGCCGAATCGCCGGTGCTGCTGCTGTCCGGCCATGCGCCGAACAACCAGCTTGGACTGGGCGCTTTTCAGGAAATGCGCCAGGCCGAGATGGCGACCCCGGTGACAAAGGCGGCCTGGACGTGCGCCGGGCCGGACCAGGTTGCCGGCGACATCGCCAGGGCGATCCGTATCGCGCGATCGGGCAGGCCCGGGCCGGTGAACCTGAACCTGCCCACGGACGCGCTCGATGACATCGCTGAGGCACCGGCGCTGGCGGCCGATGCCTTCGAGCCTGAAACCATGGCGCTGGACTTGGCCACCGCCAGCGACCTGATGCAGCGCCTGGCCCAGGCCAGGCGGCCGATGATCCTTGCCGGCCCGGCCTGCATGACCCGCCCGGGCCGCGCGATGCTGGCTGCACTGGAAGCGGCCAGCGGTGTGCCGGTGATCGGCATGGAAAGTCCGCGCGGCATCGCCGATGCCAGCCTGGGTGCCTTTGCGCAGATGCTGGCGCAGGCCGACTGCGTGCTGCTGGTCGGAAAACGGCTCGACTTCACGCTCAAATTCGGCAAGGCTCCGGCCTTGTCGGCACAAGCCACCGTGCATCAGGTGGATGCCGAACCGGCCGAAATCGAACGCACGCGCAACGCGCTCGGTGATCGACTTGAAGTCACCGCGCTGGCCGATGCTTTTTCGTCGCTGTCGGCGTTGACGCAGGCGGCTTCAAGCGGCGCGCCGTCCGCGTGGCGCGCCGACGTGCGCGGCGCGATCGCCTACCGTCCGCCGGCATGGGACAGCGTGCAGTCGGATTTGCCTGGCAAGCTTCATCCGGTGCAGATGCTCAGGCCGCTGCAGGCACTGCTCGACAGCCATCCCGAATCGGTGCTGGTGTGCGATGGCGGCGAAATAGGGCAGTGGGCGATGGCTTGCCTGAACGCGCCGCACCGGGTCAACAACGGCGTGGCGGGCTCGATCGGCTCGGGTCTTCCGTATGCGCTGGCCGCGCGTTGCGCGCAGCCGCAAGCGCCGGTGGTGGCGGTGATGGGGGACGGCACGGTCGGGTTTCATATCGCTGAATACGACACGGCCATGCGCTACGGACTGCCCTTTGTGTCGGTGGTCGGCAACGATGCGCGCTGGAATGCCGAATACCAGATCCAGTTGCGCGACTACGGTGCGGACCGGCTGGTGGGCTGCGAGCTTCGCCCGATGCGCTATGACGCTGTCGCCCAGGCTTTCGGCGGTCATGGCGAACGGGTGACCGAGCCGCAGGCGATGGCGTCGGCCGTACAGCGTGCCCAGGCCAGCGGCCTGCCCGCCTGCCTGAACGTGATGATCGAGGGTGTGCCTGCGCCGCAGATCCAGTATTGAAGGGGGCCTGTGTGTCAAACGATGGCGTTGGTGCCCCGACGGTGACAGGTTTGTGCGCATGTGTTGTGATGTCCTCAGACGGATGGCCGCAGCGATGATGCTGGCGCTCACGTCGCCCGCCTGCCAACGCAAGGCAGTGAGCGCGTGATCGACCTGCCCTGGCTTACGCTGCTGAGCGCCGCGCTGATCGTGACGGTCGCGTACACCGTGTATGGCCTGACCGGATTTGGCGCAGCGATCATTGCCATACCGCTGCTGGCGCATTTCTTTCCCTTGCGCTTTGCCGTGCCGATGATGCTGGTGTTTGATCTTTTTGCCGGCTTGTTGCTGGGCCTGAAGAATCGCAAATACCTGGACCGGAGCGAATTGCTGCGCTTGCTGCCCTTTTTGTTGATCGGCATGGCGGTGGGTGTGACCTTGCTGGTACGCGTCAGCGAACGCTGGCTGCTGATGGTGTTGGGCCTCTTTGTGCTCACCTATGCCAGCTGGAGCCTGCTGCGCAAGGCGGTGACTGCACCCATTTCGTCCCGGTGGGCCATGCCCGCCGGGATGGTGGGGGGCGCGTTCACCGCGCTGTATGGCACGGGCGGGCCGGTTTACATGATCTACCTGGCGCGGCGCCTGCCCGACAAAACCGTGATGCGCGCGACCATTGGCGTGCTGATCTTCGGCACCGCCCTGATCCGGCTGGCGCTTTTCACCGGCAGCGGGTTTTACCGCCAGGACGGACTGCTGCTGCTCGCGTTTGCGTTGTTGCCGTGTGCGATTCTGGGCTATCTGGCGGGCAGCCACCTGCATGCGCGCATGCCCGCGGAACGCGTCATTCAGGCGGTGTGGCTGCTGTTGATTGCCGGCAGTACCAGCCTGCTGTGGCGCGGCCTGACCATGCCATGAGATCGGGGTTTTGCCCGGATGGGCATATTTTCCCAACGGCTGAATTCCTGTTGGCTTCAGCCCGGTTTGACTGATGTCGCCGGTCCGGTGGACTGACGCACCACCAGCGCCACGTCAATTTTGGTGCTGCGCTGGACCGGCTCACCGCGAATCGCGGCCACCAGCCGGTCGGCCGCTGTACTCCACATGGCTTGCGTGGGAACCCTTACGGTGGTCAGTGCGGGCTGCAGGTGCCGAGCCATCTCCAGGTCATCAAAACCCACGATGGACAGGTCGCGCGGCACCTGCAAGCCCAGGCTGGCCGCTTCCAGCATGGCGCCAAAGGCCAGCACGTCGTTGCCGCAGATCACCGCCGTGGGCGCTGGCTGGTGCGCCATCAGCTGGCGCAGCCCGTCCCGCGCATCGGCCAGCGCGTAAGCCCTCTCCAGGAGGCGCCCGGCGGGTAAATCCAGCCCGGCCGCCTGCAATGTCCTGCGCACGCCTTCAACACGCTGCATTGCACGGTCATTGCTGTGTGTTACGCCGGCCAGCATGGCAATGTGGCGATGCCCCAGATCGATCAGGTATTGCGTCGCCTGGGCCATGGCGGCAACATTGTCAAAGCCGACACTGATATGTTGGCTGTCCGGCGCATGCACCATCACATGGACGCAGGGCAGGCTGCGCTGCGCCATGAAACGCAGCAGGTCGGGATGCTGGCTGAAGCCGCACAGCACCAGCGCATCGGCCCCCCGGGTGACCAGGTTGATGGCCTGGCGCATTTCACTGGTTTTGTCGTAGCCGCTGGTGGCAATCAATAACTGGATGTCCGACTGCGCCAGCCGACGCTGGAGCGCATCAATGGCGGTGGCAAAGATGGCGTTGTCCACGGTGGGAAACACCGCGCCGACCGTGCCGGAGCGCCGCAGCATCAGCGCACGCGCCCCGGCATGCGGCACATAACCCAGCCGCTCCACCGCCGCCGCCACTTTCTTGCGCAAAGACTCGCTGACCGACTCGGGCCGGTTCAGGACGCGTGACACCGTCGCGGTCGATACGCCCGCCAGGCGGGCGACATCGTCAATGGTGGGGTGGCTATTTTCAGGTGCAGTCATAAGATTTAAATGTACGCGCTTACAGGTTTTATTTTAAGCCGGCAATCTTCGGGTTTACGTTAATAAATCAACATCGTCATCCGATTGACAGGTAAGGCTTGAACGTCAAATAATGAAAGCGCTTACAAATCAATTCGGGAGAGTTTGGTGACATCTGCGAAAACCGTTCAACCTCTGGCCGCCAGCGCTTCCAATCGCAATGGCGCACACCTTTTTTCGTGGAGCAATGGGTTGCTGCGTGTGATGCTGACGCTGGGCATGGTGGTTTTGGTGTGGTGGGGACTGACCGATGGCTCCGGCCTGATCTCCAGCATGCGGTTTCCCGCGCCGGCTGAAACCCTGGCCTCCTGGAACCAGATCGTGTTTGACGGCTACAGCAATGCGCGCTGGCACGAACATGTGCTGCGCAGCGTGCGGCTGGTCACCATGGGTTTTGTGGTGGCATCCACCCTGGGCGTGGTGCTGGGGCTGGCAATGGGCGCCAGCCGCACGGTGGAGGCGCTGGCCAACCCGGCTTTCCTGTTTCTGCGCCCGATTCCGCCGCTGGCCTGGATTCCGCTGGCCATCGTGTGGCTCGGTCTGGGCGATGCCGCAAAGGTGATGGTGATTTTCGTCGCTGCCTTCGTGCCGTCGGTCATCAACACCTTCAGCGGCGTGCGCCAGATCGAGCGACCGCTGCTGGAGGCCAGTGCCATGCTGAACATTGCCGGCTGGCGCTACTGGAAAGAGGTGCTGATTCCCGGGGCGATGCCGAGCATTTTCACCGGGCTGCGACTGTCATTGCAGGCGTCGTGGACCACCCTCGTGGCGGCTGAACTGGTGGGCGCCATCGCGGGTCTGGGGCAAATCCTTAACCAGGGCGCGCAGGACATTTACCCGCCCATGATCCTGGTCGGCATGATGAGCGTGGCCCTGACCGGCTGGCTGATGACGCTGGCCCTGGGCTGGCTGGAGAAAAAAGTGA
The DNA here is from genome assembly GCF_015752225.1 of Polaromonas sp. CG_9.11. NCBI lineage: Bacteria > Pseudomonadati > Pseudomonadota > Betaproteobacteria > Burkholderiales > Comamonadaceae > Polaromonas > Polaromonas sp. CG_9.11. Next base: position 99,421 of record NZ_JADOVE010000015.1, read on the forward strand.
TGCCCTGGAGGAGCACGTAAATGCTGCAACCCCCTTTGTCCGCGGGCCGTTTCTGGGCCCTGAGTCTGGCGGGCGCCGCCGGATTTTTCTTCCTCTGGTCCGCCATGGCCTTGTCGGGCTTGGTGCCGCGCACTTTTTTGCCCGCGCCGTGGGAAATCCTCTCGCGCCTGGTCCAGTTGACGCATGAGCCGTTTGCTGGCTACACGCTGCAAATGCACCTGCTGTCCAGTCTGAAACGATTTGCCATGGGGTTCATTCTGGCGGTGTGTGTCGGCATTCCGCTGGGCTTGCTGATGGCCTGGTTTCGCTGGGTGGACAAGATTGTCGGGCCGCTGTTTGAAGCGGTGCGTTTTGTTGCGCCGATTGCCTGGGTGCCTTTTGCGGCACTGTGGTTTGGCACCGGCATTGGCGGGCCAATCCTGATCATTTTCATGGGGGCACTGCCGCCGGTACTGATCAACACCTACCGCGGCGCCAAGTATGTGGACCGCAAGTACATCGAAGCCTCCAGCATGCTGGGCGCGGGCCCCTGGCGCGGCATCACGCAGGTCATGCTTCCTGCGGCTGTTCCGTCTATCGTGGCTGGCCTGCGCATCTCTGCCGGCCTGGCCTGGCAGTCGCTGGTGGGAGCCGAGCTGATCGTTGCGTCCAGCGGGGTCGGTTACCTGATGGTCAAGGGGCAGGCCGGCTTGTCCACCGCCACGGTGATGAGCGGCATGATTGCCATCGGACTGGTGGGCCTGGTCATGGATGTGCTGCTGCAGCGTCTGCAGCAGACGATTGAAACCCGCCGTGGACTGTGAAAAGCGCGGCCCTGAAAAACACCAGCCCAGGAGACCTATGGCCATCATTCATTTCAACAATGTGGAGCGCACCTTTCACCAGGGCAACCAGGACTTTGTCGCGCTCAAGGGCGTCAACCTGGAGGTCGGCGACCGCGAGTTTGTCGCCATCGTGGGGCCGTCGGGTTGCGGCAAGACCACCTGCATGCGCATGGCGGCGGGACTTGAACATCCCACGGGCGGCCATGTGATGGTGGACAACGAGGTGGTGACGCGCCCCGGCCCGGACCGTGCGGTGGTGTTTCAGCAGTTTGCGCTGTTCCCCTGGAAAACCGTCTGGGACAACATCGAGTTCGGCCTGCATTCGCTGGGCATCGCGGCGGCCGAAAGGAAAAAACGTATCGAGCAATACATCGACCTGATGGGCCTGAAGGGTTACGAAAAAGCCTTTCCGCACCAGCTCTCGGGCGGCATGCAGCAGCGGGTGGCGATTGCCCGGGCCTATGTGCTCGACCCCAAGGTCTTGCTGATGGATGAACCCTTTGGCGCGCTCGATGCCCAGACGCGCGTGGTCATGCAGGAGGAGCTGGTGCGCCTGGCGCGCAAGCATCCGCGCACCGTGCTGTTCATCACCCATGCGGTGGAAGAGGCGGTTTACCTGGCCGACCGCGTCGTGGTGATGTCGCGCCGGCCCGGCACGATCCGGGAAATCATCGACATCAAATCCATTCGCGATGCAGAAGGCTGGGACGCCCTGCCGCGCATCGAGGACGTCATGGACCAGCCGTCTTTTGTTCACCTTCGAACCCAGATATGGAAATTGCTGCGCGATCAGCACGATGCGGCAATCCATTGAGTCAGGCCCCGGATTTTTATTCCACTAACTTCAGGAGATTCCCATGAAAACCTTCTTGCGCAACACCCTGCTGGGCGCTCTTGTCGCCAGCGCCACGCTGGGCGCTCAAGCGCAGGCACCGCTCACTGAAATCAAGGTCAGCTACCAGCCGGCCTTGTACTGGTCCTTGCCGTTTTTTGTTGCCGCAGAGAAGAACTGGTGGGCTGAAGTAGGGCTCAAGCCGGTGTTCAGCATCTTCCCGGCGGGTGTGCCGCAAATGGCTGCTGCTGCGGCCAAATCATGGGATGTGGGCGGAACAGGCTCTGTGCCGGCGGTGCTGGGCCATATGCGCTTCGGCATCAAAACCATTGGCCTGACCAATGACGAATCGGACGCCAACGCCCTGATGGTCAGCAAGGAAATGGCTGACCAGATCGCCAAAAACCCGGCGGCGATCAAAGGCCAGACGATTTTGCTCACCAGCAATTCCACTGGAGATTTTGCGGTCCAGTCGTGCCTGAAAAAATACGGACTGACCAAGCAGGACGTGATGATCAAGAACATGGGGCAGTCCGAAATCATCTCGGCGCTGGCGTCGGGCGGCGCCAACCTGGCCGGGCTCTGGGCGCCCAACACCTATGCGGTGGAAGAAAAGGCTGGCGCTGTCCAGCTCTGCTCGGGCAAGGACGGCGGCGCCATCGTGCCCGGTGCGCTGGTGGCACGCAGTGAATACGCCGAGCAGAACCCCGAGGAGGTCGCGAAATTTCTCGCCGTTTACCTGCGCGCCTGGTCGTGGATGAATGCCAACCGGCCCGAAGCGGTGGTGATGATGCGCAAGTTCTACGAGCAGGGGGGTGTCAATGTCTCCGACGCTTCGCTGCAAAAGGAGTTTGCCAAGCGCCCGACCTTTAGCCTCGAACAGCAGCTCGCCCGCATGGACCGCAGCCGGGGCGCTTCCGACATGGACACCTGGTTTGGGCAAATTGCCGCCTTCATGCGCGGCACGGGCGCCATCAACACCACACCGCCGGGCAACGACTACATCACCGATGCCTACATGAAGCGTGTCAACGCGAACCCCAAATTGCGAGAGTTCGCCAACCGCACCCAGTAAGTCACGCAAAGCACCTGCACGCCTGTCGTGGAGGTGCTTTTTCAAAGCCTGGATTTGTAAGGGCTTTCAAATGAGGTTGGCGGCGCCTTTTTGATTGACTTTTTATTGACCCCTTGAGGAGATTGAAATGACTGTGACATACCTGAAAAAAGCCGACAAGACGCCGGAAACAGAAACAGCCAGTGCCCAGCAAGTCGTGACCACCATGCTGGGCGAAATTGGCGCCAACGGCGAGTCGGCGGTGCGGGCCTATGCCAAAAAACTCGACCAGTGGGACGGCGAGATCGTGGTGAGCCGGGCCGAGATCGAGCGGCGCAGCGCCGAGGTGCCTGACCAGGTGCGGCGCGACATCGATTTTGCGATCAAGCAGGTGAGCGACTTTGCGCTGGCGCAGCGCCGGTCGCTGAACGAATTCTCGGTGGGCCTGCATCCAGGCGTGACTGCCGGGCAACGGGTACTGCCGGTCAATGTGGCCGGTTGTTACGCGCCTGCCGGGCGGTATGCGCACATCGCCTCGGCCTATATGGGCGTGGCCACGGCCAAGGCGGCAGGTGTGAAAACCATCATCGCCTGCTCCGGGCCGTTTCGTGGCGGTCCGATGCATCCGTATCTGCTATACGCCTTCGACCGGGCCGGTGCCGATGTCATCATGACGCTGGGCGGTGTGCAGGCCATTGCCTCGATGGCGTATGGCCTTTTTACGGGCCAGCCTGCGGATGTCATTGTCGGACCCGGTAACAAATTCGTTGCCGAAGCCAAACGCACATTGTTTGGCAAGGTCGGCATCGATGTGTTTGCCGGTCCGTCCGAGGTCGGCGTCATTGCGGACGACAGCGCTGATGCGGCCATGGTTGCAAGTGACCTGGTCGGCCAGGCCGAGCATGGCCATGAGTCACCCGCCTGGCTGTTCACCACCTCCCGGGCACTGGCCGAGCAGGTAATGCAACGGGTGCCCGAGTTGATTGACAAACTGCCGCCTACCGCGCGTGACGCCGCCGGCAGCGCCTGGCGCGATTACGGCGAAGTGATCTTGTGCGACACCCGGGATGAGGTGGTGGAGGTGTCAGACCGCTATGCCAGCGAACACCTGGAAGTGCATGCCCGTGATCTTGACTGGTGGCTGGACAACCTGACTTCCTACGGCTCGCTGTTCCTTGGCGAGGAAACCACGGTGGCCTTTGGTGACAAGGCCAGCGGCCCCAACCATGTGCTGCCGACCAAGGGCGCGGCGCGCTACTCCGGCGGCCTGTCGGTGCACAAGTTCATGAAAACCCTGACCTGGCAGCGCATGACACGCGATGGGGCCCGTGACATTGGCGAAGTCACTGCGCGTATTTCACGCCTGGAAGGCATGGAGGCCCATGCCCGAACGGCGGACGACCGGCTGGCCAAATACTTTCCCGGGACTGCGTTCGATCTGGGCGAGCCGGTGTCGGTATGAGCATTGCGCAACTGTTCGACCTGTCGGGCCGGCGGGCGCTGGTCACGGGCGGCAATTCCGGCATCGGCGAAGCCATGGCCCGCGCGCTGGGCCTGGCAGGCGCGCAGGTGCTGCTGGTGGCGCGTCGCCAGGGCGAACTCGACGCTGCCGCTACGCGCCTGCAGGCCGAAGGAATCGCTGCCACCACCCTGGCGGCGAACCTGGCCGATGCCGCCGCGCTGCGGGATGTGGCAGCTGCAGCCGAAGCGGCGCTGGGCGGCGTTGACATCCTTGTCAACGCCGCCGGCATCAACCTGCGGCAGCCGTTTCTGGACGTCACGCCTGCAAGCTGGGCAACGCAGCTGGCGCTGCATCTTTCCGCGCCGTTTTTTTTGACGCAGGCGCTCGCGCCCGGCATGAAGGACCGCCGCTGGGGCCGCATCATCAACATCGCTTCGCTGCAAAGCTGGCGTGCGTTTGCCAACAGCGCGCCGTATGGCGCCGGCAAGGGCGGCGTGGTGCAGCTGACACGCGCCATCGCCCAGGCGTGGTCGCCGCACGGCATCACCTGCAATGCCATCGGGCCGGGATTTTTCCCGACCGCGCTGACGGCCGCCGTGTTTGACAACCCCGAGCTGGCAGCGCGCAATGCGTCGCAAACCTGTATCGGGCGCAACGGAGAACTGACGGACCTGCATGGCGCGACGGTGTTTTTGGCCAGCGCGGCCAGCGCCTACATCACCGGACAGACGCTGATGGTCGATGGCGGCTTCACCGCGCGTTGAAAACTGAAAAAGGATCCATCGGATGAAAGCCCTTGTTTACACCCAACCCAACGAGCTGCAATTGCAGGAGCGCCCCCGGCCCGAACTGACCGATGGCGAAGTGGTGCTCAAAATCGACGCCGTCGGCATCTGCGGCTCCGACCTGCATGCCTGGCATGGCCACGACCCGCGGCGCACGCCAGGGCTGGTGCTGGGCCACGAGTTTGTCGGCACGGTGGCGGAATCGGCTGCCCGTGGTTTTGAGCCGGGCACGCGTTTCACCGGCAACCCGCTGATCACCTGCGGTGTCTGCGACTACTGCGTGCAGGGCCGCAACAACCTGTGTTCCAACCGCACCATGGTCGGCATGACCCGACCCGGCGCCTACGCCGAGTTCATGAGCATTCCGGCCGCGTCCCTGATCGCCATGCCGCAGGACATGTCCGATGTGGCGGCGGCGCTGACCGAACCGGCGGCCACGGCCTGGCACGCCGTCAACCTGTCGCTGCGCGTGCTGCCGCGTCCGGTGCACGAATGCCGCGTGCTGGTGATTGGCGGTGGTGCCATTGGCATGCTGGCCGCCTTGCTGCTCAAGCACCTGGGCGTGGTCCGGCTCACGCTGAGTGAGCCCAATTCCCTGCGGCGTGAGGCGGTACAGACCCATGTCGGTTGTGAAACCCTGGACCCGCGCCAACAGACACCCGCTGAAAACCATTACGACTATGTGTTTGATGCCGTGGGTGCCAAGGCGACGCGCCAGCAGGCCTTTGTCGCCATCCGGCCCGGCGGCGTGATCATGCATGTGGGCCTGCAGGACTGGGCCAGCGAAATCGACATGCGCAAGCTGACGTTGTCTGAAATCACGCTGCTGGGCACCTACACCTACACCACCGCCGACCTGCGCGCCACCGTGGCCGCGCTGCATGCGGGCGTGTTCGGAGACCTGGCCTGGGTTGAGGAACGGCCCATGGCGCAGGGGCAGCGCACCTTTCAGGACCTCGACGAAGGCCGCGCAGCATCGGCCAAGATCGTCTTGCGGCCCTGATAGGCAACGGCCGCCCCGGGCTGCCCGGGGGATTGCACCAAGCTACTTGCCGGCTGCAGGCCACTGCGCCTTCAATTCGGCGCAGTAGTCGGTCTCGGGCAATGCCGGTGTCGGCCAGACGCTGTCAAACGCGCCGGGCCGGTCGGTGGCATCGCCATCGCCAGCGCGCAGCTGCAGGGATTTGGCCTTCACGTCGGCCCGCAGGTGCTGCGGCACCCCCAGGGTACGGTCGGCATGGCCGTTGCCGGTCAGCAGCGCCACCGTTTTACCGGGCAGCAGCAACTGGTGAACGGTGTCGGCCATGGTGATGTCCTTGGCGATCTGGATGCGCGTCATCGGCGTGATCTGGCTTTCGGGCAGCAGGTTGCAGTGGCCGATGCGAATGCGCTGCTGCTGCGCCTTCAGGGCCGGACCTGGCAGCTGCGCATCGAGCTTGCTGTCGTTCATGCTGGCCGTCATCTGGTCGCGCGGCAGGTTGGCACCCAGCACCGGCACGCCGGCGCGCACGGCGGTCATCACCGCCGGCCCGTAGGCCGTCCACGGCCAGGACTTGTCGTCCCATTTCAATGCCCTGCGCGCCTGCGCTTCGGTCGAACTCGGTTTGAGCTGCGCGGTGCTGACACCGACCTCGGCCATTTCCAGCGCCACGGCGGCCAGCAGGCCCCGGCTTGCCAGGCTGGAAACGATCTGCTGCTCCAGTTCATGGTGCGCCGCCGCATCGTGCTGTTCGCCGACCAGCAGCACGTCGGCGGGCAGTAATGCCTCCAGCCGTGTCGCTGTCTGGGCAGCCATGCGGTTGCCGGTCTGTTCAAGGATGGGCAGTTCGGGCCTGCCGGCGCAACCCGCGGTCAGCAATGCGGATGAGGCCACAACAAGCAAGGCGAAACGGCAGGGTGAAAGGACGCGGGAAGTAAACAGCATGGCCGAATACTAAAGCCTTCGTCGGCGCGCTGCCTTGCGTTTGGCATCTTGCGGGCTTTTTGTCGGAGCGGTTGCGGATGCAGTCAAGCTCTGTCGGCGCAGGGGCCAGCCAAATGGTCAGTGCAGGGAAACCGGCGTGTTCGCCAAGCCGCTGTAGCCTTCCAGCGTGTCCTCGACCTCTTCCTGGGTAGGCGTGTCCTTTTCCCAGCCGCTCAGGCGCTGCTGGAACATTTCTGCCCAAGAGCCGTCAAGGTAAACCTGCTTGCCCGAGCGCTTGTCCACGATTTCATAGCCGTGCCGGGCGAGTTGGGGAACGGCTGGCCGGGGTGCCGAGTCTTCGGGCGCATTCGCGTGAATTTGCACCACCACAAATGATTCAGAGTCGTAAAGCAGTTGCATGGAGATATCCTTTCCCCGCAGATGGCCACGATCGGCGCAACTTCAAGGGGGCCTGGGCGGGCAAGGCCTTATAGACGGCTCATGGACGGCTCAGGGACGCGTCAGCTCGCTCAGTTGCTGATCGACAAAATCGCCGTTCGCCTGGGTGATCCTGCTGCGCACCGGCAGATAGTCCAGCGCCGGGGCAAACCAGATTTCAACCTTCTGGTCGTAGTCGCGGCGGGGCTGGCGCGACAGCTTGACGGTCGCCGTTTCGCCGAAAGGCAGGGCGAGCAATTCCGGGCCTTCGACTTCAAAGGTCCAGTTGTCCGCAGCGCGCGGCCCGACGGTGAGCGTTGAAATGGTCGAGCCCGCCGCAAAACCCGACGGGTTGCCCGCCAGCATGCCGCCGAGCTGAAAAAACACGCTGACCCGGTCCTGCGCGCCCTGAATCCACGGCACCGTGGGCGTGTTGGCGCTGAAACTGATCTGGCCCTTGTCGGGCTCGAAATGGGCCGCCACCTCGGTGCGCGACTTGTCGGAAAAGCGCGTGGGCGCCAGCCCTTGTGGGCTGATCTGGCCGGTGCTGCTCATGCTGCGCGAGCCGATGAACAACGCCTTGACGGTCATGCGCGCGGTGTAGCTGCCGCCGGCATTTTCCCAGAGCAGTTCGCCTTGGGCATGGTAGGTCAGGCCCTTGGCGCTGCCGGTCATGCGGTAGTCAAGCCGGGCGCTTGCCGCAAGCGCCATGGCTGTGACCGGCGTCTGGGTCACTGGCACCGGCGGTAAAGGCGCTGCAGCATCGCTGGCGGGCGGCGTCGGGGCCCCTGCCGTGGCGCTGCTGGCGGAAACTGCGGGTGCAGGTGCGGCATCCGGCAAGGCCGTGGAGGGCGCGGCGCTGTCCGCCTCTGCCGGGGCGGGCGTTTCATCGACTCTGCCAGGCGGCGGGCTAGGAGGTGCTATGGAATCAATAGCTGGTGGGGCAGGCTGGTTCTGCGCAACAGGCACTTTTTGCTTGAAAATTGGCTTTTTGGAAGGCTTGGCGACCGGTTGGGGCGGGGTTGGTGCGGGAGGCGCAGCTTCGGCCGGTGGCAGGCTGGCGGCCACCGGCGGCAGGGCAATGCTGCGGGTGGTCAGCACTGCGACGCTGTGGTACGGCGGTGCCTGCGCCGGGCCGAAGCGGGCCGGACGGGTTTGCAGCATCAGTGCATGAACGGCCAGCACCCCGGCGGCCAGCAGGCCCAGGGTGCGCCAGGGCGGTGCGGCGTGGCGCGGCACAATCTGGCCTGTTGCCGGGGTGTCGGAAGTCAGCCTGTCAGGACGCATCGCCCGGCCATTCATTTATTCTGGAAATCATGAAACTCGCTACCTACAAGGACGCCTCGCGCGACGGCCAGCTGGTCGTGGTGTCGCGCGACCTGTCAACCGCCCATTATGCGACCGGCATCGCCAGCCGGCTCCAGCAGGTGCTCGACGACTGGCGCTTCATGGCGCCGCAACTGCAGGACCTGTCTGAACTGCTCAACAGCGGCAAGGCGCGGCATGCCTTTGCGTTTGATCCAGCGCAGTGCATGGCGCCGCTGCCGCGCGCCTACCAGTGGGTCAGCGGCCCGGCGTATGCCAGCCATGTCGAACGGCTGGGCAGCCTCCCGGCGGCCACGCTGCCACCTAGCCTGTACGCCGAGCCGCTGCTGCGCCAGGGCGGCAGCGACGGCTTTATCGGTCCGCGCGATGACGTGGTGCTGGCCAGCGAAGCGGGGGGCATCGACTTTGAAGCGCAGCTGGCCGTCATCACCGGCGACGTGCCGATGGGCGCCAGCCCCGAACAGGCGCTGGACGGTATCCGTCTGCTGCTGCTGGCCAGCGACATCTGCCTGCGCAGCCTGGGCGCGCTGCAGGGCCAGCCCATGACGGCTTTTGGCCCGGTGGCCGTCACGCCTGACGAAGCCGGCGACGCCTGGCGCCAGGGGCGGCTCGGCCTGAGCCTGCAAACCAGCTGGAACGGCCGCAAGGTCGGCCTGTGCGACGCCGGCGCAGGCATGACGTTTCACTTCGGCCAGTTGTTGTCGCACCTGTGCAAAACGCGGCCGGTGAGCGCCGGCAGCATCGTCGGCGCCGGCCCGGTCAGCCACGCGGACTGGCGCCAGGGCTACAGCTGCATCGCCGAAAAGCGCGCGGTCGAGACCGTTGACACCGGCCAGCCCACCACCCGTTTCATGCAGTTCGGCGACACCCTGCGCATCGAGGTCAAGGGCAAAAACGGACAGTCGCTGTTCGGCGCGATCGAGCAGGAAATCACGCCGCCGGCTTGACGCGCTGCGAGCCGGAATGCCGGCCTGAATTCAGGCCGGCACGCGCATCAAGCCGCGTAAAGCGTGTCCAGCGAGCGCAAGCCCTTGACCTCGATCGGATTGCCGCACGGATCGCAAAAAAACATCGTCCACTGCTCGCCCGGCTGGCCTTCAAAGCGCACCTGCGGCGCCAGCAAAAACGTCGTCTTTGCCGCCTGCAGGCGCCCGGCCAGCGCCTGCCAGTCGGGCAGGGCCAGCACCACGCCGAAGTGCGGCATGGGAACCAGGTGCTCCCCGACATGGCCGGTGCGTTGGGTGGTGAACGGTTCGCCCAGGTGCAGCGACAACTGGTGGCCGAAGAAATCAAAATCGACCCAGGTGGCGGATGCGCGGCCTTCCGCGCAGCCCAGCACGCCGCCATAAAAGCGGCGCGCCTCGTCCAGATTGGTGACGTTGAAGGCAAGGTGAAACAGGCTTTTCATGGCCCCAGCTTAGCAGCCGGGCCGGCCGGCGTGAAGCGCGGCGCGGCGCACGGATGGCCCACCGGGTGCGACACCGCAAACCGGCTGAAGCGCTATCAAACCAGAAGCGCATGAGGAACAGCTCATCAGGAGACAGGGCGATTCCGGCTGCAAAACAAGCAAGGCCGGCGAGACCGCTCTGGCTGCGCGTCCGTTCAGGCAAACGCATCGAAAAAAACCGGTTGACGCAATGCCCCCGCGCTGCACAATCAGGCCGTGTGCAGGGGTTTATCCATGCCCTTTGCGCCCACAGGGCCGCCGGAGCCCGACCCCACAGACGCAACACTGCAACCACCGCCAGGAGACACTTCAATGAGCAACGCAAACACCCCGTCTTTTCCCGACTTTGGCAAACTGGTGCCCGGTTTCGATTTTCTGCAAAACCTGGCCAAACAGGCCGCCGGGAGCGCGACGCACGCCATACCGCAACTGCCCAACCTCGGAAACTGGATAGCGCCCACGCTCAACGTCGAGGAACTGGACAAGCGCGTGCAGGAACTGAAGGCGGTGCAGTTCTGGCTCGACCAGAACGCAGCGGCACTCAAGGCCACCATCCAGGCGCTGGAGGTGCAGAAAATGACGCTCGCCACCCTCAAGGGCATGAACTTCAACATGGGTGAAGTGGCCAATGCCTTCAAGCTCAAGGTCGGCGACAGCCTGTCGGGCGGCATGCAGCGCACGGCTGACAAGCCCAAGGGCTTTGCCGGTCTTGAAATTCCCCCTTCGGCCTTTCAGGCCAGCAAGGAAAAGGCCGACACTGGCCCGGACGCCGGCGAAAAATCCCCAGACTCCCGGGCCGAGGCCGGCGACGCACCAGCCCCGGCGACCGGCCTGGCAGACCCGATGCAGTGGTGGGGGGCGCTGACCCAGCAGTTCCAGGCCATTGCTGCCGAGGCGATGAAGGAAGTGGCCAAGACCAGCGCCATCGATGCAAGCAAGAGCATGGCGGCCGGCATGGCCAAGGACGCGGTCAGGACCGCCACCGACATGGCCAAGAACATGGCCGAGACCGCCAGCAAGACGATGGCCGGTGGCACCCGCGCTGCCATGAACACGGCCATGGCCGGCAGCTGGCCCAAGGCTGGCGCCGCAAAAGAAACGGCAGTCCCGACCGCAAGGAAGTCGGCCTCGAAGACGGGCGCGGGCAAGTCGGCCGCCGCCAAGTCACCAGCGGCCAAAGCCGCACCTAAGACCGCGACAAAGGCCAAGACACCGGCACGCAAGACGACGCGCTGAAGCGCTCCGCACCGGGAGCCGGTCAGGGCGGCGGGCTTGATTCTTGTGCGCGTCAGGCCCGACCGGGAACCCGGCTTTCGGCAGGGTTGCGCCTGATGTGCCACATTGCAGCCCTGAATCCACTTTTAACGGCTAACGGCGTTCCTGCTTTATGAAACTCTTCCCCTACGGCCACGCCACCCATCCCCAATGGGAAATGGCGGCCGCTCTGGTGCTGGCGCAGCTGCGCGGCTACATGGCCCTGCCGGCCTATGCCGCCTCGCCGACGCTGGCGCTGCTCTACATCACCGACCACTATGCGGCCCAGGCCCAGGAAATCCTCGACCACCTGAGCGCAGAGCTGCCCTTCATCACCGACTGGAGCGGCACCGTGGGCGTCGGCATCGCGTCGAACAACGTCGAGTATTTCGATGAGCCGGCCCTGGCCGTGATGCTGTGTGAACTGCCGCACGACCACTACCGTGTGTTTTCCGGCGTGTCGCCGCTGCCGCCGGCGCATGCTGGCGTTTTCAACGCGCACACCGCGCTGGTCCATGCCGATGCGGCCACGCCCGATGTGGCCGAACTGATTGCCGAGATGGCCGAACGCACCGAAAGCGGTTATGTGTTCGGCGGCCTGGCATCGAGCCGGAGCCGGACGGTGCAGTTCGCGCTCAGCGGCCACGGCAACCTGAAAGGGCAGGGCGCGGCCTGCGGCGTGTTCAGCGGTGGCCTGAGCGGCGTGGCCTTTGCGCGCGATGCGTCAGGCGGCATGGGCCTGATGTCGCGCGTCACCCAGGGTTGCCGGCCGGTGTCAGCTGCCTACGACATCACCGCCTGCGATGCCAACGTGGTCACCGAACTCGATGGCCGGCCGGCGCTGGAGGTGCTGCTGGCCGACCTGGGCGTGTCGCTGGAGCAGCCGCGCGAGGCGCTGGCTAAAGTCCGCACCACGCTGGTCGGCCTGAGCCATGACGCGGACCTGCCGAACGATGTCGCCCGGCAGCGCTCGGGCCAGTTTGGCGCCGAGGTCATGGTGCGCCACCTGATCGGACTCGATCCGACGCGCCAGGGCATCGCGATAGCCGATGTGGCCAGCGTCGGCATGAAGCTGGCTTTTTGCGAACGCCATGCCGACGCTGCGCGTGCCGACCTGGTGCGCATCTGCGCTGAAATCCGCGAAGAACTGGAGCCCGAGGAACTGACGCTGGAAGTGGCAACGGCCCTGAACCTGCCCGAGGCGCAGTCGGCACCGCACCCGGCCCGGCGCATTGCCGGCGCCATTTATGTCAGCTGCGCGGGGCGCGGCGGGCCGCATTTTGGCGCGCCCAGTGCCGAATTGCAGATCGTGCGGCGCGCCCTGGGCGATGTGCCGCTGGTGGGATTCTTTGCCGGCGGCGAGATCGCCCGCAACCACCTGTATGGCTACACCGGCGTGCTGACGGTGTTCACGGCCGCGGCCTGAGCCTTTCAGCGCCGCAAGGCCGCAAACGCCGCGAATTCCCAGCTGCGCATCGCCAGCAGCAGCGTGTAGCCTTCGCGGTCCTTCTCTGCCAGCTTCTGGTCGGCCTGGTGCTGCTGGGCAAAATCCTGCGCCACGCGCTGCATGCGCTCCATGAAAGAGGGCGCCAGGCCCCGGCTGATCGCGCCATGCACCAGCAACAGGCCCTCGCCGGGGCCGTCGAAGCCGCCGGAAAAATAGTCCAGCAGGGCGTTGTCCCGAAAGTAGTCCATCACCGCGCCGTGCGAGCGCCAGCGGAAGGTCTTGGCCAGCTTGAGCCGGTAGCGGCTCTGTGGTTTCAATTCAATGATGCCAATACGGTCAAGCTGCGCCAGGTAGCCGATGCATTCGGCCTCGGTCAGCCGGTAGCTGCCGGTGACTTGCTCCAGCGTCCACTGCGACAGCACGCAGAGGGCGACCAGCAGCAGTTTCTTGTCGGCCACCACGGCTTTTTCCTGCGCCTCGGTCAGCTGGGCCAGCAGCGGCTGCGCGTCGGCCACCTGGCGCGCCAGGTCGGCAAAGTCCAGCTTCAGGGCCCGGCAAATCGCGTCGATGCGCGACAGCGGCATGTCGCCCCGGGCCAGCATGCGCTTGACGCTGGACTCGGCCATGCCCAAGGCCAGCGCCAGGTCGGCATAGGTCATGCGGGCGGTCTTGAGTTCTTTTTTCAGGATGACGACAAGGTCGGCGGTGGTGCTCATGGGTATTGATTGTCGATACCTTGAGTTTGAAAAGAGGCCACTGCATCAAAATAAGCATCTTTATGCGCTGGTTTTCGGCACAGTCCATGCATTCCCTTTCAATTCATCCAAGGAGTTTGCATGCTGTTGACCGCTTTTTATCCCGTCTTTCACTGCCCGAAATCAGGGCAGAATCCGGGAGTTGCGCAGGCGTACGCCTTGTTACCTGTGCAATACAAATCCACCCTCACAGGAGTCCGGCATGAGCGTTGAACTGTCCACACCGCAGGCTGCCCCGCCCGCCCTGGCGGCCCCCTTGGCCGATGCGCACCCGAACCAGTTCGCCCTGCTCGGGCAGCGCCGCTTTGCACCGTTTTTCTGGACGCAGTTTTCGGGTGCGGCCAACGACAACCTGTTCAAGTTCGCCTTCACCGTGATGGTGACCTACCAGCTCAGCGTCGGCTGGCTGCCGCCGGCGCTGGCCGGGCTGGTGATTGGCGCGCTGTTCATCCTGCCGTTTTTGCTGTTCTCGGCGACCAGCGGGCAACTCACCGACAAGTTCGAGAAAACCCGCATCATCCGTTTCGTCAAGAACCTTGAAGTGGTCATCATGGGGATTGCCGCCGTGGGTTTTTTCAGCGGCACTGTGAGTGTCCAGGTGCCGGTGCTGCTCGGCTGCACCTTTTTGATGGGCCTGCATTCGACGCTGTTCGGCCCGGTGAAGTTTGCCTACCTGCCGCAGGCGCTGAGCGAGCGCGAGCTGACCGGCGGCAACGGCATGGTCGAGATGGGCACGTTCGTGGCGATTTTGCTGGGCAACATCGTCGGCGGGCTGATGGTGGCGGTGCCGGGCGTGGGGCCGCACTATGTCGCCGTGTCGTGCGTGGCGCTGGCGCTGGTCGGGCGCATGGTGGCGCAGTTCATCCCACAGGCGCCGGCGACCGATCCGGGCCTGAAGATCAACTGGAACCCGGTGACCGAAACCTGGCGCAACCTGAAGCTGGCCAAAACCAATCTGGTCGTCTTTCGCTCGATGCTGGGCATCAGCTGGATGTGGTTTTTCGGCGCGGTGTTTTTGAGCCAGTTTCCCAGCTTTGCCAAGGAAGTGCTGCACGGCGACGAGCATGTCGCGTCGTTGCTGCTGGTGGTGTTTTCCATCGGCATTGCCACCGGCTCGCTGCTGTGCGAGGTGCTGAGCCGCCGCCATGTGGAGATTGGCCTGGTGCCGCTCGGGGCGATTGGCATGAGCGTGTTTGCGGTTGATCTTTATTTCGCTTCACGCGGCCTGCCGGCCTCAAGCCTCATGGGCGTGGGCAGCTTCATGGGCCAGCCGGCGCACTGGCGCGTGATGCTGGACCTGGCGCTGCTGAGCCTCTTTGCGGGCCTGTACAGCGTGCCGATGTACGCGCTGATCCAGTTGCGCAGCCAGCCCACGCACCGCGCCCGCATCATCGCCGCCAACAACATCTTGAATGCGCTGTTCATGATCGTCAGCGCGGTGCTGGCCGGCGCGCTGCTCAAGGCGAATTTCAGCATTCCGCAGATATTTTTGTTCACCGGCCTGGCCAATGCGGTGGTGGCGTTCTACATCTTCATGCTGGTGCCCGAGTACTTGCTGCGATTCATCGCGCTGATGGCCTCGCGCTGTATTTACCGTTTCAGGGTCACGGGCGACCAGAACATCCCGGCAAAGGGCGCGGCGGTGCTGACCTGCAACCATGTCAGCTTCATTGACCCGGTGCTGTTGATGGCCGCCAGCCCCCGGCCGATCTATTTTTTGATGGACCACCGGATTTTCAGGATGCCGGTGCTGGGCTGGCTGTTCCGCCTGGCCAAGGCGATTCCGGTGGCACCGCGCGCCGAAGACCCGGCGGCCTACGAGGCGGCCTTTGAAGCAGCGGCGAAAGTGTTGCGCGACGGCGACCTGCTGGCGATTTTTCCCGAAGGCGGCATCACCCGGGACGGCGAACTCCAGCCCTTCAAGGGCGGCGTCATGAAAATCCTTGAAAACGCCGGCCGCGATGGCCTGCAGGTGCCGGTAATTCCGATGGCGCTGACGAATCTGTGGGGTTCCTTTTTCAGCCGGATCGAGCAGGTCAACGGCAAAAGCGTGGCCATGGTGCGGCCTTTCCGGCGCGGCATTTTCAGCCGCGTGGGGCTGAATGTCGGTGTGGCGCTGGCGCCAGCGCAGGCCGAGCCAGCACTGCTGCATGCCCGGGTTCGGGCGCTGATGAACGCCTGAATTAAGGCGCTATATTATCAATAGCTGAAAACTCAAGCCAGTAAAGCGGTGGCGGCTGATTTCACCATAAATTTTCTGGCTGAATGGCCTGCTGGCTGTCCAGCACCACTCCTTTTTTTAAAGACAAACACGAAACGAAACGCACCATGAGCAAATCCCTGCGATTGACCGAAAAATGGATGCAGCGCGGCCTGTGGGTCGTGGCGCTGGTGTTTGCCAGCTTTTTGATTGGCCTGGGCGGCACGCTGGTCGGCGACCTGCCCCAGGTGGAGCGACAGCGCACGGTTGACGATTTCATGGACCTACCCGCCAGCACGCAACTGCGCAGCAGCATCAAGGCCACCAAAACTGCCGAGCGTGACGCCAACGAGGCGCTGGAGCAGGCGCAGCTCAAGCGCCGCGTGGCGCAGGCCGATTCGGCGGCTGCGCGAGAAACCTTCGACAACTGGCTGTCCACCCGCCGCGCCACGCAACTCTCCGAGCAAGACCCGGAACTGGTGGCCCGCACCCGCGCGCTCGACGGCCTGAAGGACAAGGAGCGCGCCGCCGGCATGGCGGTCGAGGCCCAGCAGCAAGCCCTGCTTGATGCCCGCCAGAGCACGGTGCGCGAGCGCCGCAAGCTGGCTGAAATGGAACAGACCGCGCAGCAACTGCTGGATGCCGAATACCGCCGCATCGAGCTGCGGGTGTTTTTGTACCGGCTGGCGCTGACCTTGCCGCTGCTGGCGGTGGCTGGCTGGCTGTTCGCCAAAAAGCGCAAAAGCACTTACTGGCCGTTTGTCTGGGGTTTCATCCTCTTCGCGCTGTTCGCCTTTTTCGTCGAACTGGTGCCTTATCTGCCGAGCTACGGCGGCTACGTTCGCTACATTGTCGGCATCGTGGTGACGGTGGCAGTTGGCCGGCAGGCCATCGTTGCGCTGAACCGATACCTCGAAAGGCAAAAACTGGCCGAGCAGCTGCCCGATGCGCAGCGCCGCGAGGAACTGAGCTATGACACCGCGCTTGCCCGGCTGTCCAAGGGCGTATGTCCCGGCTGCGAGCGCCCGGTGGACCTAAAAAACCCGGAAATCGATTTTTGCCCGCATTGCGGGATTGGCCTGTTCGACCACTGCGCTGTCTGTAGCACCCGCAAGAGCGCGTTTGCCAAGTTCTGCCATGCCTGCGGCGCGACGGGTGAGCGGGAACGACCGAGTCAAGTGCCGATGGCCGGTTTGTCCTGAAGCTGCTGTCAGCCGACGGTGGTGAACCCGCTGGCGCGCAAGGATGGACCCCGGGTCGAGCGCGGGGTGACAGAAGCCGGCAACAACATAACGCCAGTCGTTGCGCATCAACCCGAGTAGTGACTATTTTTTGAACTAAAAAGGCCGTTTGCGCATAGCTGGCATGCGCTTTAAGCTATTAATTTAAGAGTCAAGTGCTTTGCCCTCTTGAGAGGGTTCGCTCAGACAGGCCGGCCAAAAAACGGGTAGCTCGGATCGTTGAACCCTGGCGTGGACGCATGACCGGGCACCACCAGGCCGTTGATGAAGGCTTCGTCTTCGGAGTCCAGCACCAGCTCCAGCGCGCCGTACACATCTTCCAGGTGCGCCAGGGTGCGCGGGCCGACGATGACCGACGTGACCAGCGGGTTGGCCAGCACCCAGGCGGCCGCAAACTGTCCAGGCACCCAGCCTTTGGCTTCGCAGCGCGCCTTGATCTGCTGGGCGATCACCAGCGACTCCTCCCGGAACTCGGTTTCCAGGATGCGCTTGTCGCCACTGCCGGCGCGCGTGCCTTCGGCGGGCGGCTGGCCGGGCGGGTACTTGCCGGTCAGCACGCCGCGCGCCAGCGGACTGTAGGGCACCACGCCCAATCCGTAGTGGCCGCAGGTCGGCAGGATTTCCACTTCCGGCCCGCGGTTGAGCAGGTTGTAGTACGGCTGGCAGACGACAGGCGGCGGCACGCCGGCTTTCTCGCACAGGCGAAACACTTCGGCAATGCGCCAGCCGCGAAAGTTCGACAGGCCAAAGCTGCGGATCTTGCCCGCACGGA
Organism: Polaromonas sp. CG_9.11; assembly: GCF_015752225.1. NCBI lineage: Bacteria > Pseudomonadati > Pseudomonadota > Betaproteobacteria > Burkholderiales > Comamonadaceae > Polaromonas > Polaromonas sp. CG_9.11. Next base: position 117,161 of record NZ_JADOVE010000015.1, read on the forward strand.
TCAGGTCGCCAAGCGCGCGCACTGCTTCGTCGAGGTTCTCGTCATGGAAGTCGCGGTGCAGATAAAGAATGTCGAGGTAGTCGGTTTGCAGCCGCGCCAGGATGGCGTCAGTCTCCTGAATCAGCCAGCGGCGCGAATAGTGGCTTTCATTTGGCGCAGCGCTCACTGCATTGCCCAGCTTGCTGGCCAGCACCCAGTGCTCGCGCTGGCCCTTGAGCCACTGGCCGACATCGCGCTCCGACTGGCCGTGGTTGTACACGTCGGCGGTGTCGATGAAGTTGATGCCGTGCGCTTTGGCCGACGCCATGATGTTCGCCGCTTCTTCAATCGGGGTTTGCTGGCCGAACATCATCGTGCCCAGGCACAGGGTGGACACCTTCAGGTTGCTTTTTCCGAGGCGGCGGTATTGCATGGCTTGACTCCTTGAGGATGGGACAGGTGCGGTGGTGAATGGCGGCGGTTGCAGTGACGAAGCCTCATGGCAGCGGCTCGACCAGAAATTCCTTGGCGTACCAGTAGGTCTCGGGCGTCTTCAGGGCCGCCATGAAACCGTCGTTTTCGTCCTGACGCGAGCGCAAGTCCCAGCGCTCGTCAATGATGCGGCAGGCGGTGCAGGGCGACTGGCCTATACGCCGCTGCACCAGCACGTAGCGGCTGTTTTTGAACAGGCCTTCGACATCGGCGTGATCGACCGGCTGGGCGGCGAAATACTCGACGATCTTCGCCCCCGGAATGATGAATTCGTAGCGCTCGAAATGGCCGTTGAAATTGCTCGGCACCTGCACCGTCTGGCCCTTGAGCAGCGCATTGGTTTCAGGCTTGAAGCGGCCGAGTTCGCCATTGAACGGACTCGTTACCCAGGCCAGCGCGAACAGCACGCTGAAGGCCGACAGCGCAGCCACCGGGCGGGTCCAGGATTTTTTGAACACGCCGGCCCCGCAGGCCAGCGCCGCGCCCGCCACAAACACCCAGAACAGCGGCGACAAAATCCAGGGGTCCCGCGTCGCCCGCACCGCGCCGTAGCCGATCACGCCCATCGCCAGCAGGCCGACCATGCAGACTGCCAGCGTCAGGCTGAACCAGATGCGGCCGATGCGCTGCCAGTACAGCGCCATCACCACGGCCAGCGCCGGCATGGCCGGAATCAGGTAGCGTGTCGAGCGCTGGGTCGGCAGCATGAACACCAGCGCCAGCGCCAGCAGCCACAGCCACATGATTTTTTCGGCGTCGCTGAGGGTTTGCGCCGTGTACCGGCGCTGCCGCCAGCTGCGCCAGGCCGCGACAAAGCAGCCGACCGACAGCGGCAGCAGGAACAGGGCGTTGGAGAAATAACCCGTCAGGATCACCAGAATCCCGCTGCCTCCGAAAGCGCTCTTGAAGTAGCCTTTGGACGAGTTCATCTTGCCGGCGTTCTCGCCGACGACAAACTCGCGCCAGACCTCGGCCGGCAGCGGGTCGAGGGCAAACCACAGGCCGAAAATGCCCAGACCCAGCGCGCAAATCGCTGCGACCTTGACGCCATCCTTGAGAGTGCCGGGCCGCAAAATCTGCCACGGCAGGGCGCGCGCGCCCACCGCCTGGTAGCACAGCGCCAGCCCAACCCCGACCGGCACCACCATCACGAAGGACTTGTACAGGCAGCCGATACCAACCGCGATGCCGGCGAGCAGCGGAAATTTCCAGCTTGACGCCAGCAGTTTGGCGGGCGACCAGGCCAGGGCAAAGAACACGCCGAACAGCCAGAACGTCTCGGGCGCGCTGGTCAGGTAGGGCCGGCCGTAGCGGTAGGTGGTGAAGAACGACAGGTAAACCAGGGCGGCGATGGCGCCCAGGGTCAGTGCGTGGCGGCTGCGCTGCACGGCAGTGGCGGCGTCTCCAGCAGGCGTTGCGTCGGCATTGCGAACGGTCTTCCAGGTCAGCAGCGCCACCATCAGCGTGATGCCCCAGGTGTAGGCGACGCTGGGCAGGCGCAGGTTGAGCAGCGTCCAGTGGTCGCCCCAGCCACCGGCCACCATGGCCTGCCAGAACAGCAACGGCGGCTTGGTGTTGCGCATGAAGTCCCAGGCGCTGGCAAGCGGCAGCCAGTGGCCGCTGGCAGCGGTCAGGCGCGCGATGTTGGCATACACCAGTTCGTCGCCATTGCGCGGAATGTGGTCGCCGCCCAGCCCGAACAGGTAGGTCAGCGCCACCAGCAATGCCAGGCCGATCCACACCCGGTGGACCGGAAAACCCGGGCGTCGGGCAGGTGCTTGCGTTGTGTCAGGGCTCGTCATGGGCGTCAAGGGTGGTGCGTGGCCTTGCGGTGCCGGCGAAACGTCAGCTTGTCGTTGGCGACGAAATTGACCACGCTGGCCAGCGCGATGGCGATCACGTTGGCGAACAGGTAATGCAGGTGCAGCGCCAGCCACTTGGTCAGCAGCGACTGCAGGATGATTGACAGCGCGGCGGCCATCACGTACTTGGCAAACAGCCGCAGCGCCGGCTGGGGCGTGTTGCGCGTGCGGTCGCGCCAGGTCAGGCGCCGGTTCCAGTAGAAATTGCTGATGGTGGCGACGCTGATGGCCAGCGCAATCGAGTAGTTCAGCCGCGTGTGAAAGTCGACAATGCTGCCCAAGACATGCTCCTGCGCCAGATAGAGCACAGCGATGTTGATCACCGTGCCGCTGCCGCCGACCAGGCCGAACTTGATGAAGCGCCAGCGCAGCATCTGCTGGAAACGCGGCGGCAGCAGGCGGACCAGTGTCTCGGCAAAGGTTCTGAGTCTTGACATCGGGCTGTGTTTTTCAGGCTGCCGCCAGGCATTCCCGCGCCTTGGCCAGCACGGCGGCGGGCTCGATCACCTTCAGGCACTGGTTGTCGCCGTCGCAGTAGGACGTGCGGTGGTTATAGGCTGTCAGGCAGGGCGAGCACGGCCACTGGCTGTAAAAGGAGTAACAGTGAGGCGTGAGCGGGGCGTAAAGGCCGGGCGTTTCGGGGCCGAACAGCATCAGCGTCCAGATCGGCGTCAGGGCCGCGAACTGACCCGGGCCGCCGTCGTTGGTGACCAGCAGCCGCGCCACATGGAACAGCGCCAGCAATTCGGAAATCGAGCGCGTGTAGCCGGTCAGGTCGATCACCGGACTTTGCGGAAAAGACGCCTGCACATTGGCCACCAGCTGCCGCGCCAGTGCCTGGTCGTCCTTCAGGCCAATCACCGCCACCGCGCAGCCGTCGGCCACCAGGCCCTCGCACAGCGCGGTGTACGACGCCAGCGGCCAGGCACGAATCGGCAAGATGCCGCCGCCTGGATAGACCAGCACCAGCGGCTTGCCGGCAATCGCGGGAAAGTCCTGCGCCAGCCGGGTCTGGATGCCCTGGACCAGCGCGCCATCCAACTGCACATGCGGTGGCGGCTTCGGGCTGGCCACGACGGCCAGTTTGGACTTGGGCACCGCCGACGAATCAATCGCCCGCGCCAGCGTCAGGAACTGCGCGCTGATGTGGTGGTAAGGGTTGTAGGGCACCGGCCGGTTGATGTGCGAGCCCCGGTACAGGCCTTCCTGCGTGTGCCGGTGAAAGCCGACCCGCACGCGGGCGCCGCTGGCATACGACAGCAGGCTGCTGATGCGCGAGAACAATTCGCAGTCAATCGCCACATCGACATTCGCGCGGCGCAGCGCCTTGATGGCTTGCCACAGGCTGGACAGCAGGGACGTCAGGGAACGGTCATCGACCGTGTGCACATTCGCCGGGTCCATGACCTGCATCAAGTCGAGGATTTCGCGGTTCTTGCGGAACAGCAGCGCGTGCAGCGGCGCGTCGGGGTAGCGCGCCTTCAGCCGCGCAAACATGTCGTTGGCCAGCACCAGGCTGCCCATTTCGGACAGCAAAATCACCACGATGGCGCGCGGCGCCTGGTGGGTGGCGGGCGCTGGCCGCCAGCGGCGCCTGAGCGCATCAATGCCAGACACGGCCGCGCACAGCGGAATGCCGGCCCAGCGGTCAATGAAGCGCTGCAGGTCGATGTTCACGCCTCAGACCCCGCGCTGCCGGTCGACCTTGAACTGCCGGGCGAACTCGCCAAAGCGCCCGGCGTCCAGTGCATCGCGCACTTCCTGCATCAGGTTCAGGTAGTAATGCAGGTTGTGGATGCTGCTGAGCATGGGGCCGAGCATTTCGCCGCAGCGGTCCAGGTGGTGCATGTAGGCGCGGCTGAAGTTGCGGCAGGTGTAGCAGCTGCAGCTGCTGTCCACCGGCGCTTCTTCGCTCTTGTAGCGGGCGTTGCGGATTTTCAGGTCGCCAAACCGCGTGAACATGTGGCCGTTGCGCGCATTGCGCGTCGGCATCACGCAGTCGAACATGTCGACGCCGGCGGCCACGCCGTCGACCAGGTCTTCCGGCGTGCCCACGCCCATCAGGTAGCGCGGCTTGTTGGCCGGCAGGCGGTGCGGTGTGTGCGCCATGATGCGCAGCATTTCTTCTTTCGGCTCGCCGACGCTGACGCCGCCAACCGCATAACCGGGGAAATCCATCTCGACCAGCGCCTCGAGCGAATCCTGGCGCAGGTTCTCGAACATGCCGCCCTGCACGATGCCGAACAATGCGTTCGGGTTTTCGAGCTTGTCGAATTCGGTCTCGCAGCGCTTGGCCCAGCGCCGGCTCAGTTCCATCGAGGCGCGCGCTTCGCTTTCGGTGGTGATGTGGCCCTTGGTGTCGTAGGGCGTGCATTCATCGAACTGCATGACGATGTCGCTGTTGAGCAGCGTCTGGATCTGCATCGAGATTTCGGGCGTCAGGAACAGCTTGTCGCCGTTGACCGGCGAGGCGAACTTCACGCCTTCTTCCGATATCTTGCGCATCTCGCCCAGCGACCAGACCTGAAAGCCGCCACTGTCGGTCAGGATGGGTTTGTGCCAGCTTTCAAACTTGTGCAGCCCGCCAAACTGCTTGACCACGTCCAGCCCCGGGCGCATCCAGAGGTGAAAGGTGTTGCCCAGGATGATCTGCGCGCCCATGTCGTGGAGCGACTGCGGCATCACGCCCTTGACGGTGCCATAGGTGCCGACCGGCATGAAGATCGGCGTCTGCACCACGCCGTGGTTGAGGGTCAGGGTGCCGCGCCGGGCATGGCCCTCGGTCTTGAGGAGTTCGAATGTCAACATCAGTTTTTGGAAAAGTAATTCACGCCGGCCAGGCCTTCAAAGTGCTGGTCTTGCGTCCATAAAACGGCGCCATGGCTTTGCGCCGTGGCATAAATCAGGCTGTCGGCCAAAGGCAGGGGGCTGCCGATGGCGGCGCGGCACAGCGCCAGGTCAAAGTCGATGACGCGCCCCCGGCACATCAGTGCTTCGGCATAGGCCGCGACTTTCGGGCTGATTTCGCGGTGGAGTTTTTTGGTGACCTCGTAAATTGTCACGATGGGCACGATCAGTTGTTCAGGATTTTCCGCCGCACTGGCGAAAAGCTCTGCCCGTGGCGTGTCGCGCAGGTATTCAATCCAGCACGATGAATCGAGCGTCACCCACACAGGTTCGCCGGCTTTGGCACGGTTCGGCATCAGAGGCGCTCAGGCTCGCAGGGAATGTCGCTGTCTTTCAGGGCGCGCGCCATGCCCCGATAGGCGCTGACGGGCTTGAGTGGTACCAGATGCGCCGCACCGTCAAATTCAATCCAGGTCAGCTGCGCGCCGGGCTTGAGCTCCAGTCGCTCGCGTATCGCGCTGGGAATGACCACCTGGTATTTGCTAGACAGCGTCACGATGTTGCTTGCGGGTTTCATGTCGATGATTCTAGCGCTTTACCAGGAATGCATCGATCGAGCAGCATGGCGTCGCCATAGCTGAAGAACCGGTAGCGCCCGGCAATCGCATGCCGGTAGAGCGCCATGATGTGTTCGTAGCCCGAAAAGGCGCTGACCAGCATCATCAAGGTGCTTTTGGGCAGGTGGAAATTGGTCAGCAACACATCGACGACCTGAAACGCAAAGCCCGGCGTGATGAAGATGTTGGTGTCGTCGCAGGCCGGGCCGAAATGGGCAGCCGACTCCAGCGCCCGCACCGTTGTCGTGCCCACCGCCACCACGCGCCCGCCGCGCGCCTTGCAGGCGGCAATTGCTTCGTGCGTGGCAGCGGGCACTTCAAACCTTTCGAAATGCATGACGTGGTCGGCGATCTGCTCGGCCTTGACCGGCTGGAAGGTGCCTGCGCCCACATGCAGCGTGACGCTGGCGCGAGCAATGCCGCGCGCTGCCAGCTTGTCCAGCATGGCCTCGTCGAAATGCAGCGCGGCGGTCGGCGCGGCCACGGCGCCGGGGTTTTTCGCAAACACGGTCTGGTAACGCTGCTCGTCGTCCGCCGAGTCGGTGTGCGTGATGTAGGGCGGCAAGGGCACATGGCCGTGCTGCGCCATCAGCGCATACGGGTCGCTGCTGAGGCGAAAGCGGTACAGCGGTCCGTGCGCTTCGGGCCAGCGGCCCAGCAGCGTGGCGGTGAAGCCGCCCTCCATCTGCAGCACCGCGCCGGGCAGGGGCTTTTTGCTGACCTTCATGTGCGCGGCGACCTCATGGCCGGCGTCCGCATGGGGTGAAAGCACCCGCTCGATCAGCAGTTCCAGCTTGCCGCCGCTGGCCTTCTGGCCGAACAGCCGCGCCTTGACGACTTTGGTGTCATTGAACACCAGCAGGTCGCCGGGCAGCAGCAAATCAGGCAGGTTGGCAAAGCGGCGGTCGGCGATGGTGCCTTTCCGGCCATCAAGCAGGCGCGAGGCGCTGCGCTCGGCGGCAGGATGCTGGGCAATCAGCGCTTCGGGCAGCTCAAAGTCGAAGTCGCTCAGGGTGAATGCGCGCGTGGCGCCAAGTGAAGACGTGGGCATAGTGCTTGAGGGGCGAACTGGCCCCGTGCCAAGTGAAGTAAAAGCTCAGGATTGTCGCAGCCCTTGGCGGGTTTTTTCAGACCCGGTTTTGAGTTTCGGGTCAGATGCCGATGGATTGAAATCCGACCCCCATTGACTTTAAGATTCACCGGTGGCGCCAGACCCGGGTGATCCATTCCTGTGGGCTGAACGGGGAGCACACAATTTCAGCCTCGAAAAAATTTGAATTGACAAAGGAGCGTGTGATGGCAGGCAAGCAAGACCTTAACAAAATGTACGAAGTCAAGGTCTCGTTGAGTGGATCGCAACCCCTGATTTGGCGCCGCGTGCAGGTTCCACGCGACCTCACGCTGCACCAGTTGCACCAGGTCATTCAGGCCGCATTGGACTGGGACGATGATCATTTGCATGAATTCAAGATCGGGCGCAAGCGTTACGCCCCGTTGATGGAGTGGGGCACTGATTTTGACGACAGCACGGTCAATGAAGACATCGTTCGCCTCAACGGTGTTGCCAAGCCCAAGGCCAAGTTCGTCTATTTGTACGATTTCGGTGACAGCTGGCAGCACGACATTCAGATTGAGCGCGAGCTGGCGTCGAAAAGCCCTGCGCGTCAGGCCCGCTGTGTCGCAGGCGAGAATGCCTGCCCGCCGGAGGACTGTGGCGGCATTTATGGCTATTACGACATGGTGGATGTCGCCAATGATCCGCAGGACGAAGAATATGAACACACCCGGGAATGGTTGGGCGAGGACTTCGATCCGACTCACTTTGACCTGGATGCGACGGATCGCCGCGTCTCGCGGTTGAAAATTTAGGGCAACGCAGGGCAGTGACAGGGGAGTTGCGCTTTTGCAGCATGACTACCCTGCGGCAGCAACCAGGTGGTTTTGCCTGGCATGGCGTCATGCATCAGGCAATGCCTGCTTGACCACGTAGCCCCCGCCAATACTGCGCAAGTAGCTATTCATTTTGTAGTGACCCCGGGTGTCAGAATTGTTGTCGCATCCAATTCTTTGATGGCTAACTGCCCGACAGCTTCATTTCATGACCAGAACACCGCATTCACATCACT
>NZ_JADOVE010000016.1:0-120591 GCF_015752225.1 Polaromonas sp. CG_9.11
CCTGCAACTCGGCTCTTTCCTGCTCTGACAAGGTGACTTTGTAATGTTCCATTCCCCATTGTCCACGTCAAATTTCTCATGACGCGACACTAGGCTGTACCGCAAGGGCAAGACGGCCAGCGAGCTGCGCTTTATGGGCCACACGCTGAGCGACAACCGCCACGGCTTGATTGCCAGCGCCGTGGTGACCAGAGCAGACGGCTACGCCGAGCGCGAAGCGGCCAAAGTCATGATTCATGACGCCCGGCAAGCCTTGCCAGACGAGCAAACCGTTATCACGCTAGGTGCGGACAAGGGCTATGACGCGCAGGAGTTCATCGAGGCGTGCCTGGCGATGGGCGTTGTGCCGCATGTGGCGCAGAACACTTCAGGACGGCGCTCAGCCGTGCCCGATGCGATTGCCCAAAGTGCGGGCTATTGCGTCTCGCAGCAAAAGAGAAAGCTCATCGAGCAGGGCTTTGGCTGGGCCAAAACGGTGGACCGGATTCGCCAGGTGATGGTGCGCGGCTTGGCGCGCGTGGACCAAGTGTTTGTGCTGACGATGGCCGCGTACAACTTGACGCGCATGCGCACGTTAGGAAAAATCCGTTTGCAGGGTCAATAAATGGCTAAAAAAATCGGTGGGAGCGATTTAACCCAGCGATAAACGGTTAAAAGAACGCTGAAATTTCAATGTGTGAAAAATAATCGCAAAAATGCAATGCTTCACCTCAACTGCTGTGCCTACGCAGTCAGATTTCAGCAGCCTGCTAGGCCTTTGTGCCACGCCCTGCAGACCTTGATGGGGCTTTTAGCGCTGGGACGGGTGCGCCGGCATGTGTGATTGGTGCGAGAGACGGGAATCGAACCCGTACGCCCATAGGACGAGAGATTTTAAGTCTCTTGCGGCTACCGATTACGCCACTCTCGCTTGTTCGACTCACGCAGTCGAATTTTCCATAATGCCAAGAAGCCTGTTTTCCCAAAAAGGGTTGTCCCGTGTCTTTAACCGAAAAATCCCCACTTGTAGAAAAATTGTCCCAAATGTTTTCGTAAGTCGTTGATTTTTCTATACATTTGAGGAACATTCAGGGAAAGACATAGGATTTCAAGTCCCGTGCGGCTACCGATTACGCCACTCTCGCTGGTAAAAATCAGGAATTGCATCCCTGCGCTGCTTGTCATTGTCAAACAGAAAGCCCCATTAAAGGGCTTATGACCCTGGCTTTATGGAGGCGCGGCCCGGAGTCGAACCGGGCTAGCCGGATTTGCAATCCGGTACATAACCGCTTTGTTACCGCGCCTTATATTTTGATAATTTCCAACCAAAAAGGGCAGCATTTTTAAGTGCTGCCCTTTGAATTGGAGCGGGAAAAGAGGCTCGAACTCTCGACCTCAACCTTGGCAAGGTTGCGCTCTACCAACTGAGCTACTCCCGCGAATCTAGCTTTTGATTATAGCTAAGTTTTTCACTATTTCTGTTTTCATGTGAAAAACTGATGGCAATCAGTTTGTGGAGGCGCGGCCCGGAGTCGAACCGGGCTAGCCGGATTTGCAATCCGGTACATAACCGCTTTGTTACCGCGCCTTATATTTTGATAATTTCCAACCAAAAAGGGCAGCATTTTTAAGTGCTGCCCTTTGAATTGGAGCGGGAAAAGAGGCTCGAACTCTCGACCTCAACCTTGGCAAGGTTGCGCTCTACCAACTGAGCTACTCCCGCGAGTCTAGCCTTTAATTATAGCTTGATTTTTAAACATTTTCTGGATCAGGGAGAAGTTTGCTCAATGCTGGACCGTTCCAACAGATTGGGATGGGGATGCAGCACTGGCGGCGGCTATCAATGCAACTTCTTCATCGGTTAAGGGAACCGGCTGCCGCTCCAAGGCAACCTGCAGCACCTGGTCAATCCATTTCACTGGAATGATTTCTAAGCCTGCTTTAACATTTTCTGGAATTTCCTGAAGATCCTTGGCATTTTCTTGCGGGATCAACACAGTCTTTATGCCCCCGCGCAAGGCAGCAAGCAGTTTTTCTTTCAGGCCGCCAATGGCAGTCACTTCACCCCTCAATGTTATTTCACCAGTCATGGCGACATCACCACGGACAGGAATTCCTGTCAATGCAGAGACAAACGCCGTGGTCATGGCAGCCCCGGCACTCGGGCCATCCTTAGGTGTCGCACCATCAGGTACATGAATATGTATGTCACGTTTTTCAAACATCTCGTCCTTGATACCCAAACCCCGGGAACGGCTTCGGACCACGGTACGCGCTGCTTCGACCGACTCTTTCATAACATCGCCCAGTGACCCTGTGCGAGTGATGACGCCCTTGCCCGGCATGACTGCCGCTTCGATCGTAAGAAGATCACCGCCCACTTCAGTCCAAGCCAGACCAACAACTTGGCCCACTTGATTGTTTTTTTCCGCACGACCATAGTCGTATTTCCGGACACCAAGGAATTCATTCAGATTGTCTGGCGTGACGAGTACTTTGGGAGTCATCTTCTTGAGTTGTATGCCCTTGACGACCTTGCGGCAAATCTTGGACAACTCCCGCTCCAGTGAGCGAACACCGGCTTCACGCGTGTAGTAACGCACAATATCGCGCACCGCCTGTTCCTGCACCTCCAGTTCGTCGTCCTTTACGCCATTGTTCTTGACCTGCTTGGGCAATAAGTAGCGCATAGCAATGCTGGTTTTTTCGTCTTCGGTATAGCCCGACAAGCGGATGACTTCCATGCGGTCCAACAGGGCCGGCGGTATATTCATCGAATTTGACGTTGCAACAAACATCACGTCACTCAGGTCAAAATCGACCTCAACGTAGTGATCGCCAAAGGTATGGTTCTGTTCTGGGTCCAGCACTTCGAGCAGCGCACTTGAGGGATCCCCGCGGAAATCGGTGCCAAGCTTGTCAATCTCGTCAAGCAGGAACAGCGGATTTCGGGTGCCGGCCTTGCTCAGGTTCTGCAACACCTTTCCGGGCAGAGCCCCAATATAAGTACGGCGGTGTCCACGAATTTCTGCCTCGTCGCGCATGCCACCCAGAGCCATTCGAACATACTTGCGACCAGTAGCTTTGGCAATCGACTGGCCGAGCGAGGTCTTGCCGACACCCGGGGGGCCTACGAGGCACAGAATCGGAGCCTTCAGTTTGTCAACCCGCTGCTGCACTGCAAGGTACTCGACAATGCGGTCCTTGACCTTTTCAAGGCCATAGTGGTCCTCGTTGAGCACGGCTTCGGCATTGAGCAGATCATGCTTGATCTTGGTTTTCTTGCTCCAAGGTAAGCCGAGCAGCACATCAATGTAGCTGCGGACCACCGTGGCTTCAGCCGACATTGGCGACATCAGTTTAAGTTTCTTGAGTTCGCTTTCTGCCTTTTTACGGGCTTCCTGCGGCATTTTTGCGCTCTTGATTTTTTTTTCGATCTCCTCAAGATCAGCGCCTTCTTCTCCCTCCCCCAGTTCTTTCTGGATAGCTTTGACCTGCTCGTTCAGGTAAAAGTCGCGCTGATTCTTTTCCATCTGCCGCTTGACGCGCCCACGGATTTTTTTATCCACATTGAGAATGTCAACCTCGCGCTCAAGTTGCTCGTACAGGTTCTCAAGACGCGCTTTAACATTGTCCAGATCCAAAATAACCTGCTTGGCATCCAGCTTGAGCGGCAAATGCGCAGCAATCGTGTCCGCCAGCCGTCCTGCGTCGTCGATGCTGGAAATCGATGTCAGGATCTCGGGGGGTATTTTTTTGTTCAATTTGACGTAATGGTCAAACTGCTGGGTAACGGCGCGGCGCAAGGCCTCGATCTCGCTGCCCTTGTTGCCAGCGACAACAGCCACGGGCTCGACCGGCGACACGTTGGCGGTGAAATGCAGCTCGCCTTCCTCAATCTTGTTCACCCTGGCACGCTGCTGGCCTTCAACCAGAACCTTGACCGTTCCATCTGGCAACTTCAGGAGTTGCAGGATGGAAGCTATACAGCCCACCGCGAACATATCATCAACGGACGGCTCGTCCTTGGCTGCGGTTTTCTGGGCCACCAGCATGATTCGACGCTCAGAGTCCATGGCCAGTTCCAATGCCTTGATGCTCTTGGGTCGGCCAACGAACAACGGAATCACCATGTGCGGAAAGACGACAACATCCCGCAACGGCAGCAGAGGCAGTTCGACAGGAGTTGCAGGAAGAAAAGTTTGTGCAGACATATAAAACCCTAAACCTTCATAAAAAGGCAAAGCGCGACGCTCCCTTTCAGGATCGAGCGAAATTGTAGTAACGGGAGGCGAGGGTTGCCACTGCAGGCGCCTGTCTCGTCCGGCCCGGGATTCAGGCTTTCTTGGCGGCTTCGCGGTAGACCAGCAACGGCGGCTTGTTTTCCTCGATCGTTGCTTCGTCAACAACCACCTTATCAACATTGCTGGTGGTCGGCAAATCAAACATGGTGTCAATCAGGGATTGCTCAAGAATTGAACGCAAACCTCGTGCGCCGGTTTTTCGGGCAAGTGCCTTGCGGGCGATGGCCTTCAGGGCCGATGGCCTGATTTCCAGATCCACGCCTTCCATGGCGAGCAATTTGCTGAACTGCTTGACCACCGCATTTTTCGGTTCCGTCAGAATGCGCACCAGCGCATCTTCGCTGAGTTCCGCCAGGGTGGCAATGACCGGCATCCGTCCGACCAGTTCTGGAATCAGGCCAAACTTGATCAGGTCTTCGGGTTCGACATCCTTGAACGCTTCAGTCAAACTCCGAGCCTTTTTGCTTTTGACAGCTGCGCCAAACCCAATTCCCGATGCTTCTGTACGGCCCTCTATGACTTTTTCAAGTCCGGAGAAGGCGCCGCCGCAAATAAAAAGGATATTGGTGGTGTCAACCTGTAAAAAATCCTGATTCGGATGCTTGCGCCCGCCCTGCGGCGGCACGGAAGCCATCGTGCCTTCCATCAGCTTGAGCAGCGCCTGCTGCACGCCTTCGCCCGATACATCGCGGGTGATGGAGGGGTTGTCGGATTTACGAGAAATTTTGTCAATTTCGTCAATGTAAACAATTCCCTGCTGCGCGCGGTCAACCTCGTAGTTGCAGCTTTGCAGGAGCTTCTGGATGATGTTTTCCACGTCTTCGCCGACATAGCCGGCTTCAGTGAGCGTGGTGGCATCAGCCATGACAAAAGGCACGTTAAGGGTCCGGGCCAGCGTCTGTGCCAGCAAAGTCTTGCCGGAACCCGTGGGCCCGATCAGCAAGATGTTACTTTTAGTCAGTTCGACATCATCCTTTTTGGCCGATTCCTTGTGACGCAGCCGCTTGTAATGGTTATAGACGGCCACAGCCAATGTTCGCTTGGCCGGTTCTTGGCCGATAACGTAACCGTCGAGCGTCGCCTTGATTTCTGCTGGTGTCGGCAGGTCACTTCGCGTCTCGGTCACTTCACTGCCCGCAGGCAATTCATCGCGAATGATCTCGTTACACAGATCAATACACTCATCACAGACAAAAACGGATGGACCGGCAATCAGTTTCTTGACTTCATGCTGGCTTTTGCCGCAAAAAGAGCAATACAACGTCTTTTCGCTGGAGGAGCCTTTTTTATCGGCCATTGTGGGGGGCACCTTTAACGTGACATTGTGAAACTATGCGCTTCGCCAATGATAACCAATAAAAAACGGCGCTTCTGTAACAGAAAAACGCCGTTGTTGCAAAGCAGTATTAAGCTCTACAGGACAGATCAGGGTCGCTTGGAGATCACCTGATCCACAACGCCATAGGCCTTGGCTTCGTCGGCAAACATGAAATAGTCACGTTCTGTATCACGCTCGATTTTTTCAACCGTCTGGCCAGTGTTGTTGGCCAGGATGCGGTTCAACTGGTCGCGTGTCTTCAAGATGTCACGGGCATGAATTTCGATGTCCGACGCCTGTCCCTGCGCACCACCGGACGGCTGGTGGATCATGACGCGCGAATTGGGCAGAGAAAAACGCTTGCCCTTGGCGCCAGCTGACAGCAGGAATGCCCCCATGCTGGCGGCCATGCCGACGCAAAGCGTCGACACGTCGGGCTTGATGAACTGCATGGTGTCGTAAATGGCCATGCCGGCCGTGACCGAACCGCCAGGCGAGTTGATGTAAAAAGAAATGTCCTTGTCTGGATTTTCGCTTTCCAGGAACAGCAGCTGTGCGACCACCAGGTTGGCCGTCTGGTCATTGACCGGACCGACCAGGAAGATCACGCGCTCTTTCAGCAGGCGCGAATAAATGTCGTAAGAACGCTCGCCACGGCCGGATTGTTCAATGACCATGGGAACCATGCCCAGGCCCTGAATTTCCTGACTGGCGGATTGAGGGCTGCTGTAGCCCCCTAAAGTGATGTTTCTGACCATTGATTTTTCTCCAGAGATGTATGTACTGTACCGAAAATGAGTTGGGGCCTGTACCGCAAAGCACAAGCCCCAGCGTCAGGAGAAGTCAGCCGCTCAGTTCTGGCCCATCAACTCGTCAAACGAGATGGCTTTTTCATTGACCTTGGCTTTGCCGAGGACAAAGTCAGTAACATTGTTTTCAATCACCACGGCCTCTACTTCGGCCATGCGGCTGTTGTCGCTCAGGTACCAGCGAACGACTTCCTGCGGTTTTTCGTAGCTGGCAGCAAGTTCTTCGATATGCGCCTTGAGTTGCTCGGGCTTGGCCTGCAGTTCATTGGCGCGCACCAGTTCGGCCACCACCAGACCCAGACGGACACGCTTTTCAGCCTGCGGACGGAAAATGTCGTCGGGGATCGGCGCCTTGTCAGCGTCCTTGATGCCGCGCTTTTTCAGGTCGGCACGTGCGCCTTCCACCAGGCGCTCGAGTTCGGCCTGTACGCTGGCATTGGGCAGGTCCAGTTCGGCATTGGCCACCAGCGCATCCATCACTGCATTCTTGTTGCGGGCCAACAGGCGGAATTTGACTTCGCGTTCGAGATTCTTCTTGATGTCTGAACGCAGGCCTTCGACCGTCGCGTCGGCAATTCCGAGCGACTTGGCCAGCGCCTCGTTGACTTCGGGCAGGTTCGCTGCTTCGATTTTCTTGAGGGTCACCAGGAAATCGGCCTGCTTGCCGGCCACGTCCTTGCCGTGGTAATCGGCAGGAAAATTCAGGGGAAAGGTTTTGCTGTCGCCAGTCTTCATGCCGCGCACTGCATCTTCAAATTCCTTCAGCATCTGGCCGTCGCCGACGATAAACTGGAAGTCTTCCGCCTTGCCGCCGGCGAAGGTCTCGCCGTCCATCTTGCCTTCGAAATCGATGGTGACGCGGTCGCCGTCCTGCGCGGGCAAATCGGCTGCGCGCTGGGCAAAGGTGCGGCGCTGCTTGCGCAGGATGTCGAGCGTCTTGTCGATGGCAGCGTCACTGACTTCTGCGCTGACCTTTTCGACTTCGGCGTTAGCCAGGTCGGAAATCTTGACGTCGGGATAGACCTCGAAAATCGCGTCAAAAGCCAGTTCGCCTTCAGGCGCGTCCTCTTTTTCGCTGATGCGGGGCTGTCCGGCCACGCGCAGCTTGGCCTCGTTGGCAGCAACCGCAAAGGCCTCGCCGACCTTGTCATTCATGACTTCGTAATGCACCGAATAGGCATAGCGCTGGCTGACCACGCTCATTGGCACTTTGCCGGGACGGAAACCGTCCATCTTGACGGTACGGGCCAGCTTTTTCAGGCGGGTGTTGACCTCCGACTGGATGGTATTGAGGGGCAGCGTGAGCGTCATTTTGCGCTCGAGCTTTTCAAGATTTTCAACAGTCACGGCCATGATGGTTTCCTAAAAATCAAAGATGTTCAAAACCGGGCTTTCGCCTGGTCTGCTGCAGTCAAGCAGCTTCTGAGGGCCAGCGGCACAACTGCCACGGCAAAGCCTCAGGGATGGTGCGCGGGGCGGGACTCGAACCCGCACAGTATTGCTACCGTCAGGACCTAAACCTGGTGCGTCTACCAATTTCGCCACCCGCGCTCCTGAAAAAACAGCGGGAATCCGGATTACGCTCCAGATTCCCGCCTGAAATCGGTCAACTTTCTATTTTAGCCTGTATCCGGAGGTCGCTTTTTCTGACAAACAATCCGGCGGTCGTATTCAAGCCGAAGGCGGTGTGCCGCCCTCTTCCCGCCGGACGCGAAACCAGGCCGCGTACATCGCCGGCAAGGCCAGCAGCGTCAGCACCGTCGCAACGATCAGCCCCCCCATGATGGCTACCGCCATCGGCCCCCAGAACACGCTGCGCGAGAGCGGAATCATCGCCAGCACGGCCGCTGCCGCCGTCAACACGATGGGTCGCAGGCGGCGCACGGCCGATTCGACAATCGCGTCCCAGGCGGGTATGCCACTGGCCCGGTCTTGCTCGATCTGGTCAATCAGGATGACGGAGTTGCGCTGGATCATGCCCATGAGCGCAATCACGCCCAGCAAGGCCACGAAGCCAAACGGACGGCCCAGCAGAATCAGCGCCCCGGCGACCCCCGCAATGCCCAGCGGGCCGGTGAGGAACACCAGCATGGCCCGGCTGAAGCTGTGCAGTTGCAGCATCAACAACGTGAAGGTCAGAAACAGCATGATGGGGATCCCGGCCGCGATGGATGCCGAGCCCTTGCTGCTTTCTTCGACCGCGCCGGCCACTGCGATGCGGTAGCCCGTCATGCCGCTGCTGTGCCATTTTTCTTCCAGCGCCTTTAGCTTGGGTTGCAATTGCGTGGTGACAGTGGCGCCCTGAAGTCCTTCTGCTATGTCGCCCTGGACGGTGATGGCGTAGTCGCGGTTTTCGCGCCACATCACGCCCGGCTCCCAGGCAAACACCGGCTTGGCAACCTGCGTGAGCAAAATGGACTGGCCAGACGCCGTCGGCAAATAGGCATTGCCGATATCGGTGATGGCATTGCGTTCATCGACCGGCTGTCGCAGCACGATGTCGACAGACAAGTCGCCTTCGCGGAACTGGCCTACCGTCGAGCCGCTGAGCAGCGTACGCGCGCCCTGCGCGATCGATTGGCTGGTCACGCCGAGTGCGCGCGCCTTCGCTTGATCGACTTCCAGGCGCATCACCTTGACCGATTCATTCCAGTTGTCATTGACGCCGCGCATGCTGGCGTTGTCGCGCATCACGGCCTTGACCTCGTCGGCGCGCTCGCGCAGCACCAGCGGGTCGCTGCCGACGACGCGAAACTGCACCGGATACGGCACTGGCGGCCCATTGGGCAACAGTTTGACGCGGCCACGCACTTCAGGGAACTCGGTCGCCAGCAGCGCCGGCAGCTTGATGCGCAGCGATTCGCGAACCTTCAGGTCTTTGGCCAGCACAATCATTTGCGAGACATTGGTCTGCGGAAAAACCTGATCCAGCGGCAAATAGAAACGCGGCACGCCCGAACCCAGCCAGGTGCTGACGGTGGCAACGCCCTCTTCCTGCATCAGGCGCCGCTCGACGCGCTTGGCGGTCATTTCATTGGCAGCAAACGAGGTGCCTTCAGGAAACCAGATGTCAACAATGATTTCAGGCCGGCTGGAATCCGGAAAAAATTGCTGTGGCACCCGGCCCATGCCGACAATGCCGAGTGCAAAGATCAGCACCGTGCCGCCAATCGTCAGCCAGCGGTGTTCCACGCACCAGTTCACGGTGCGGCGAAAGGTGTTGTAGAACGGGCTGTTGAACATCTCGTGCGGGCTGTCCTCGCCCGCCTGAACCTGCATCACATGCGGCGGCACCTTGAGCAGCACGGTACCCAGGTAAGGCACGAAGTACACCGACACGATCCAGCTCAGCACCAGCGCGATCACCGTGACCGCAAAAATTGCGTAGGTGTATTCGCCCGTGACGGACTTGGCCAACCCAATCGGCAAGAACCCGGCGGCGGTGATCAACGTGCCGGTCAGCATGGGCATGGCGGTGATTTCGTAGGCGAAGGTGGCGGCGCGCACCTTGTCGTAGCCCTCCTCCATCTTGCGCACCATCATCTCGACGGCAATGATCGCGTCATCGACCAGCAGCCCCAGCGCAATGATGAGCGAGCCCAGCGAAATCTTGTGCAGGCCGATGCCCAGGTACCACATCGCCAGGAAGGTCAGGCTCAGCACCAGCGGAATCGTGATGCCCACGACCAGCCCCGGCCGGATGTCAATGTAGTAGCGCTTCCACAGCGGCAGTTGCCCCGGCCCCGCGTGCGGCCGCTTGTGCAGGCCCAGGCTGATGAAACTCACCGCCAGGACGATCAGCACGGCCTCGATCAGCACGCCGACAAACTCGTTCACGGAACTGGCCACGGCCTTCGGCTGGTCCTGCATGTGGACCAGCCTGACGCCGGCCGGCAGGCTGCGTTCCAGGCTGGCGGAGAGTTTTTCCAGCGACTTGCCCAGCCGGATGATGTCGCCGCCCTTGGTCATGGCCACGCCCAGCGCAATCACTTCCCGGCCCTGGTGGTGCACCTTGACGGTCGGCGGATCAACATAACCTCGCCGGATCTCGGCAATGTCGCCGAGCTGGAACTGCCGGCCCGAGCTGCCGCGAATCGGCATGGCGCGCAGTTGCGCCAGCGTCTCAAACTGGCCGGCGACGCGCACCTGCACCACATCGAGCGGCGTCTGCACGCTGCCCGCCGGTTCGACCGCGTTTTGCTGGCCGAGTTGCGCCAGCACTTGGTTCAGGTCCAGCCCCAGCGTGGCCAGGCGCTTTTGCGACACCTCGATGAAGACCTTTTCTTCCTGCACGCCGAATAACTCGACCTTGCTGACGTCGGGAACGCGCAGCAGTTGCTGGCGCACGTCGTCGGCAAAGGTCTTGAGTTCGGCATAGTTGAAGCCGTCAGACTCCAGCGCGTAGATCACGCCATAGACATCGCCGAAATCGTCGTTGAAAAACGGGCCCTGCACGCCGGCGGGCAGCGTGCCGCGCATGTCACCGATCTTCTTGCGCACCGAGTACCAGACATTGGGCACCTCGCTGGCTTTGGACGAATCCTTGATCTGGAAAATGATCTGCGACTCGCCCGGTTTGGAATAGCTGCGGATGCGGTCGGCATAGGGCACCTCCTGCAGCGTGCGCTCGAGCTTGTCAGTGACCTGCTCGGCCACCTGCTGCGCGGTGGCGCCCGGCCAGTAGGTGCGCACCACCATGGCGCGGAAGGTGAACGGCGGGTCTTCATCCTGCCCGAGCTGGAAATAGGCCGAAAAGCCCAGCACCATCAGCACCAGCAGCAAGTAGCGCGTCAGCGCCGGATGCTCCAGCGCCCAGCGCGACAGGTTGAATTTTTCTGAAGGCACATCGCCTGGGCCGCTGGACGGATTGTGGATGGGTTGCGTCATGCCGGCCTCACTTCGTACCGGAAGCGGAAGCAGCCGGCGCGGCCAGTGCCGGCTTCGCTATTGAATCAGGAGCTGACTGCACCCGTCCAGCTTGCGCAGAAGGCATTTTTGATTCATAAATACTGACTTTCTGGCCGGGCGACAGCACATGCACGCCGGCGCTGACCACCAGCATCCCCGGCGTCAGGCCAGAGCCCACCACCACCTCGTTGCTGTCGGCGGTGGCCACCTGGATCACCTGCGACCTGACTGTCATGCTGGCCTTGTCCAGCACCCACACGGCGGTGCCCTGCCCTTCTTGGCGCAAGGCACTGGTGGGCAGCTTGATGACCGGCGCGCCGGTGGCGGCGTCGTTGCCCAGAATGGCATAAACCGTCGCGCCCAGCGGCGGCGCCTTGCCCTCGATCGACACCTTGACCGGGTACGTGCGCGTCACCGGGTCGCTGCTGGCAGCCACCTCGCGCACCTTGCCGGTCAGTTCGGAGTCCTGCGCCCAGACGCGGATGCGCACCGGCGCGCCTGGCTTGATGCTGGTCACCTTGTCCTCGGGCACTGAAAACACCACGTCGCGCACGCCGTCGGCAGCAATCCGCAACACGGTCGCGCCGGCGGCCACGACCTGGCCCGCCTCGGCCTCCACCGCCGTCACGACGCCGGACACATCGGCCGTCAGCACCGCATAGCCGGTCTGGTTGCCCTGCACCGCCGACTGCGACTGGGCCTGCTCCAGCTGCGCCTGCGCAGCCTTCAGGGCCGCTTCACGGCGTTCAAGTTCGGCGCCACTGATGAAATTTTGGTCCTTCAGGACCTGGTAGCGCTTGAAATCGGCGGCGGCCAGGTTGCGGTTGGTGGCGGCGGCGGCCACCTGCGCGCGGCCAGCCTCGGCGGCCAGCCGGTAATCCTGCGGATCGAGCTGCGCCAGCACCTGCCCGGCCCTGACCTGCTGGCCGAGTTCAGCCTGCCGCTTGACGAGCTTGCCGCCAATCCGGAACCCCAGCCGGGATTCGACCTGCGCCCGGACTTCGCCGGCATATTCATGGCGTGGGGAATAAGCGCTGGCGCCGACGGTGATGACCTTCACGGCGCGAACCGGTTCCTCGGGCGGGGCGGGCCTTGAGCAGGCGACCAGCAGCAGGGCGGCGCCTGCCAGGGAGACAACGGTTTTGTTCATGATGGGCTGATGGGAAAAGGGACCGGGCGAATCCGGGCGGTCAGGTGCGAGGCAGCATGACCAAAGGTTACTGACTGATCGGTTAGTAATCTATGAGAAATGCAAAATCTTGTCAAGCGACAATCCAGCGCATGAATCCAGGCCCCTCCCCGCACCCTGCCAGCCTGCAAGGCGTCAGCCATTACGAGAATTTTCCGGTGGCCACAGTGCTGTGTCCGCCGCATTTACGCCCGGCCATTGCCGCCATCTACTGGTTTGCCCGCACCGCCGACGACATCGCCGATGAAGGTGATGCTGCGCCGCAAACCAGACTGGACGACCTGGCCGCCTACCGCGCCGACCTGATGGCGACCGCCGCCGGCCGGCCGCCTTCACCCCGCTGGACCAAAGTGTTCAGGCAACTCGGCCCGATGATCCGGCAGTTCGACCTGCCGGTGAATCTTCTGGCCGACCTGCTGAGTGCGTTCGAGCAGGACGTGATCAAGCAGCGCTATGCGAGCCAGGCCGAACTGTTTGATTACTGCCGCCGTTCGGCCAATCCGGTCGGCCGGCTGCTGCTGCACCTCTACGGCGTGAACGATGCCGAATCGCTGGCGCAAAGCGACTGCATCTGCAGCGCGCTGCAGCTGATCAACTTCTGGCAGGATTTGGGCGTGGACATCCCGCGCGGACGAATTTATCTGCCTGCCGACAGCTGGGCCGAGCATGGCGTTGATGAAGCGCAGCTCCTCAGGCTGGAGCGCAACCCGAGTACTATAAATTTAATAGCTGCTCACACCCACCTGGCGGGCGCCATGATGCGAAAAGGCTCGAAACTGGTGAAAAAGGTGCCCGGGCGCGGCGGCTGGGAGTTGCGCCTGGTGGTCCAAGGCGGCCTGCGGATTCTGGACAAGATCGAGGCACAGGGCTTTGACACGCTGCGGCAGCGGCCCAAGCTCGGAACTTGGGATGTGATGGTGATGGGCTGGCGCGCAATCTGGATGTAAGGATATAGCCCCGACGCTTTTAACCTTGTATCCCGCACTGCAGCAAATCGGCCGTTTCAGCCTGCGACAATCTCGCGCATGACGCCCGAGAACTATGTCCAGCAAAAGGCCGCCGCTTCCGGCAGCAGTTTTTACTATGCCTTTCTTTTCCTGCCCCAGGAAAAGCGCGCCGCCATCACCGCTTTTTATGCCTTTTGCCGCGAAATCGACGATGTGGTCGATGAAGTGACCGACCCTGGCGTTGCGCATACCAAGCTGGGCTGGTGGCAGGGCGAGGTGGCCAAGTCATTTGCCGGCAACCCGACCCATCCGGTGATGAAAGCCTTGATGCCGATGACCGCCACCTACGGCATTGAAGCGCGGCACCTGCAGGCGGTCATCGACGGCTGCATGATGGACCTGTCGCAAAACCGCTACCTGGATTTTCCGGCGCTGCAGCGCTACTGCCACCTGGTCGCCAGCATCGTCGGCGAAGTGGCGGCGCGCATCTTTGGCCAGACCGATGGCGCCACCACCGCTTACGCGCACAAGCTGGGCCTGGCGTTCCAGCTCACCAACATCATCCGCGACGTCGGCGAAGACGCGATGCGCGGGCGCATCTACCTGCCGGTCAATGAGCTGCAGCAGTTTGACGTGAAGGCGCACGAAATTTTGAAGCGCGAGTATTCGGACCGTTTCACCGCGCTGATGAAGTCCCAGACCGAACGCGCGCTTGGCCTGTACGACGAAGCGCTGGCGCTGCTGCCCGAAGCCGACCGCCGCGCCCAAAAGCCCGGCTTGATGATGGCCAGCATCTACCGCACGCTGCTGCGCGAAATCGCCGCCGACAACTTTCAGGTGCTGCACCAGCGCGTCAGCCTGACGCCGCTGCGCAAGTTCTGGCTAGCCTGGAAAACCCAGGCGTTTGGCAAAGTGCAATGACCCCCACGCTTGTCGCTTCGCGTACTGCGCTGCCCCCCAGGGGGGCCGCTGCGCCTGCGGTCCGGCGAAGCCGGTTCCGCGGCCCCTGCTGGTATGGCCATCGCCCCCACGCTTGTCGCTTCGCGTGCTGCGCTGCCCCCCAGGGGGACCGCTGCGCCTGCGGCCCGGCAAAGCCGGTTCCGGGGCTCTGGCTGGCTTGGGGATGGCCAGGCGGACAAATGTCTGTTGCTGGAAAAGCATGAAGGTCGCCATCGTCGGCGCTGGCTGGGCCGGTTGCGCCGCCGCGGTCGAGGCCACGCGGCGCGGTCATCAGGTCACGATTTTCGAGGCTTCGCGCACCGCTGGCGGTCGCGCCCGGCGCGTCATGGCGACGCTGGACGGTCTGCCGGTCGCCCTGGACAACGGCCAGCACATCCTGATTGGCGCCTATGCCGCGACGCTGCGGCTGATGAAGGATGTCGGTGTCGATGCGGCCGCGTCCTTCCTGCGCCTGCCGCTGACGATGCGCTTCCCCGACGGCAGCGGCCTGAAGCTGCCCGACTGGCCGGCGCCGCTGGATGCCGTTGCCGGGATCGCGACCGCCAGCGGCTGGTCGTGGGCCGACAAGCTGTCGCTGCTCAGGGTGGCGCTGGGCTGGCGGCTGGGCGGCTTCACCTGCCCGCCGGGGCAATCGGTCAGCGAGCTGTGCCGCCGCCTGGCGCCCAGGCCGATGGCGTCGCTGATCGATCCGCTGTGTGTCTCGGCGCTGAACACGCCGCCCGAACGCGCCTGTGGGCAGGTGTTCTTGCGCGTGATGCACGATGCGCTGTTTGCGCAAAGCGGCGGCTCGAACCTGCTGCTGCCGCGCGCCGACCTGAGCGCCCTGCTGCCCGATGCGGCGCTGGCCTGGCTGACGGCACACGGCGGCGAGCAGCGGCTGGGTGTGCGGGTTCAGTCCCTGTCGCCAGCCGGCCCAAGCTGGGCGGTGGACAGCGAAACCTTTGACCGCGTCCTGCTGGCCTGCCCGCCGGCTGAAGCGGCGCGCCTGGTGCAGGGCAGCGGTGTCGCCGCCGAGGCGTGGATGGCGCAGGCGCGCGGCCTGGCGCATGAAGCGCTGACCACCGTCTATGTGTCTGGCGCCAGCGCGCGCCTGCCGCAGCCGATGCTGGCCTTGCATGCCAGCGCGGGTGAACCCGCCCAGTTTGTCTTTGACCGGGGGCAGCTCGGCGGCCCGGCCGGCCTGCTGGCTTTTGTCGTCAGCGCCAGCACCGGCGACAGCGCCACGCTGACACGGCAGGTGCTAACGCAGGCCGCGCGGCAACTGGGACTGGCGGACCTGCAGCCGGTGCAGACGATTGTCGAAAAACGCGCCACCTTCGCCTGCACGCCAGGCTTGCAGCGACCGGCGCAGCAGGTCGCCAACGGTCTGCTGGCCTGCGGCGACTACCTGGCCGGTCCGTATCCGGCGACGCTGGAAGGCGCGGTGCGCTCCGGGCTTGAGGCGGCCCGCAGCTTGCGCTGAATAACTGGCCGCACAGCCAACCGCTCATCAATTGATAGCGAAAGGTGCTTACTGAATAAGCGCATCAGGCACTTTTCGCCATGAAACGGACCTGCTGGAAGGCCGGGCGCGCCAGGCAGCCCTGCAGCCAGCCTTGCACCTGCGGGCATTGCGCCATCAGCTCGCTGGCGCCTTCGAGCCAGGCAATGACCGACGCCACGCAGATATCGGCCACGGTGAAGCGGTCGCCGGCAAGCCACGGGCGGTCCTGCAAGTGCTGGTCCAGGATGCGCAGGGGGCTGGCCAGGTGCCGGAGCGATTCCTCGGCCAGTTGCGGCTTGCGGCGCTCAGGCGGCATGAGCATGGCGTGCATCAGGAAAATCAGCGCGTCCTTTTCGCACTCGGTCACGACCCAGAAAGTCCAGCGCAGGATCTCGGCGCGCTCGGCATGGGTACGCGCCGCCAGCGACAGGCCGTTGCTGCCCAGAAAACGCTCGGCCAGGTACACCGTGCAGGCCATTGATTCCCAGACCAGCACGCCGTCGTCGTCCACCACCGGGATGCGCCCGTTCGGATTGACCTTCAGGAACTCGGGCGTGCGCGTGGCGCCGCCCACGTAGGGCAAGGCGATGTGCTCGTAGGCCAGGCCCAGTTCCTGCGCGACCCACAGGGGACGCGCAGCGCGGGAGGCCGCCGTGCCATAGATTCTCAAGGTCATGTCGGCTTTCAGTGGGGCTCACGAGGAAAACAGGTCGCACAGTTCGGTCAGCGTTGTCACGGTTTCGTGCGGCTGGGCGGGATGCGTCCAGAGATGGTCGGTGCGGTTCACCCAGACCGTCTGCATGCCGCAGTCGAGCGCCGCCAGCACATCGAGCGCGGCGTCGTCGCCGATATGCAACACCTCGTGCGCCTGCACCCCGACGGCGCTTGCCGCCGCATGAAAAATGCGCGGATCGGGCTTGCCGACGCCGAACTGCTGGGCGCTGAGGCTGGCCGTGAAATAACTTCCAATGCCGATGCGGTGGACATCGGCATTGCCGTTGGACAGCGCCACCAGCGGAAACCGGTGCGACAGGAATTGCAGCGCCTGCAGCACATCGTCAAACAGCGTGACCTGGTGGCGCGCGGCAAAAAACACCTCGAACGCCGCTTCGGCCAGGCCCGGGTCGTTGCCGCTGCGGCTCAGCGCCAGCCGGATGGCCCGGGTGCGCAAGACGCTCAGGTTGTGTCTGAGTTCGGGGTACAGCCCGTTGACATGCTCGCGAATCTCGTGGCGCACCGCTGGCTGGGCCAGCAGCGCCGCCGTCTGCGGGGCATGCAGGGCAAGCCAGTCATGCAGTGCCTGCTCGGCTTTTTCGATGGTCGGCCAGACAGGCCAGAGCGTGTCGTCCAGGTCTAGGGTGATGGCTTTGATGGGGGTCAGGTCAAGCATGGCTTAGGCGAGAATACCGCATGTCATTTGCACCCGAGCCTTCCTATACCCACGGCGCACCGCCCAAAGCGCTTGCCACCACCGCCATCTTGCTGTGCAACCTGGGCACGCCCGATGCGCCCACCGCGCCGGCGCTGCGCCGTTATCTGGGCGAATTCCTCAGCGACGCGCGCGTGGTCGAGATTCCCAAAGCCCTCTGGTGGCTGATCCTGCACGGCATTATCCTGCGCACCCGGCCGAAAAAATCGGCCGCCAAGTACGCCAGCGTCTGGCTGCCCGAAGGCTCGCCGCTGAAGGTCTGGACTGAAAAACAGGCGGTCATGCTGCGCGGCTACCTGGGCCAGCGCGGCCACCCGGTCGAGGTGCGTTATGCGATGCGCTACGGCAACCCGTCGATTGCCTCGCAGCTCGACCAGCTGAAAGCTGACGGCGTGACGCGCATCCTGATCCTGCCGGCTTATCCGCAGTACAGCGGCACCACCACGGCCAGCGTATTCGACGCGGTCTACACCTGGGCCGCCAGGGTGCGGCGGATTCCAGAGTTCCGTTTCATCAACAACTACCACGACGATCCGGGCTACATCGACGCGCTGGCCGACCGGGTCCGCCAGCACTGGAAGCAAAACGGCCAGGCCGACAAGCTGGTCATGAGCTTTCATGGCGTTCCCGAGCGCACCTTGGCACTGGGCGACACCTACCACTGCGAATGCCACAAGACCGCGCGCCTGCTGGCCGAAAACCTGGGCCTGTCCAAGGACCGCTACCAGCTCACCTTCCAGTCGCGCTTTGGCAAGGCCAAATGGCTGGAGCCCTACACCGAGCCGACGCTGATCAAGCTGGCCCAGTCGGGCCTGAAAAGCGTTGACCTGGTCTGCCCGGGCTTCACCGGCGACTGCCTGGAAACGCTGGAAGAAATCTCCATGGAGGCGCGCCATGCCTTTTTGGAAGCGGGCGGCCAGGCGTTCCACTACATCGACTGCCTGAATGACAACCCGCGGTGGCTGGCGGCCCTGAGCGACATTGCCATCCGGCACATGGGCGGCTGGGACACGGCGAACCAGCCTGACCCGAAAGCCCTGTCCGACTCGCGGGATCGGGCGCTGGCCCTCGGGGCCAGGCAATAGCCGACGGAAAGGCTGTTTCAGCAGCGTCAAGCGGCCGCGCAAGACTGGCTCTCCCGAAGAAGGCGCAGGAGGCCTGGTTGGCCACCATCTGCGGGCCGGACTTCCTGGCCTAGCTGGCGCTGCCCTAGCCTCATCAGCCCCGGGGTCTGGCCGCTGGCGGCAGCCTTTGAACCGCAACGGCAAATGCCTTGCGCCCGGACACTGGGCGCCAGGCATCATGCAGCGTCAGGTGCGCTGGCGGCGCGCCATCCAGCGCTTGATCAGGCGTGGCAGCACCAACACGGCCACCACCACCACCAGCAGAATCAGCGACACGGGACGCTGCAAAAACACCATCGCACTGCCCTCGCCGATTGACATTGCATTGCGCAGTTGCGCCTCGGCCAGCGGGCCCAGGATCATGCCGACGACGACGGGCGCGGTCGGAAAATCAAAACGCCGCATGACCACGCCCAGCACGCCAATGCCATACAGCAGGAACAGATCGAACGCACTCTGGCGCATGCCGTACACGCCGACCGTGGCAAAAATCAGGATGCCGGCATAGAGGTAAGGCTTCGGGATTTTCAGCAGCTTGACCCACAGGCCGACCATGGGCAGGTTGAGCACCAGCAGCATCACGTTGCCGATGTAGAGCGAAGCAATCAACGCCCAGACCAGCGACGACGAAGTGGTGAACAGCTGCGGTCCGGGCTGGATGCCATAGTTCTGGAACGCGCCCAGCAAAATCGCCGTGGTGTTCGAGGTCGGGATGCCCAGCGTCAGCAGTGGAATCATCGCCATGGTGACGGTGGCATTGTTGGCGGCTTCCGGGCCGGCCACACCTTCGATCGCGCCCTGGGTGCCAAACTCGGCCTTGTCTTCCCCCTTGGCCAGCTTTTTCTCGACCGCATAGCTGAGAAAAGTCGGAATTTCCGTGCCGCCGGCCGGAATGCAGCCGAACGGCGCACCGATTGCCGTGGCGCGCAGCCACGCCGGCCAGGAACGGCGCCAGTCGCGCCTGGTCATGTGGACCCGGCTCAGCTTGTTCTGGGTATCGACAATGCGGCCTTCATAGAGCACGGCGTACAGGGCCTCGGCCACGGCAAACAGGCCGACCGCCACCAGCACGATTTCGATGCCGTCAAGCAGTTCAGGCACACCGCCGGTGTAGCGCGCCTGCGCTGAAATCTGGTCCAGCCCGACGAGGCCGGCCGCCAGGCCGATGAACAGCGCCGTCATGCCGCGCACCGTGCTTTTGCCAAGAACGGCGCTCACGGTGGTGAAGGCCAGCAGCATCAGCATGAAGTATTCGGGCGGGCCGAGCTTGACCGCCAGGTCAGCCACGATGGGCGCAAACAGCGTGACCAGCACCGTGGCAATCGTGCCCGCGACAAACGAGCCGATGGCGGCAGTCGCCAGCGCCGCACCAGCGCGGCCGCTCTTGGCCATCTTGTTGCCTTCCATCGCCGTGACCATACTGGCGGTTTCCCCTGGTGTGTTCAGCAAAATGGAGGTGGTCGAGCCGCCGTACATGGCGCCGTAGTAGATGCCGGCAAAAAAGATCATTGAGGCCGTGGCCTCGACCTTGACGGTGATCGGCAGCAGCATCGCCACGGCCACGGCGGGGCCAATGCCCGGGAGCACGCCGATGGCCGTGCCCAGGGCGCAGCCGACAAAACACCACAGCAGGTTGATAGGGGTGGCCGCCGTGGCAAATCCCTGCAGCAGCTGGTTGAAAATATCCATTTAGAGCCATCCCGTCGAGGTCAGGCCTGGCAGGTTGATGGCCAGGAATTGGGTGAACATCCAGAACACCGGGGCGGCAATCGCCATGCCGATCAGCGCGTCCTTGAGCAGGAACGCAGGCCCGCGGTCATTGCGGCCCTCGGCGCCTTTGAGGCCCTGGACTGCCAGCACAAAGCACAGGGTGCAGCTGAAGATAAACCCGATGGTGGTGATCAGCGCCGCATTGGCCAGCAGCCCGGCCGACATCCAGGCAAAGCCCAGCCAGTAAGGCTGGGGGCCGTCAGCCGATTCGTCCATCGCCCGAAAGCCGCCCGAGCGCGACTCCCAAATGATGAAGCCGCTGCACACCAGCAACGACAGGGCCACCAGCCAGGGCAGAAAGTTGGGGCCGACGCCGCCGTAGCCGGCAGCGGACGGGATGGTGAGTGCGCCTGCGGCCAGGCCCAGGCCGATCAGCAGCACGCCGAGGCCAACCAGGGTCTGGAAGGGAAATGATTTTTTGGGAGGGGTCATCACTTGTTACCTACTTGAACATCTTCGTGGGCACGATGAGACGGCGTGAATGGGTCTGTTGCACAGGCAAACTGCTCCCGCACCCGTGCTGCACGGTGCCGGGTGTGAGATGGAAAAACAGGGGCGCAGCCCTGCAAGGCCGCATTTCCCGTTGACCGGAAAAATCGCCGGGCGAAGCGGCAAGCGGCCAGCAGTTTCAGATCATGCCGGACTTGACCATGGTGGCGCGAAGGGAGGCGAAATCGTCATCAACGAACTTGTCGAACGCCGGACCGGTGAGCACCGCAGGCGTCCAGTTGTTTTTCTGGGAAGCTTCGATCCAGCTCTTGGACTTGACGGCCTTCAGGACCATGTCCGTCAGTGCCTGGCGCTGGGCGGGCGTGATGCCGGGCGCGCCATACACGCCGCGCCAGTTGCCGATCACCACGTTGATGCCCTGCTCCTTGAGTGTCGGAATGTTCACGCCCGGCAGGCGCGCGTCGGACGTGACCGCCAGCGCCCGCATCTTGCCGGTGTTGATGTATTCGGAAAATTCGCTGTACCCGCTGCCGCCGATGGTGACGTTGCCGCCCAGGATGGCCGCCGTGGCCTCGCCGCCGCCCCGGAAGGCGACGTAGTTGATCTTGGCCGGATCGGCGCCGACCTCGCGGGCAATCATGGCGGCGGCAATGTGCTCGGTGGCGCCGCGCGAGCCGCCGCCCCACTTCACGCTGCCCGGGTCTTTCTTGAGCTGTTCGACCACTTCCTTGATTGACTTGAAGGGCGAGTCGGCCGGTACCACGAACACGTTGTATTCGCTGGTCAGGCGTGCAACCGGCGTGGCCTGGCTCAGGCTGACCGGCGGCTTGCCGGTGATCTGGCCGCCCAGCATGACCGCGCCCATGACCATCAATGCGTTCGGATCGCCCTTGCTGCCGTTGACGAACTGGGCCAGGCCCAGCGCGCCGGCCGCACCGCCCTTGTTGTCGTAGATTACGGTGGAAGCTGCGCCCGAATCAACCAGCGCCTTGCCCAGCGCCCGACCGGTGGTGTCCCAGCCGCCGCCGGGATTGGCCGGCACCATCATCTTGACATTGGCAGCGGCAAAAGCCGACAGCGGAAAAGCACCCGCAGCCGCCAGGGCCGCCATGGATTTCAAAAAGTTGTCGCGACGCATGAATGTCTCCTTGTTGTGGTGGTAACACCCTGATGATGCCCAGTCTGGCTGTCAAGTGGCTGTCCAAATATCTAGGGGAAAGTGCTAATGTCCAGCCATGACCTCCCCTCTGAAACTGTTGCTGATTGAAGACGACGCCGCCATGCAGACCGCCTTGCAACGCGCCCTGAGCCGGCGCGGCATGGACGTGTGCGCCTGCACCGACGGACGGCTGGCGCTGGCGCAGTGGACGGCGGCCCAGCCCGATGTGGTGGTGCTCGACCTGAGCCTGCCCGGACTGGACGGCCTGCAGGTGCTGGAGCAGGCGCGCCGTCAGGGGCTGGCCACACCGGTGCTGATCCTGACCGCGCGCGGCACGGTGGGCGACCGCATCATCGGGCTGAATACGGGCGCAGACGACTACCTGCCCAAACCCTTCGATCTGGACGAACTGGAGGCGCGACTGCGTGCCCTGATCCGTCGCCGCCCGGCACACAATACCGAATCAGGCTCTACCGCTTATCTGGCCGGCACACTTCGCTATGAAAAAGAGAGTGGCGCCATCTACCACCAAGGCCTGGTGCTGGAACTCAC
This sequence comes from Polaromonas sp. CG_9.11, assembly GCF_015752225.1. Lineage (NCBI taxonomy): Bacteria > Pseudomonadati > Pseudomonadota > Betaproteobacteria > Burkholderiales > Comamonadaceae > Polaromonas > Polaromonas sp. CG_9.11. The sequence continues at coordinate 22,382 of NZ_JADOVE010000016.1, forward strand.
CCCGCGCGAACTGACCCTGCTGCAAACGCTCATCGTCAAGCCCGGCCATGCGGTATCAAAAGAAAAACTCTTCGAGCTGGTGTTTCCGGGCGAAGCCGAGGTGCAGTACGAAGCCGTCGAAGTGGTGGTCTACCGGCTGCGCAAAAAGCTGGTGGGCACCGGCGTCACGCTAGTCACGCTGCGCGGCCTGGGCTATTTGCTGAAGGTCGATGCGTGAACCGCAATGAAAACGTCGCAGCACGCGAAGCGACAAGCGTGGGGGCAACCTCCCTTCGGCGCTACCTGCTGCTGGGCATTTTGCTGCCGGTAGGCCTGCTGGTCATCGTGAACACCGTGGGGCTGTACAGCCAGGCGTTCAGCGCCATCAACACCGCTTATGACCGCACCCTGCTGGCTTCGGCCAAATCGATTGGCGAGCAGCTCGACGTGACCGGCTACGACGAGCTGTCGGTGTTGCGCGTTGCCGTTCCGTATGCCGCGCTCGAAGCCTTCGAGGCCGACAACCAGAGCCGCCTGTTCTACCGCGTGTCCAGTCTGGACGGCGAAATGGTGTCAGGTTTTGCCGGGCTGCCGTTCTGGCGCGGCCGCATTCCGGCCAAGCCGGCGTATTCGGCACTGGTGGATTTTTACGACGATATGTTTGGCGAGGACGCGGTGCGCGTCGCCGTGCTGCTGCAGCCGGTCGCCAGTTCCGAAGGCCGCAGCATGGCCGTCATCCAGGTGGCCGAAACGCTGGAGCTGCGCACCACCCTGGCACGCAAGATCCTGCTGGACACGCTGTGGCGCCAGGCGCTGTTGCTGGCCGTGATTGCGCTGGTGGTCGTGGTCGTGGTGCAGCGCGCCACGCGGCCGGTGCGTCGGCTCAGCGCCGAACTTCAGGCGCGGCCCGAAGGCGACCTGAGCGTGATCGACGCACGCGATGCGCCGCGCGAACTGCTGCCGCTGGTGGAGGCGACCAACCAGGTGATGGGCCGGCTGCAGCACCTGCTGGAAAACCAGAAGCGCTTCGTCCGCGACACCGCCCACCAGCTGCGCACACCGCTGGCGGTGCTCAAGGTGCAGGTGCAGTCGGCATTGCGCGGCGACCTGGACGCGCACGAGGCGCTGGCCGACATCAGCCACACGGTGGACCGCGCGACGCTGCTGGCCAACCAGATGCTGGCGCTGGCCAAGGTCGAGCAGTTGCGCCAGCAGCCCGACCCGCAAGACATCGACCTGGCCCAGGTGGCCCGGCAGGTGGCGCTGGACGTGTCGCCGCTGATCGCCGAAAAAGACATCGACTTCGGCATCGAAACACAGCCTGGCCGGGTCCGGGCGCATGAATGGATGCTGGGCGAACTGACGCGCAACCTGCTGCACAACGCCATCAAGCACACGCCGGCGGGCGGCACACTGACGGTGCACACCGCCTGCGCGGAAGGCCGCATGATGTTGCGCATCAGCGACAGCGGGCCGGGCATTCCGGACGAACTGGCGGCGCGGCTGTATCAGCCCTTTTCCGCCGGCGACGTTCCCCACGGCTCGGGCCTGGGACTGGCCATCTGCCTGGAGATCGTGCAGGCGCTGGGCGGCAGCATCGCCCTGGAAAATCGGCTTGCGCACGGCAGGGTGATGGGCCTGGACGCCACGGTGCGACTGCCGCTGGTCCAGAATGCGAGTTCAGGAGGAAGATGAATGGATAAATTGCGTATCGACAAATGGCTGTGGGCGGCACGGTTTTACAAGACCCGTTCACTGGCCGTCGAGGAAATCGACAAGGGACGCGTTCGTGTCAATGACCTGGAAGCCAAGCCTTCCCGCGAAGTCAAGGCGGGCGACAGGGTGGCGCTGCGGCAGGGAACGCTCACCCGCACGCTGGTGGTGCGCGGCATCAGCAGCCAGCGCGGGCCGGCACCGGTGGCGCAGCAGCTTTACGAAGAGACCGAAGAAAGTCTGGCGCGCAAGGCCCAGGCCACCGAACACCGGCACCTGACCAGCGACCCGGCCAGCAGCCTGGAACACGGCCGGCCCACCAAGCGCGACCGCCGCAGCCTGGACAAGGCGAATGGCAAGGACTGGGACAGCCGCTGGAGCGCTTCGGTCGAGCGTTAGGAAATTGCTACGTTTTCAATAGCGCTGTGTGCATGTCAGTAGTGCGCAAGCAGCCATTTTGGTTCGAAATCACAGTGCCGGTGCGTCGCTCATGGCCTTCAGGTTGGCCTTGAGCTGCTCGCTCATCGGCAGGTTCAGGTTCACGCCCTTGGGCGGAATCGGCGAGGCGAACCACTTGGTGTACATCTTCTCGAATTCGCCCGACTTCATCAGCCGGTTGATGGTGCCATCGACCAGCTTCTTGAATTCCGGGTCGTCCTTGCGCAGCATGCAGGCATAAGGCTCGACCTGCAGCGAGTCGCCCACCACCTCCAGCGCCGCCGGATTCTTGGAGTTGGCCATCAGGCCGAACAGCAAGATGTCGTCCATCGCAAACGCAAGGGCGCGGTCGTTTTCCACCAGCAGCAGCGAGTCGTCATGGTCCTTGCCGAGGATCAGCTGCATGTCGAGATTCTTGTCGGCGCTGTACTTGCGGATCACCTGCGCGTTGGTGGTGCCGGTGGTGCTGGAAACCGTTTTTTTGGCCAGGTCGGCGTAGTTTTTGATGCCTGAGCTTTTCTTGGTCAGCAAACGCGTGCCGGTGTAGAAATGGTTGATGGCGAACGTTACGTCCTTGGCGCGCGTCGAATTGTTGGTGGTTGAGCCGCATTCGAGGTCATAAGTGCCGTTGACCAGCAATGGAATCCGGTTTTGCGAGGTCACCGGCATGGTGGCCACTTCAAGGTTGGGTTTCTTGAGCTTTTTGCGCACGTCGTCAATGATGGCATCGGTCAGTTCGACCGAGAAACCGACGGACTTGGACGAGCCGATCAGGTAGCTGAACGGCACCGACGCCTCGCGGTAAGACACGGTGATCTTGTTGCTGTCATTGATTTTCTGCAGGGTCTGGGCGCTGGCTGTACTGGCCAGACCGGCGACCAGCAAAACGGCAGTCATGAGGTTCGAGAATTTCATGCTTTTTTCTTTCAATGAAGTAAAGGCGATCGCGTGTCAGGAAAAAATTTTCCACTGCAAACAGCCTCATTGGGTGAGGCTGGATTTTCACCATAAACCCGTCATGCAAGCCTATGGTTTACCCAAGCCTTGCACTGGCCGGAGACCTGGTGCGACTGACGCAGGCTGAACAAGGCGCAGGGTGGGGATTCGGACAGCCCTTGGAGCGCGTCGGCCGACAAATGGCTTGTGCTGCACCCTTTACTGCGCACAGCGCACGTCCCCAAGAGGAGCGCGCCCAGCCATCACGAGTCTTGCCAAGTGTCAACGATGACTTCATGCAATTCATTAGTCCGTTTGCCAGATTGACTGAATGGATTGCAATCACGATCATCTTTGGTGTTCGGCGAGTCATGGCCGGTCGAATAAAAATTGAAATCTCACCAGCGCAACTCCTGATGAAAAAGAGCGCGTCCTGTTCTGCAAGTTGAAATACACCGGCTGCAGCGGACCAACAATTTGCTAAAAATCACCCACAAGCAAAAAAGATGAAACCGAATATTGTTTTTCTTGTGATGTCTGCTGTCAGCAAGCCGGAAACCGTCGATCAGCTTGCAAGGGCCCTGGCGCCGCATACCGTGCTGGTGCACCATGATTTTCACCAGACCCCCGCTTTCCCGCTCAGCGCTTCGAATGTTGTGTTCGTTCCCGATCCCAAGCGCACAGGCTGGGGGCTGTTCAGCTTCGTGGAAGGTGTCTTTCATTCGATGCAGTACGCGCTGGCCAACCTCGATTTTGACTACCTTCAATTGTTGAGCCCCTCATGCCTGCCGATCAAGCCCATTCAAAAGTTTGAAGCGCATATCTCGGGACGTGCCGACGCACATTTCGACTGTGTTGATGTGTTGCGCGACCAGGACGCGCTGATGTCGATCGGCTACAGGGCACTGACGCCGGACATGTCATTTCGCTTTCGGGTTGCCAGGCGGCTTTCAAATGTGTACTTCGGCGCCTCGCTGGGCCGGCGCGAAGAAGCCGGAATCTGGCTGCGCAGCGGGGACCGAAGAAATCCCGCGTCGTGGCTCGCGCTTCAGTTGACGAAGACACTTGGCCAAAAATCAATTGGAAGGCACATTTTCGACGAAAACTTTCGCGCTTATTACGGCACCACCTGGTTCGGTGCACGCCGGCACATCGTTGCTGAAATGGTTGACCGGTTTCAGCGTCCCGAGATAAAGGACTATTTCAGCCGCTTGTGCCTGCCCGAGGAAATCGTGCTGCCCACGCTGCTGATGCATCTGCAATTGAACAAAGGGCCGATGAACCATTGTTTCCAGCACTTTGACCAGTCTCACCCGCGCCTGTTCGAGGAAAAAGACATCGAGCAGCTCAAGACTTCGCCCGCATTCTTTGGGCGCAAGTTTCCCAACGACCCTGCTGCGCCGGTTCGCACCCGGGTGCTTGGCGAGATGGTCGGTAGCTAGGGGCAAGGATGCAAGGCCTGGCCGTGCACCTGCCAACCCTGATGGGCAGTCTGGCTTATAGTGCCATCTGTTTTCCTTACCCACTCTGTGAAGCAGACCCAAACCCCATGAAAACCAAAGCCGCCGTTGCCTGGAAACCAGGCGAACCCTTGACCATCGAAACCGTTGACCTCGAAGGTCCGAAGTTCGGCGAAGTGCTGGTCGAGATCAAGGCCACCGGCATCTGCCACACCGACTACTACACGCTCTCGGGCGCCGACCCGGAAGGCATCTTCCCCGCCATCCTCGGCCACGAAGGCGCGGGCATCGTGGTCGATGTCGGCCCCGGGGTGACATCGCTGCAAAAGGGCGACCATGTCATTCCGCTCTACACGCCCGAATGCCGCCAGTGCAAGTTTTGCCTGTCGCGCAAGACCAACCTGTGCCAGCTGATTCGCGGCACCCAGGGCAAGGGCCTGATGCCCGACGCGACCTCCCGCTTCAGCCTGGACGGCCAGCCGATCTTTCACTACATGGGCACGTCAACCTTCAGCAACTTCACCGTGGCGCCCGAAATCTCGCTGGCCAAGATCCGCAAGGACGCGCCGTTTGACAAGGTCTGCTACATCGGCTGCGGCGTCACCACCGGCATCGGTGCGGTGCTGTTCACCGCCAAGGTCGAGGCCGGCGCGAATGTCGTGGTGTTTGGGCTGGGCGGCATTGGCCTGAACGTGATCCAGGGTGCGAAGATGGTCGGCGCCGACAAGATCATCGGCGTCGATTTGAACCCCGAACGCGAAGCCATGGCCCGCAAGTTCGGCATGACGCATTTCATCAACCCGAAAAATGTCGAAAACGTCGTCGATGCGATTGTTCAGCTGACCGACGGCGGCGCCGACTACAGTTTTGAATGCATCGGCAACACGCAGGTGATGCGCCAGGCGCTCGAATGCACCCACAAGGGCTGGGGCCGCAGCATCATCATCGGCGTGGCCGAAGCCGGCGCGGAAATCAGCACCCGGCCGTTCCAGCTGGTCACCGGCCGCAAATGGGAAGGCTCGGCCTTTGGCGGCGCGCGCGGCCGCACCGACGTGCCGAAAATCGTTGACTGGTACATGGAAGGCAAGATCAACATCGACGACCTGATCACGCACACCATGCCGCTGGAAGACATCAACAAGGGGTTTGACCTGATGAAACGCGGCGAATCGATTCGCGGCGTGGTGTTGTATTAGCCCCCACGCCCCCCCCTGCTGGCAGCCTTTGACTGAACTGAAAAGCGCATGAAAACACAACCAGAATTGCTGGGCGAGCACGGCTGTTTTGGCGGCACGCAGCGTTTTTACCAGCACGAGTCCAACGAAATCGGCCTGCCGATGAAGTTCTCGGTATTCTTGCCGCCGCAGTCCTCAACGGGCCCGGTCCCCGCCTTGATTTATCTGGCGGGCCTGACCTGCAACGAGGAAACCTTCATGACCAAGGCGGGCGCCCAGCGCCTGGCCGCCGAGCTGGGCCTAGCACTGATAGCGCCCGACACCAGCCCGCGCGGCGCCAAGGTGCCGGGCGAGTCCGACAGCTGGGATTTTGGCGTGGGCGCCGGTTTTTACCTTGATGCCACGCAGGCGCCCTGGTCTGAAAATTACCGCATGGAGAGTTACCTTACGGTCGAACTGCTGCCACTGCTGACGGCCAGCCTGTCGCTGGACGCCGAACGCATCGGCATCTTTGGCCATTCGATGGGCGGCCATGGCGCCCTGACGCTGGCGCTCAAGCACCCCGGCCTGTTCAAGTCCGTGTCGGCCTTTGCACCGGTTTGCGCGCCCAGCCAGTGCCCATGGGGCCGCAAGGCGTTCACCGGCTACCTCGGCGCTGACGAATCGGACTGGCTGGCCCACGATGCCAGCGTGCTGATGCAGCAAAAAGCCAGCGCCCCCTACCCCGGCGGCATCCTGATCGACCAGGGACTGGCCGACAAATTTTTGCCAGCCCAGCTCCATCCGCAAGTGTTTGAGGCGGCCTGCACCTTGGCCGGCCAGCCCCTCACGCTGCGGCGTCATGCTGGCTACGACCACGGCTACTACTTCATCGCCACTTTCATGGCCGACCACCTGAGGCACCACGCCGACCAGTTGCAGCCTTAAGTCTTAAGCCCGGCCTAAGCTGGCCGCCTCTACAATGCCGCGCTATGTCGTTGCACTTGCCTACCCCACACGCCGCCCAGCCTGTCCCGCCTCTTTCAAGTTTGAAGGCCGGGCAACGTCCTGCCGGCATGCGGCCGCTTTGGGTCGTCGTGCTCGCCAGCTTCTGGATTGCCACGGTTTGCAACGTGGCGCTGTGGCGCGCGCTGGCCCGGCTGCCCGACCTGAGCGGCGGCCAGGCGGTCACGGTCAGCGTGGGGCTGGCATTGGTGATTGGTCTGGCGACGGCCGGATTGCTCAGCCTGCTGGCCTGGCGCTGGACGCTCAAGCCGGTCATCATGCTGTTTTGCGTATCGGCAGCTTTTGGCGCCTATTTCATGATGGCCTATGGCGTGGTCATCGACAAGGCCATGATGGTCAACACGCTGCAGACCGATATGCGCGAAACGCGCGACCTGCTGAACTGGCGCCTGCTGGCCACCGTGCTGTTGCTGGCGGTGCTGCCCTGCGTACTGCTGTGGCGCCAGCACATCCGGCTGCAAAATCCGACGCGCCAGGCGGTCTTCAACCTGGCCGCCCTGCTGGCAAGTTGCGCCCTGCTGGTCGTGGTGATGGTGCTTTTCTTTCAAAGCATTGCCTCGGTGATGCGCAACCACCCCCAGGTGCGCTACCTGATCAACCCGCTCAATTCCTTCTATGCGCTGGGCTCGGTGGCGGCCAGGCCGTTTCAGCGCGACGAGTCGGCCATCCTGCCGCTGGGCGAAGACGCCACGCTGGGCGCCAGCTACACGGCGCAAACCAAACCGCCCCTGCTGCTGCTGGTGCTGGGCGAAACCGGCCGCAGTGTCAATTTCGCCGTCAACGGCTACGGCCGTCCCACCACGCCCGAACTGTCCAAGGAAAACATCGCCAGCCAGCGCAACGCGTGGTCATGCGGCACCAGCACGGCGGCCTCGGTGCCATGCATGTTTTCCCATTTCGGGCGGGCAACCTATGAATCGCGCCCGGCCAATTACGAGGGCCTGATGGACGTGCTGCAGCATTCCGGCCTGGCCGTGCTCTGGCTCGACAACCAGTCGGGCTGCAAGGGCGTTTGCGACCGCGTTCCCAATGTCGATACCAGCCAGTTGAAAGTTCCCGGCCTGTGCGACGGCGGCGAATGCTTCGACGAAGTCATGCTGCAAGGACTGGACGCGCGCATTGCCGCCCTGCCCGCCGAGCGCCGGGCCAAGGGCGTGGTGGTCGTGATGCACCAGATGGGCAGCCACGGACCGGCCTACTTCAAGCGGTCGCCGGCCGCCTTCAAAAAGTTTCTGCCCGAATGCACCAACAATTCGCTGCAAAGCTGCACATCCGAAGGGCTTGTCAATGCCTACGACAACAGCATTGTGTACACCGACCACGTACTGGGATCCGCCATCCAGTGGCTCAAGGGGCAAACGCCGCGCAATGCGCCCGCCCTGCTCTATCTGGCCGACCATGGCGAGTCCTTGGGGGAAAACAACCTCTATCTCCACGGCATGCCCTACAGCGTGGCACCCGACGTACAAAAGCATGTGCCGTGGATCACCTGGCTTTCACCTGAATTCGAGCAGCGCACACAGATCACCACCACTTGCCTTCGCAAGGAACTCGAGGCACCAATCAGCCATGACAATTATTTTCATTCGGTGCTGGGCCTGATGAACGTGCAAACCAGCGTTTATCAGCCAGGGCTGGACATTTATGCCCACTGCAAGCCCAACGCGACCGCGAGTCGCCCGGCCTCGCTGTAGCCAGCGGACGGACTCAGCACCCCGCCAGGGCGCAATAGGCCTTGCGGGTCTCGGGCGCCACGGCGTTCACGACTTGCTCATAGGATGTTTTCTGCCGGCCCAGCATGCGGGCGGAAGCAACGGTTTTTGACTTGCAGAACCAGTGGCAGGTGTGCTGCAGCAGGAACAGCTCGGCCGATACGGTGAACGCCTTGGCCTTGGGGCTGCGGTTGTCGCCATTTCTTGCCGCCTCGGCAATACCCTGCGCATGAATCGCCAAAGCCTTGCGCAGGTCAAACGTAGCGGCAGGAAAAATCTTGTCGGCATAGGGAATGGCCAGGGGCAGCTTGCTGACCCGGGCCTCGGCTTCATCCACTTTCGAAAACTCGGCGCTGAAGCGATTGAGCTGGTCGCACAGCGAAGCCTCGGTAGTGCCAAGCAGGTTGAAAATCTGTTCGCGGCGCTGGCCATCGGATTCACCCAGCGCCCGCATGTAGCCTTCGGTCAGCGTTTCCATCAGTTTTTCAATCTGGTATTTCCCAAGGTGGCTGCCCAGCAAGGCAATTCGCCCGCGCTGGTATTTTGACTTGAGCATGTGCGCGGCGATGGCGACAAGCATCGCCAGCATAAAAATATCCATGGGTACGGTTTTTTCGGAAAGTTTGAAAAACAGGAAAGCGGAAAAACGAACTCTGCAGTGTAGTCACCCTGCATTTTCGGCCAAGACGGCTGAGCCAAAAGCACAAAGCGGTTGCCCGCGTGAACGGCCTTCGTCCGGCGCATCGCACGCATGAAACACGGCACGGCCTCCTCTTCATCGTGTGCGGCGGCATGGCTTCATTTCATCTTGACGCGGTGGCCAACGCCGGCATGGTGAGCACTGCCTTCGACAATTCCCCTGCCGGCGCGGCCTACGGCATCGACGTGACGCCAGTCACACTTGCAGCCATTCGCGCACCGGGATGAATCCGGTCAAGAATCAAGCCAAAAAAACCAACGACGACCGCATCCACCCCATCGGTTCACGCTACAAACAAAACCTGTCCATGCAGCACCGACGCTGCAGCCGCCACCATTTACCGCCACACCTGCCCATCCGCCCATGACCCCACGCCACCAAAACATTTACGAGCGTTACCACGCCCACGTCTATTTCGGCCCCGAGACGCCAACGCAAGCCCGCGCACTGTGCGAACAGGCCGGCGAGCTTTTCGACATCACCGTGGGCCAAGTGCATGAGCGCGAGGTCGGGCCGCATCCGCACGGGAGTTGCCAGCTTGCATTTGACCGCACCGGGTTCAACCGGCTGATTCCCTGGTTTGAGGAGCACCGCAACGGACTGAATGTGCTGGTGCACGGCCTCACTGGAGACGACCTGGCCGACCACACCACCCATGCGTCGCGGCTGGGCCATGAAGCGGCGTTGAAGCTGGACATGTTCAAGCGCTGACCGCTATATATTAAATAGCATCATAAACCCGTCCAGCGGGCGCAACCGGCACTTTTTACTTGAATTTATCGCGCGTCACGCCGCATCAGGCAACAAAGCGAAATTTCAGGCGGCCAGAATAAAGCGAGGCTCTGGATTCAACGTTTCGGTACAACACGCTGCCCGCGCCCACCGACAGCGCAAACGCTGCCAGCAAGCCCGCCACATTGGCCAGCAAGTGCGCAGGCCAAAAATAGCTGACCACCGCGTTGACCAGCAGGCAGACCGGAAAGTGAATCAGGAAAACCGAATACGATATTTTTCCGAGCCAGGCCAGTTGCCGCTGCGGCCAGCGTGGCACGCCTGTCCCTGAAGCGTAACGCTGCAAGAACACCAGCCCGAACGCCACGGCCAGCGCCACCAGCAGCCGTCCCCTGAAATCCAGCAGCAAGGCGGTGCCGGCCAGCAGGCCGATGAACAGCAGCCACGAAGCCCACCGGTTTGAATTGCCAGCCCAAAAAGCCAGCATGCCCAGACCGTAAGCGCCAAAGAAATACACGCCGGCCATGTCCCAGCGGCTGTCGTTGTTGAACAGGAACAGCGACGCGGCGCAAACGATCACCGTCAACATCAGGCCCGGCGCAACCGGCCAGGCACGCAAGCCCGGCCAGCGCCGCTCCAGCCGCCGCGACAGACTGAACAGCAGCACCGACATCGCAAACAGCTGGAAATCAATCGCCACATACCAGACGCCAGCGGACAGCCCTTCAAATTCCAGCATGTCCTGCAGCAGCAGCCCATGGGCCAGCAACTGGAACAGCGTGGCTTCAGACGGAACCGAAGGATGAACAAACCACGGGCGCACCAGCGCGGCCACCGCCACGCTCGCCGCCACTGCCACCACATAAGGCAGCACCAGCCGCCGGTAGCGGCGCGCCAGCAGTCTGCCCGGCGACGCATAGGTCGCCTGGCCTTGCGGCGCCAGCGACCTGGCCGCCAGAAAGCCGCCCACGACCAGAAACACCTGCACCGCCATGCGGCCATAGTCATACAGCCAGCCCGTCAGGTCAGGCGCAAAGGGATAGACCACATCCGACATCGGCCCGTAAAAAGCCAGGTGATGCCAGATGATGAGCAGACAGGCCAGACCCTTGAGCGCGTCAATGCCGGGCTGGCGCAGGTGAACGGGCCGCCCCATCAGGCCAGCAGACGCTGGCGCGCTGTTTCACTTTTGCACGGTCGCCGGGCAATAAAAACAGCCTTCACGCAGGCTTGACGGTCAGCGCCTGCCGCCGCAGTTCAAACTCCTGCCGCAGTTCGCGGCGGATCTTGGCAGCGGCGTAGCGCCGGACCTGGTCGGGCGTCTGGACTTCAAGCGGCGCGATGGCTTTTGGCTTGCCGTCTTCGCCCACAGCGACCATGGTGAAAAAGCAGCTGTTCGCATGCCGCACGCTCTGGCCCCGGATGTTTTCGGTGACCACCTTGACACCCACTTCCATCGACGTGTTGCCGGTGTAGTTGACCGACGCCAGAAAAGTGACCAGCTCGCCGACGTGAATCGGCTGGCGGAACATGACCTGATCGACCGACAGGGTGACAACGTACTCGCCCGCGTAACGGCTGGCGCAGGCGTACGCCACCTGATCGAGCAATTTGAGGATGGTGCCGCCGTGGACATTGCCGGAAAAGTTGGCCATGTCCGGCGTCATCAGCACGGTCATGCTGAGTTGGTGATTGGGGAGAGGCATGGAGGGGTTTGGAAAATGGAAAGCGCGATGTTACCGCTGGTCGCTGCGCTGCCTAAGCAGGCTAAGGCTGCCGCAGGCGTGGACTGTGCTTAGCCCGTTTTTTTCGAAACCAGAGGAAACATTGAAGGATTTCGAATGGACTCGACGGAAAGATCGGCGTCCAGTTGAGGCCAGTAAAGATGATCGGGCGCGGGCCACTGAACATCCGAGAGTTGCGCGATCGTTGCATTTTTGAACCATGGAAAGTGTTCAAACGGAACGAGCAATTCCTCTGCGTCAAGCAGCAACCAGAAGCCGTGCTTCGACACGTGTGTCACCTCGGCTACCGAAATGATCGTTCCAGGCATCTTTAATCTCCTTGATATGTGTCTCGACAACAGCCTGCGCTTCGCGCAGTTGTCGTGCTGAAAGACCCGTGTAGGTGGCTACCGTGACAACTGGCGTTAACCAGAATTTTGCTTCTCCATCAGGGTGGGCCACGTGGACATGAATGCGCAGTTCTTCACGGGAAAAAAAGAATAAACGGAACTGTCCGTCGCGGACGACTGTAGGGGCCATATTTCTACTTTACCGCAAGCCCTACTTCAAACAAGCTCGCTAACGGATGATTTCAGCGGGCGGCGATGCCATCCACTGCAATATTTTGTTAGTCATGCCCGACCCTTCTATGCGCGCCGTAGTTACGCAGAGCAGATTGAACCTGCGATTCTTCCGTTGTCTCGGATGGATAAAAAGCATAGCTTGGCGCAATAATCCGATGAACAGAAGTAGCACAGACAACGAACACGCTGGGAATTGGAAAGCAATCACCCACCATCGCGTGAAGTGGCCCAGCCCATTTCGAAAACTCAGGCGCAGAAGGCTTCAGGTCAGTTGCGGTGCCGATTATCTTGAATCCCTTCTGAACGAAGATATCAATGAAGCTCAAACACACCTTCGCATTGGCCCCAATGTTCATGGCTGACCCTGGCGAGGCAATGTTTGCCACCACGATGTGCGCGTCATCCGCGACGGCCCAAACCTCTTTGGGTGAAACACTTGTCTCGCCGTGTTCGTCACTGGTAGCCAGCCAACAAAGTACGCTTGCCTCGCCGCTTCGTGAACCTCAGCAGTAAAGAGGGTTGGCATTTTGTTTTTCTTCCAATGTGCCAGACGTAAATTCATCAACTCAATACGACCTAACACCTGCAATCTGAAACCTAATAATTCTAGAATTTTTTCTTTATTTTCAATAACTTATCAAATCGCCATTTATCCGAGAAAAACCTAAAATTCACCGGATTAGCCACACCTGACTCGCTCGTTAAGAAACATCAAAACCCGCCATCAATCGCAACATCAACCCAGCAGCCGCCCCCGCGCCTCCTCATACTCCCGCCTGAGCTGCGCCACAAAATCAGCCGTGCTTTGCACCTTGCTGACCGCGCCAATGCCCTGCCCGCAACCCCAGATGTCTTTCCAGGCTTTGCTCTTGTCGCCGCCGAAGTTCATCTTGCTGGGGTCGCTTTCGGGCAGGTTGTCCGGGTCCATGCCGGCGGCGCGGATGGAGGGGGCTAGGTAGTTGCCGTGTACGCCGGTGAACAGGTTGCTGTAGACGATGTCGTCCGAGTTGCTTTCGACAATCGCCTGCTTGTAGGCGTCTGACGCCCGGGCTTCTTCGGTGGCGATGAAGGCCGAGCCGATGTAGGCAAAGTCCGCTCCAATAGCTTGCGCGGCCAGTACGCCGCCGCCGGTCGAGATCGAGCCGGACAGCGCCACCGGGCCGTCGAACCACTGGCGGATTTCCTGGATCAGGGCAAACGGGCTTTTCACGCCCGCATGGCCGCCCGCGCCGCAGGCCACGGCGATCAGGCCGTCTGCGCCCTTTTCAATCGCCTTGTGGGCATGCTTGTTGTTGATGATGTCGTGCAGCACCACGCCGCCCCAGCCGTGCACGGCCTGGTTCAGGTCTTCGCGCGCGCCCAGCGAGGTGATGATAATGGGCACCTTGAAGCGGGCGCACACCTCCAGGTCGTGCTCCAGCCGGTCGTTGCTTTTGTGGACGATCTGGTTGATGGCATACGGCGCGGCGGGTTGGTCAGGGTTTGCCAGGTTGTAGGCCGCCAGTGTCTCGCTGATTTCGGCCAGCCAGTCTTCGAGCTGCGCGGCCGGACGCGCATTGAGCGCCGGCATGGAGCCGACGACGCCGGCCTTGCACTGCTCGATGACGAGCGTGGGGTTGCTGATGATGAACAGCGGCGAGCCGATGATGGGCAGCGGCAAATGGTTCAGGGCGCCGGGAAGTCTGGACATGGTGGTCTCCGTGGTCGTTGTTTGTTTTTTAAGTAAAAAGTGGATTTTGCGCAAGACTGGCGTGCGCAGTCAGCTATTGATTCAGTAGCAAAACTCAAGCATGCTCAAAACGCGTCGAGGGCCAGCGCATTCACGCTGTCAGCGCCTTCGACGATGCTGTCGCGCAGGCCGGGCACCTTGGTCAGCAGGTGGTCGGCGTAGAAACGCGCGGTGGTGATCTTGGCCTGCATGAACGCCGCATCGACGCCTTGCGCCAACTGCTCTTGCGCCACCAGCAGCGAACGCGCCATTTGCCAGCCCGCGACCACGTTGCCCGCCAGCATCAGGTAAGGCACGCTGCCAGCGAACACCGCATTGGGCTCGCCCCGGGTATTGACGGCGACAAACTCGACCACATCGACAAAGGCTTCTCGCGCGGCGCTCAAGCGCTTGGCCACCGCCAGTGCGTCGTCGCTGCCTTGGGCCCGCAATTCGGATTCAGTGGCTTCGATCTGGGCGGCAATGCCTTTGGCGGTCTGGCCGCCGTCACGGGCGGTTTTACGGCCGACCAAATCATTGGCCTGGATGGCCGTCGTGCCTTCGTAAATCGTCAGGATTTTGGCGTCGCGGTAATACTGCGCGGCGCCGGTTTCCTCGATAAAGCCCATGCCGCCATGCACCTGAATGCCCAGCGAGGTGACTTCCTGGCTCATCTCGGTGCTGTAGCCCTTGACCAGCGGCACCATGAATTCGTAGAACGCCAGGTTCTGCTTGCGCACGTCGGCGTCAAGGTGTTGGTGCGCGGCATCGTAGGCAGCGGCAGCGACGGCGGCCATGGCGCGGCAGCCTTCGGTGTAGGCGCGCATGGTCATCAGCATGCGCTTGACATCGGGGTGGTGAATGATGGCGACGCTGGCCTTGATGGAGCCATCGACCGGGCGGCTTTGCACGCGGTCCTTGGCGAAACTCACGGCCTTTTGGTAGGCCCGCTCGGCCATCGCAATGCCCTGCACGCCAACGGCGTAACGCGCCGCATTCATCATGATGAACATGTATTCGAGGCCTCGATTTTCTTCGCCGACGATGTAACCGACCGCGCCGCCGTGGTCGCCAAACTGCAGCACGGCCGTGGGCGATGCCTTGATGCCCAGCTTGTGCTCGATGCTGACGCAATGCACGTCGTTGCGCGCGCCCACCGAGCCGTCGGCATTGACCATGAATTTCGGCACGACAAACAGACTGATGCCCTTGACGCCTTCCGGTGCGCCACTGGCACGGGCCAGCACCAGATGGACGATGTTCGCGGCCATGTCGTGTTCGCCGTAGGTGATGTAGATCTTGGTGCCGAACACCTTGTAGCTGCCGTCTGCCTGCGGTTCGGCGCGGGTGCGCACGGCGGCCAGGTCCGAGCCGGCCTGCGGCTCGGTCAGGTTCATGGTACCGGTCCACTCGCCGCTGACCAGCTTTTCAAGGTAAACCGCTTTCAGCGCGTCAGAACCAGCCGTCAGCAGCGCTTCGATGGCGCCGTCGGTCAGCATCGGGCACAGCGCAAAGCTCATGTTGGCCGAGTTGACCATTTCGCCGCACACCGCGCCAATGGTTTTGGGCAGGCCCTGGCCGCCAAAATCGGCCGGGTGCTGCAGCCCCTGCCAGCCGCCTTCAGCGTATTGCTTGAAGGCTTCCTTGAAACCGGGGGTGGTGGAGACCACGCCATCTTTCCAGCTCGAAGGGTTTTTGTCGCCCTCCCAGTTCAGCGGCGACAGCACGCCTTCGCTGAACTTGGCGCATTCCTCAAGCACGGCCTGCGCGGTGTCGAACCCGGCGTCTTCAAATCCCGGAATCTGCGCGATCTGGTCAATGTTGGCCAGATGCTGGATGTCAAACAACATGTCTTTAAGGGGTGCTTTGTAGCTCATTTCTTCTCTCCAATAAATCAACAGTTGCCCGGCAGCGCAGGCAGTACAGATAAAAAAAGGGCGTCCTGCAAGACGCCCTTTGGCTTGTCATGGGTTACAGCGCGGTAACCAGTTCCGGCACGGCGTTGAACAGGTCAGCTTCCAAGCCGTAATCAGCGACGCTGAAAATCGGTGCTTCCGCGTCCTTGTTGATCGCCACGATGACCTTGGAGTCCTTCATGCCGGCCAGGTGCTGGATGGCGCCTGAAATGCCGATGGCCACGTACAACTGCGGCGCAACGATCTTGCCGGTCTGGCCGACCTGCCAGTCGTTCGGGGCGTAACCGGCATCGACCGCCGCGCGCGAAGCACCCAGTGCGGCGCCGAGCTTGTCGGCCAGCGGCTCCAGCACTTCATGGAATTTCTCGTTCGAACCAAGTGCCCGGCCGCCGGAGACGATGATCTTGGCGGCGGTCAGTTCAGGCCGGTCGCTCTTGGCGATTTCGGCGCTGACAAAGCTGGACTTGCCGCTGTCGGCCACGCCGCTCGGGGTTTCAACGCTGGCCGAGCCACCGGTGGCGGCGGCGGCGTCAAAGCCGGTGGTGCGCACCGTGATGACTTTGGTCGCGTCCAGGCTCTGCACGATGGCAATGGCGTTGCCGGCGTAGATCGGGCGCTCGAAGGTGTCGGCGGCATCGACCTTGGTGATGTCGGAAATCTGGCCCACATCGAGCAAGGCCGCCACGCGCGGGGCAATGTTCTTGCCCGACGCCGTGGCCGGAAACAGGATGTGCGAATAGGCGCTGGCCATGCCAACCACCTGCGCCGCCATGTTTTCAGCCAGGCCGTGGGCGAAGTGTTCGCCTTCGACGTGGATGACTTTGGAGACGCCGGCTATTTTGGAAGCGGCCTCGGCGGCGGCCTGGGCACCGTTGCCAGCCACCAGCACATGCACGTCGCCGCCGCACTGGCTGGCTGCGGTGACGGTGTTGAGGGTGGCGGGCCGGATGCTGGCGTTGTCGTGTTCTGCAATAACAAGTGCGGTCATGTCATGTTCCTTGAAAGTAAT
This sequence comes from Polaromonas sp. CG_9.11, assembly GCF_015752225.1. NCBI lineage: Bacteria > Pseudomonadati > Pseudomonadota > Betaproteobacteria > Burkholderiales > Comamonadaceae > Polaromonas > Polaromonas sp. CG_9.11. The sequence continues at coordinate 39,173 of NZ_JADOVE010000016.1, forward strand.
GGATCCCCGCCTTCGCGAGGATGATTTGCGTTTCGCGTTAAATCACTTTGGCTTCGTTCTTGAGCTTGTCCACCAGGGCGGCCACGTCGGCCACCTTGATGCCGGCGCTGCGCTTGGGCGGCTCGCTGACCTTCAGGGTCTTGAGGCGCGGGGCGACATCGACGCCCAGATCGGCGGGCTTGACGTTTTCGAGCGTCTTTTTCTTGGCCTTCATGATGTTCGGCAGCGTGACGTAGCGCGGCTCGTTCAAACGCAGGTCGGTCGTGATGATGACCGGCAAGCTGAGCGAGAGCGTTTCCAGACCGCCGTCAACTTCGCGTGTGACGCTGGCCTTGCCGTCGGCGACTTCGACCTTGGAGGCAAAAGTGGCCTGGCCCCAGCCCAGCAGCGCGGCCAGCATCTGGCCAGTCTGGTTGCAGTCGTCATCGATGGCCTGCTTGCCCAGAATCACCAGTTGCGGCTGCTCCTTGTCGACCAGCGCCTTGAGCAGCTTGGCCACGGCCAGCGGCTGCAGTTCTTCGGCGGTTTCGACCAGGATGGCGCGGTCGGCGCCGATGGCCATGGCGGTGCGCAGGGTTTCCTGGCACTGCAGCACGCCGCAGGACACGGCGATGACTTCCGTGGCCACGCCCTTTTCCTTGAGCCGCACGGCTTCTTCGATGGCGATCTCGTCAAACGGGTTCATGCTCATCTTGACGTTGGCGATGTCGACGCCGCTGCCGTCGCTTTTGACACGGACCTTGACGTTGTAATCGACGACGCGTTTGACGGGGACCAGGATTTTCATGACGGGGCTCCAAAAATTATTGATTGACGTTGACGTTGACGTAAACGTAAGCTCTGCATTCTATGCCGCGGCACCCCGGGTGCCATGCGGCCGTTTTGCGAAATAAAAGCGTATCTTGCCGCAAATACAAAAAAGAACGATCGTTCTATTTAATTATAGAGGGCATGCTGCCCCAAATTAAAGCACTTCCTGCAACAGCTGTCATTCGGACTCCGGCAGGGCTTTACCGAAGCCGGCGGCCGGCGTCGATGACTCATGGCCGGACTCTAGGGCCGGGCCTGCATGGATGTGAATCACCCGCTGCGGATAGGGAATCTCGATGTGGTGCGCGCGCAGTGATTTCAGGATGGCGAGGTTGACTTTTGAGCGCACGTTTTGCATCCCATTTTCAGGATCGCAAATCCAGTAGTTCAGCGTGAACTCCAGGCCGTCGGCGCCAAAATTGGTCAGGTTGACCCCCGCCGCCGGCTCCGGCAGCACGCGCTCCTGCGCCAGCGCCGCCTCGGTCAGAAGGCGTATCACCAGTTCCTCGTCGCTGTCATAGCCAACCGACACCACGGTGGACTGCAGCACCCGCGTATCGCTCAACGACAGGTTTTCGATGCGGTTGATGATGAACATCTCGTTCGGCACGATGGATTCGCGTCCGGACGGCGCGCGCACCACGGTGTAGCGGGCATTGATGTCGGTGATGCGGCCTTCGAAGTTGTCGACGCGAATGTTGTCGCCGATGCGCACGCTGCGTTCGGCCAGCATGACAAAGCCGCTCACATAGTTCGAGGCGAGCTTTTGCAGGCCAAAACCCACGCCAACCCCGATGGCGCCGCCCAGCACCGACAGCGCCGTGAGGTCGATGCCGACGGACGACAGCGCCAGCAGCAGGCCGACGAACATCAGCGCCGCGCGGGTGGCATTGCTCACCGCCTTGCGCAGCGACAGCTCGCCGCCGGTGGCCGAGCGCAGCAGCCGGCTTTCAATCGCCGAGGAGATCCACAGGGTGATCAAAAGCACGACGCCGGCCGTCAGCGCGCCCTGCAGCAGGGCGCGCACCGACAGCAGCGACCCGCCGACCTTCCATTTGATGTTGTCCAGTTCGTCCAGGATGATGGGCAGCAGGCCGCTGACCCAGAGCACCATCAGCGCCCAGGCCAGCCAGGAAAAGGTACGCTCCAGCGCGCGCACCACCGGCGCGTTCTTGAAAGCGACCTGCAGCACCTTGACGCTCAGGCGTATGACCGCCAGCGCCAGCAGCACCGGAATGGCCAGCCTGAACAGCGCCAGCGGAAACAGCCGCGCCAGCAGCATCTGCGCGACATACGCCAGCACCAGCAGCAGCAGCGGAAACAACACGCCATCGACGATGCGCCGGCCAAACAGGATCGACGCGTCGTGCGCCACATGCCGCGTGCGGCTCAGCAAGCGCACGGCCAGCCAGGCGAGCAGCACGCAGGCCATCAGCGATGCCAGTTCAATCAATGCGTTGGTCTGGGTCATGGCGCGCAGCCAGGCGTCCAGGCTGTCCAGAGGCGCGGGCGCGGCAGAGACCGCCACAGGAGGAGCCTCAGCCAGGCTCACGGCGCCGGCACCGGCACCAGCACCGGCCACTGCGGTTTTCGTTTCTCGATGAAGGCCTGCACACCCTCCTGCGCGACGGGATGCATCATGTTGCAGGCCATGGTCTGCCCGGCCAGCTGGTAGGCCGCCTCAATACCGGTTTCACGCTGCTGGTAAAACAGCGCCTTGCCCAGGGCGACGGCTTCGCGCGGCTTGGACAGGATGGCCTGCACCATTTTTTCAACCTCGTCGTCGAGCGCCTCCAGCGGCACGACGCGGTTCACCAGCCCCCGGACGCGCGCCTCGTCGGCGCTGATGAAGTCGCCGGTCAGCAGCATTTCCATGGCCTGTTTGGCCGGCATGTTGCGCACCAGCGGCACGCTGGGCGTGGCGCAGAACAGCCCCACGTCAATGCCGTTGACGCCGAAGCTGGCCTGGCTGGCGGCCACGGCCAGGTCGCTTTGCGCCACCAGCTGGCAACCGGCGGCCGTCGCCAGGCCCTGCACCCGGGCAATCACCGGCACCGGCAGCTTCTGGATGCAGAGCATCATGCGGCTGCACTGCGCAAACAGCTTCTGGTAATAGGCCAGTTCGGGCCGGACGCGCATTTCCTTGAGGTTGTGACCAGCGCAAAAGGCCTTGCCCTGCGCTGACAGCACCACGATGCGGGCCGATTCGTCCAGCGCAATGGCGTCGAGCGCCGACTGCAGCGCGGACAGCATGTCCTCGCCCAGCACATTGAAGGTTGCCGGCCGGTTCAAGACCAGGCGGTGAACGCCGTGCTCGTCCCGGGTGTGCAGCAGCGGCGACGAGACGTCGGCCAGGGAAATAACGCTCATGAACAAATTCCTATAAATCAGCCAGCACGCGGAGATGCGCCTCGACGCTGCGGCCCAGTGCGCCGTGGCTGTAGCCGCCCTCCAGAGACGACACAATGCGGCCCCTGGCATGGCGGTCGGCAACCTGCTTGATACGTGCAGTGATCCAGGCGAAATCCTGTTCATTCAGGTTCATCTGACCGAGTTCGTCGTCGCGGTGGGCGTCAAAACCGGCACTGATGAAGATCATTTCGGGCTTGAAGTCTTCCAGCCGGGGAATCCACATCATGTCGATCAGTTCGCGAACGTCCATGCCCCGGGTATGCGCCGGCACGGGCAGGTTGAGCATGTTCGGCGCCTCGCTGTCGGCGCCGCTGAACGGAAACAGCGGGTGCTGAAAAAAGCTCACCATCAGGATGCGCTCATCGCCCTGGATGATGTCTGCGGTGCCGTTGCCGTGGTGCACGTCGAAATCCACAATGGCGACGCGCTTCAGGCCGTGGCGTTCCAGCGCGTACTTGGCGGCAATGGCGATGTTGTTGAAAAAGCAGAATCCCATGGCTTTGCTGCGCTCGGCATGGTGGCCCGGCGGCCGCACCGCGCAAAAGGCATTGGCCATTTCTCCGGCGATGACGCTGTCGGTGGCCGCAATGGCCGCGCCCGCCGCGCGCAGGGCGGCACGCCATGTGTGGACATTCATCATGGTGTCGGGGTCGATCTGCACATGGCTCGGGCCACCGGCCACGATGTCGTCGGCGAGCTGTTCGCCCAGGCCGCGAATGGCCGCCACCAGCATGCGGTCGTGCGCCAGTTCGATGTCGCCAATGGCGGCGAGCGGCGCTTCCCGGCGCGCCAGCAAATCGGCCAGCCCGCACGCCAACAGTTGGCGCTCGATGGCATCGAGCCGCTCGGGACATTCGGGATGGCCTGGCCCCATTTCATGCTTCCAGCAATCCATATGGGTGAAATAGCCGGTTTTGTTCATGATGAGTAAATCATGTTAAAAATTACGTTATGGTTCGAAGCATGCATGCAAAAGAAAAACTTCAGGCGCTCCTGAATCAGCTTAACACGGTGATTGTGGGCAAAACCGCCCAGGTCAGCGACTGCGTGGCCTGCCTGCTGGCGGGCGGCCACTTGTTGATTGAAGACGTTCCAGGCGTCGGCAAAACCACCCTGGCGCATGCGCTGTCGCGCTCTTTCGGGTTGCAGTTTTCACGCGTGCAGTTCACCGCCGACCTGATGCCCAGCGACCTGTCGGGGGTGTCGATCTACGAGCGGCAAAAGGAAAGCTTCGTGTTCCACCCCGGGCCGATGTTTGCCCAGGTGCTGCTGGCCGACGAGATCAACCGCGCCAGCCCCAAGACGCAGAGCGCGCTGCTGGAGGCCATGGAAGAAAAGCAGGTGACCATCGAAGGCCAGACACGCCCCCTGCCATTGCCGTTTTTCGTCATTGCCACGCAAAACCCGCATGACCAGCTCGGCACCTACGCCCTGCCCGAGTCGCAGCTCGACCGTTTTCACATGCGGATTTCGCTGGGTTACCCTGACCGCGCCGCCGAACGTGAACTGCTCAAGGGTACTGACCGGCGCCAGATGCTCGACACCCTGCCGGCCATGCTGGCGCCGCACGAGTTGCTGGAACTGCAGCAGCGGGTCCAGCAGGTGCATGCCGCCGAGCCACTGCTCAACTACCTGCAGGACCTGATCGCCGCGACCCGGTCGGGCCGCTGGTTTGTGCAGGGGCTGAGCCCGCGCGCCGGCATTGCCATCATGCGGGCGGCCAAGGCGCAGGCCTTCTTGAGCGGCCGGGATTACGTCGCGCCGGACGACATTGCCGCCATCCTGCCGCAGACCGCCGCGCACCGGCTGGTGCCGGTGAGCAGTGCCGGGCGGGGCGCGATCGAGCAGGTGCGCGCCATGCTCGACGCCGTGCCGCTGCCCTGAGCCGCAGTCCTTCTGTTCTCATGGCCGCATTCGCTGTTCTTTCCAAGCCATTGTCGTTTGCAAGGACACGCCTTCGACATTGGTTCGAAGCCCGTCTGCCGCTGGCCGACAGCGTCACGCTGACCCAGCGGACCGTCTACATCCTGCCGACGCGCCCCGGCCTGATGCTGTTCCTGACGCTGTTGGTGCTGCTGGTCGCCTCGATCAACTACCAGCTCAACCTGGGCTACCTGCTGACCTTCCTGCTGGCCGGAACCGCGCTGGTCGGCATGCATGTGTGCCACGGCACGCTGCGCGGTCTTGCCATGAATTTGATAGCACCAAACGACCACTACGCGGGCGCGAACACTGCTTTTGACATCAAACTCACGAATGCGCGACGCTCCGTGCGCCACGGCATCGGCCTGAGCTTGCTGGACCCGCAGGCGGTTGACGGCCAGCCAGGCGCCGGGCGGCATTGGGCCTGGACCGACGTGCCGGCGCAAGGCAGCAGCCTGGTGCAGGTGGCCTTCACGCCGCAGCGGCGCGGCCTGCACCGCCTGCCGACGCTGACGGCCGAAACGCGTTTTCCGCTGGGCACCTTCCGGGTCTGGACGGTCTGGCGACCCGCCGCGCAGGTCATGGTGTACCCCGCGCCCGAGGCCAGCCCGCCGCCGCTGCCGCTTGGCGAGCCGCGCGCCCAGGGCGCGGGCGATGCAGCGCGTGCGCAGAGCAGCGGCGAATTCGACGGCGTGCGCGGCTACCGGCGCGGCGATCCGCTGAAAAACGTGCTCTGGAAAAAAGCCGCCAAGGCCGGCGACCACGGCGGTGAAAGTGCCGGGCTGGTGGTGCGCGACACCCAGCAGGCCCAGCGCCACGAGCTCTGGCTCGACATCCGGCAGGCCGGTCCGCCGGACCTGGAACGCCAGCTGTCGCGGCTCTGCGCCTGGGTGCTGCAGGCCGACCGTCTTGGCCTGCGCTACGGCCTGAGATTGAGCGCTGGCGACATCGCTCCGGCCAGCGGCGAAGCCCACAAGCGCCATTGCCTGGAAGCGCTGGCCACATGCTGACACCCGGGCTGGCCACGCTGCGAAGCTTGCCGCGCGACGGCCGCGACACGCTGTTCCTGCTCGCGGTCATCGGCTGGGTGCTGTTGCCGCAGGCAGGCCGGCTGCCGCTGTGGTGCAGCCTGGGCGCAGGCGTGGTCCTGCTGTGGCGCGGCTGGCTGGCGCTTGATGGCCGCGCCCTGCCCGCCAAGCGCTGGCTGCTGGTGCTGCTGGTACTGACGCTGGCCGCGACCTATGCCAGCCATGGCACGCTGCTGGGCCGCGACGCCGGCGTGACGCTGCTGGTGGTGCTGATCACGCTCAAGACGCTGGAATTGCGCGCCCGGCGCGACGCCTTCGTGGTCTTTTTTCTTGGCTTTTTCTGCATGCTGAGCAACTTTTTTTATTCGCAGTCGCTGCTGACCGCCGTCAGCATGGTGATTGGCCTGCTGGGCCTGCTGACGGCGCTGGTCAATGCCCACATGCCGGTCGGCAAGCCGCCGCTGGCGCAGGCCGCCAGGACCGCCGGCACCCTGGCCCTGCTCGGCGCGCCCCTCATGCTGGTGCTGTTCGTGCTGTTTCCGCGCATGGCGCCGCTGTGGGGCGTGCCCAGCGATGCCATGACCGGGCGCAGCGGCCTGAGCGCCAGCATGGAAGTCGGCAGCATCGCCACGCTGGCGATGGACAACAGCGTGGCCATGCGCATCAAGTTCGAGGGCGAGACGCCGCCGCAGCGCGAGCTCTACCTCCGGGGGCCGGTGCTGTCCAGCTTTGACGGCCGGCAGTGGCTGCCCTTGCGCGCCAGCCTGCCAGCACGCTACGCCCTGCCCGCCGACCTGCAGGTTTCCGGCCAGCCCGTGCCGTATGAAGTCACGCTGCAGCCGACCAACCAGCCCTGGCTGTTCCTGCTCGAAGCGGCGGCGCAAAGCCCGGTACTGCCCGGCTACCGCGCGGTGATGCAGGACGACCTGCAGTGGCTGGCCAACCGGCCCATCACCGACCTGGTCCGCTACCAGGCCGTCAGTTACCCGCACTTCAGCCATGGGCCGGCGCAGCAGGTGCTGGGCCTGCAGGAGTTCGTCGATTTGCCGCCGGGTTTCAACCCGCGCACGCTGGCGCTGGCCAGCGAACTTCGGCGCGATCCGCGCTATGCCCAGGCCGACGCCGCTGGTTTGGTGCAAGTGGCGATGGACCGGCTGCGCCTGGGGGGCTACAGCTACACGCTGGAGCCGGGCGCCTATGGCCGGAACACCGCCGACGAGTTCTGGTTTGACCGCAAGGAAGGCTTTTGCGAGCACATTGCGTCGAGTTTTGTCATCCTGATGCGCGCGCTCGACATACCGGCGCGCATCGTCACCGGCTACCAGGGCGGCGAGATGAACGCCGTGGACGGCTTCTGGGTGGTGCGGCAAAGCGACGCCCATGCCTGGGTCGAGGTCTGGCAGGCGGGACGCGGCTGGATGCGCGTCGACCCGACCTCGGCCGTGGCGCCCGGACGCACCGGCGCCTTCCAGCGGCTGGCTCCGCCCCGGGGCGCCGTCGCGCAGGCTTTCGGCAATTTGAGCCCGAACCTGTCGGGCCGCGTGCGCGCCACCTGGGAAGCCGTCAACAACGGCTGGTCCCAGTGGGTGCTCAACTACACCCAGGGCCGGCAGCTGAACCTGCTGAAAGACATCGGCTTCGAATCCCCCGGCTGGGAAGACCTGGCCACGCTGCTGATCGGCGCCGTGGTGCTGGCCAGCGTGGCCGGCGGCGGCTGGGCCTGGTGGGAGCGCAGCCAGCACGATCCGTGGCTGCGGCTGCTGGAGCAGGCGCGCAAGCGGCTCGCCCGGACCGGCATCGACAGCACGCCCGCCACGTCGCCGCGCCAGCTGGCCCGGCAGGTGCTGCAAAAATACGGCCCCCAGGGGCAACCGCTGCATGACTGGCTGATGCAACTGGAAATGCAGCGCTATGCCGGCACCGCCCCTTCACCCGGCGCGACCACGACCACCACCGCGACAACGCCAGTCCGGGTCCAGCCGACGCATCGCCAGCTGGGACACCTCCGGCAGCAATACAGCCGCCTGCGCTGGCCTGCTTAAAATCCGCCTCTAGCCTATTCACTTCCCTGCATGACCATTCAAATCCGTTCGCTCCGATTCAAGATTGCTCTGTTTTTTATAGCTGCAAGCGCATGCCTGGCAAGCGCAGAAGCAGCAAAACCCTTGAAAAACAAAGTTTCCGCCGGAACCGGGCAGTCGCAGGGGCCGCTGTACGCCACCCGCGAGGACGCGATGCACTTTGCCGACGACCTGGCCAGCCGACGCAACCTCGACCCCGCGTGGGTGCGGCAAGCCATCGGCCAGTCGCGTTTCAACCCGACCGTGTCGCGGCTGATGCAGCCGCCGACGAAAACTTTCGTGAAAAACTGGCGCGCCTACCGTAGCCGCTTCATCGACCCGGTCCGGATACGCGCCGGTGTCGATTTCTGGCAGGCCAACCGCAGCAGCCTGGCGCGCGCCGAAGCCGACTACGGTGTTCCGGCCGAGATCATCGTCGGCATCATCGGCGTTGAAACCATCTACGGCCGCAACACCGGCAGCTTCCGGGTGATGGATTCACTGGCCACGCTGGCCTTCGACTTTCCCGCCAGCCATGCGCGCGCGAAGGAGCGCAGCGACTATTTCAAGGGCGAGATCGAGCAGTTCCTGGCGATGCAAAGCCGCCGCAACGCCGATCCTTTTAAGCCCCTGGGCAGCTATGCCGGCGCAATGGGCATGCCGCAGTTCATGCCCTCCAGCCAGGCCAGGCACGCGGTGGACTTCGACGGCGACGGCACCATCGACCTGTGGAACAGCCCGGCCGACGTGATCGGCTCGGTCGCCAGCTATTTCAAGGCCTACGGCTGGCAGCCCGGCATGCCGACGCACTACCCGGTCAGTTTTGACGCGTCCCGCCTGGACATGGACGCGCTGATGGCGCCCGACATCCTGCCGACCTTCGGCGTTCCCAGCTTCATGGCCAAGGGCGCGGTGCTCGAAGGCCCGGCGCTGGAACACCAAGGCCCGCTGGCGCTGGTCGAGCTGCTCAACGGCCCGGACGCACCAAGCTACGTGGCCGGCACCGAAAATTTTTATGTCATCACGCGCTACAACTGGAGCAGCTATTACGCGCTGTCGGTGATTGAGCTGGGGCGCGAAGTGGCGCAGGCCATGGGCAACGGCAACGGCAACGGCAACGGGCGCTAGCGTTTGAAGCCTGCTGTCGACAACGGCAAGGGATCACGGATTTCCGTCCGCGCCGGGGTTGGAAGATTTGGCAGGTGCCACGGGCCACCTTCAACGGGACGCCCCTTGGTCTTGAAAAAACAGAAAAACAGTGCGTTTGCGCAATACCGACAAGCACAAGCAGCTATTCAAACGATAGCGGGCATGCGCGACGCGCCTGAAGCAGCCCATCGGGCCATGCCCACCGTGTCATTCCGCCAGCCGCACCTGACCGGCCAGTTCCGCAACAATTTCCAGCGCCAGCAGCCGGTCAAGCGCTTCATCCGTGCGCGCTTGTGCTTCGGCCGGGATGCGCGTCATGCCCAGCAGCCGGCACACCGACCGGGCCACATCCTGCCGGGACGCGGCGCCGGCCTGTTGCAGCACATGGTGGGCCAGCGCTGAAATCTCTTCCAGGCAGACTTCGTCGATGCGCCGGCGTGTCAGCTCGTCGCCAGCATCGGCAATGCGCAGGCGCTCCCACGCGCTGATGTCCGATCCGGCAGGCCAGTAGAAAATTTCATCCCCCTCGATGGTGCGAACCATGCGGTCAGGCACCAGCCCCCTGAGACGCTCGACCACCCGCGCGCCGCACCGCTCCAGCCCCCAGGCGCGGGCAACCCGGCGAAACAGCTTGCCTTCGGTGACCGGCCCTTCGCCGTCGATGACCCGCGTCAGGTGCTCGACCAGGACTTCCGATGCGTCCGGTGCATGGAACAGCAAAGGGTCGCCGGCAGGCAACAGGGCGTGGCGGTAGATTTCCAGCGCTTCGCCCGGACCGGCCAGCGCATGCGCTTGTGCACCTGCTTCGTGGACCTGGACCGCTTCCCCGGCAACTTCGGGCGGCGCAGGGGCGTGTGCATGGGCTTGAGCATCGGCGTGTTCATCCGGCAGGTCCGGTTCCGCCTCGACGACAACCGGCTCCGGCATGGCACCCTGTGCCCCGGTGGCCTGTGCTGTCTGCCTTAAATCTGGCAGCGCCTGAATCGCCTGGAGCCGCTGGCTGATCTTTTCCATCTCGCCTTCGGGGTCGAGCCACCAGTCGGTGGACCAGATGCGCAGGATGGTCCAGCCCAGGTTTTCCAGCACATACTGGCGCAGCCGGTCGCGGTCGCGCGCGCTGGCCGCCGAATGGTAGGCGGCGCCGTCGCATTCGATGCCGGCCAGGTAGCGGCCCGGCGCGCGCGGGTCGACCACGCCGATGTCCAGCCGGTAGCCCGAGCAGCCGACCTGCGGATGCACCTCCCAGCCCTGGCTGCGCAGCAGCCGGATCACCGCCACCTCGAACGGGCTGTCGGGCTCGCGGCCCGTCGGCAGGCTCTGGCTGGCCAGTGCGCGGTAACCCTGGATGGCGAATTCCAGGTAATGCTTCAGGTCGCGTACCCCGGCGGCGCGCACGCGGGCCAGGTCGATCTGCCCGGGCAGCAGGGTGCTGTAGATGACGACGGCTTCGCGCGCCCGCGAAATCGCCACATTCAGCCGGCGCTGGCCGCCCTCGCCGTTCAAGGGCCCGAAGTTCATCATCGTCTTGCCGGCGGCGTCGGTGCCGTAGGTGATCGAGAAAAAGACCACGTCGCGCTCGTCGCCCTGCACGTTTTCCAGGTTCTTGATGAACAGCGGCTCGCTGGCACGCGCTGCGATCGCCCGGTCAAGTTCGGGGTGGCTGCGGCGCCTGGCATCGAGCAGCGTCTCGATCAGCTGCTGCTGGGTCTGGTTGAAGGTCACCACACCAAGCGTCAGCTGCTTTTTTTCCGGTGCCAGGTAATGCGCGCTGATGCCTTCGACAATCGCGTCAGCTTCAGCCCGGTTGGTGCGGCTGCCGCCCCGGTCGTACACGCCATGGACATGCTCGAAGCGCACCGCGCTGTCGTGGGTGACCGGCGAGGGAAAGGTGACCAGGCTGGACGCGTAGTAGTTGACATTGCTGAAGGTGATCAGGCTTTCGTGGCGGCTTCGGTAGTGCCACTGCAGGCTCAGGCGGTTCATGCCGGCGCCCAGGCATTCGTCCAGAATGCTTTCCAGGTCTTCGACCTGTTCGTCGCCCGCGCCGCCGCCGTCGGGGTCGCTGGACTTGCTGAAAAAGCTGGTCGGCGGGAGCTGTTTGGGGTCGCCCACCACCACCAGCTGCCGGCCCCGGGCAATGGCGCCAATCGCGTCCCAGACCGGAATTTGCGAGGCCTCGTCAAACACCACCAGGTCGAAGGGCGCATAACCGGCGTCCAAGTACTGCGCCACCGACAGCGGCGACATCAGCAAACAAGGTTTGAGCCTAGGCAGCAGTGTCGGCAAGCCGTGCACCAGCTGGCGCACCGGCATCTGCCGGCGCTGCTTTTGCAGCTCGCGCCGCAGCCGGCCCAGTTCACTGTCGGGGCCGACGGCATCGCCGGAAATCGACGGAATGCGGCCCGACAGGGTGGCGACGATGTACTGCGCCGTCAGCGTCTGGAAACGGGCGTCAAGTTCGCGGAACTCGCGGATCTTGCGTGCCTGGTCGGCACTGGAAAAGCCGCGCAGCAGCGGGTCCTGGTCGATGGTCCGTTTGAGCCACCAGTTGCGGTAGCTGTAGTTGAAATGCGACACAACATCGGTTAGCGGCACGGCCCCGCTTTCAAGGCGACTGACCAGCGCCTGCAGGCCCTGGTCGATGGCCTGGCCGCGAACGTTGCGCCACAGGCACCAGGGCTGGAGCTGCCGGCGGCTGGCTTGCCAGGCACCCAGCACGCCCTGGATTCGCGCCAGCGCGGCGCCGGCACCCACCGGGCCTTGCAAGGGTTCGACTAGCTGCGCCAGCGCGGCCAGGGCTTCGAGTTGCTGGCTGAATTCACGCCAGGCGTTCCGGTATGCCAGCAAGGCAGCACCGGCAGCGCCACTGGCGGACAAGGCCGCACGGCCATCGGACACCAGCGGTGCCAGCGCCTGGTGCAAGGGCGCGAGCCGTGCCAGATCAGCGCCCGCCACCCGCGTGACCGCATCGCCGAACTGCTTCGCCCACTGCTCATGGCCGGCCAGGCTGGCCCAGTCGGTCGCCAAGCCGGCATACGATTCCTGCAGCAGCGCCTCGGCGTCTGGCTGCATCGCGCGCAGCGCCCGGTCTTCCTCGTTCAGCGCCGCCAGCGGCGCCAGCAGCGCCTGCACATCGGTATCCAGCGGCCGCTGGCCGTCGCGGCGAAAGCCGCTCAGGCGGCCGGTGATGGCGCGCTGCGCCAACATCGACTTGGGCCACCAATCGGAACGGGCCTGCGCCCATTGCGCTTGCAGCTCGGTGGCATCGAGCGTGGCGACCTGCTCCGTCCAGCCGAGGCCGACCTGCTGCCAATGCCGGTTGCGCGCCAGGCCATGCTGCGCCAGCGCATGTACCCGGGCGCGGGTGCCCGGCTCGTGCGCCTGGCCGGCCAGCCCGGCGGGCACATTGGGCGCCTGCAGCAGCACATCGGCCAGCTCGTCCAGCGCGGCATGTGCCTGCAGGCTCAGGCCGACTGCGGGCTGTCCGGTCAGCACTTCAAATCCAGAAGATTTTTCCTGCAGCGACACACATGCAGCATCCAGCGACCGGGCAGCGCCCAGCAGTTCATCCTGCCAGGAAGGCGACCAGTCGGTCTGGCCGATGAGGGCCAGCGGATGCGCCTGAAGCGTTTGTAACGCGCCGGCCAGCGAGGCCATGCGCCGGACGGTTTCCTCCAGCCGGTCCAGCGCCGCCCGGTCGTGCGTCAGCGGGTCGCTCCACGGCATGCTTGAGGCCTCCTGGCCGGTGTGCGCAATGCAGATGCCGGTCGCCTCAAAAACAGTGAAGCCATTGGGGTATTCGCGGTGCAGCGAATCGACCAGCCCGTTGAGCGACTGGCGCATCTGCCCCAGCCGGTCGGCCTCGCGCGCCCAGTCATCGGCCGTGCGCTGGGCATTGATGGCCAGCGATTGGCCGAGTTGCTGGAGCACGTCGGTCTTGCGCGCTTTGGATGAATGCAGTTCCAGGCAGAACGGACCCAGCCCGATGCTGCTCAAGCGCCGGTGCACCACCTCCAGCGCGGCCATTTTTTCCGAGACAAACAGCACCGTCTTGCCCCTGGCCAGGCTGTGCGCGATGAGGTTGGTGATGGTCTGGCTCTTGCCCGTGCCGGGCGGGCCTTCGAGCACCAGGTCGCGGCCTGCATCGACCGCACAGATCGCCTTGAGCTGCGACGAGTCGGCCAGCAAAGGCGCCAGGATGTCCTGCGGGCGATGGGTGGCGTCGAGCCGGTCGAATTCGCCAGGCGTGCCTTCGCGCGGAAAAGCCTCGCCGGGCTTGTCGATCAAATGCCTGACGACCCGGTTTTGCCTGAGCTGCTCGGTGCGGTCCTGCAGGTCTTTCCACATCAGGTACTTGGTGAACGAAAAAATGCCCAGGTGCGCCTGTTCCAGCACTTCCCACTGGGCAATGTCGCGCACCGCCAGCCGGAACGATTGCAGCACTTGTGCCACGTCAATGCCCTTGTCGTCCGACGGCACCGACTCCAGGCCGGCGACCTTCAGCTCGAAGCTGGTTTTCAGCAGGTGCAGCAACGTCGGGTTGACGATGGCCTCGTCGTCATGGCGCGTCAATCGAAAGCCGCTGCGCACCGACTGGCGCTGCAGCGTGACCGGGATCAACAGCAGCGGCGCGAGGTGCACCGCCTCGGCATTGTCGGCTTCGGTCCAGCGCAACAGGCCAATCGCCAGGTAAAGCGTGTTGGCACCGCCCTCTTCCAGCCCGGTGCGGGCGGCGCTGTAGACGGCCAGCAGGTTGCCGTCCAGCGCGTCCTTCGTGGCCCGGGCCAGCAATTCGCGGTTGCCCAGCGCCTCCAGCGCCATGTCGTCCAGCGGCGTACTGCCTGCGCGCTGCGTATGCACCTGCGCCATGCGTGGGTCGGTGCCTTCCATCAGTTCGGGCAGCGGCCGGATCCTGAATTCGGCGCCGTCGGCCAGCGCGTCTTCCAGCCGGGCCAGGTCGGGCGCGACGAACTGCAGCGTGGCCTTGGTCGGCTTGAAGTTGAGCAAGCGGTTGCGCAATGTCAGGTCGAGCAGCCGCGATTTCCAGGTTGACAGCCGGCCCTCGGGCGTGTCGTCTGCGCGCACGTTGAGCGGCGCCAGCGAATCGGCGTCGAGCGACGGCAGCAGCGGCATCGCTTCAATGGCCGCTGGCGCAGGCTCTGGCAGCGCCTCGCCCGGTACGGCGGGAAGCGCGCGCGACGGCAGCGGCTTGATCTGCGCCTCGCGGGCGCGGTGAATGTCCACGGCATAGCGAAAGCTGGCGTCTTCGAGCAACTGGGCATGGCCCTGCGCCATGGCGACCCGCAGCGAGGGCCGCTGGCTGGCGTGCCGGGCCACGCCGGTGGTTTCAAATACCAGCAACTCACCGCTGTCGACACGCTTGCGAATGGCCTGCACATCATCGACCAGCACATCGGCAAAAGACGCCAGGTGCAGCCAGACGCCGACCCAGGCATGGCCTTCCTTGACCAGGATGACCGGTCGAAGGCCGGCCTGCTCCAGGCACGAGGCAAACAGCATCGCCAGGTCCAGGCAGGTGGCGACGCGCGCCTCCAGGATGCGGTCGGGCGTGCGGATTTTCTGGCCATCGCTGCCAAAGGAAGCCGGCGGCAGGGCATATTGCAGGTTTTCCGCCGCAATCGTGCTGTAGAGGCTGGACACCTGTTTCCAGACCACATCGCGGCTTTTCGCCTGGTAGCCGTTCATCGACAGCTCGGGATGGCTGGCGCGCAGCAGCCGGGACGCCTTGCCGATCAGGCCATCGACCGCCGGATGATTGGGCATGCAAAACGCCGCCAGCAGTTCGGGCAGCGCGCGCGTTCCGGCCCACTGGTCATAGGCCAGCACCTGGACAGGCTGGCTGACGCTGGCCAGTTCCTGGCTGCCGGCGGTGGCCACCACCCGGATGGACGCGTTGACCGACTCTTTCAGGTCAGCCAGAAAATCATGGTCGGGGAGCAGGTCCAGCGGCGAGATGCGCCGGGTTTCGCTGACGGCCAGCTTGTCGAAACGCAGTGTCAGGCCGCGGGCAAAGGCGGGGCTGCATGAAATCGTCACTTCGAGTTGCCCGATCTCTTCTGGCTGCAGGTTGGTCAGGCGCAACGCGCGCACCACCGGCACGGCATTCTGGATCGCGGCGTACCCGGTCGTGGGGTCGGCCTCGATGTCGATCCGGATTTTTGTTTCAGGGGCGGCGGCGGGCACGGGCGCCATCGCGCCGTCCATGGCCTGGGGTTCGTTCTGCAAATAACGCATCAAGACTCGACTTTTCGGGGAATTTTTGGCGGGGCGAATGCCCGATTTCAGGGGCAGCCCACAGGCATGGAGGACAGCAGAATTATGCGGTGAGTTGTCCTGTGAAACTGGATGCGCCAGATGCAACGGGATGAAACACAAGCCGATAGTGCATGGATTTTGCCGCGGTACGATGCTTGCGCGCTCCCGCCAAGAATTCAATCACCAAGCCAAAGGAAATCCCATGTTCAAAGCCCTGCTGCTGACCAAAACCCCTGAAGGCACGACGCTTGCCGACGTGGCATCGCTTGACGAGGCGCAGTTGCCCGAAGGCGAGGTGCTCGTCAACGTGGCGTATTCGACCGTCAACTACAAGGACGCATTGGCCGTCACCGGCCAGTCGCCGGTGGTGCGCAAGTTCCCGATGGTGCCGGGCATTGACCTGGCCGGCACGGTGGCCGAAAGCCTGGATGCGCGTTTCAAGCCGGGTGACGCGGTATTGCTCAACGGCTGGGGCGTCGGCGAAGGCCACTGGGGCGGCCTGGCCGAAAAGGCACGGGTCAAGGCCGACTGGCTGGTGCCGATGCCCGCAGGCATGGATGCGCGCCAGGCCATGGCCATCGGTACGGCCGGCTACACGGCGATGCTGTGCGTCATGGCCTTGCAGGACCGGGGCATCACGCCGGCGGCTGGCCCGGTGCTGGTCACCGGCGCAAACGGCGGCGTCGGCAGCATTGCCATCGCGCTGCTCGCCCGCCTGGGCTTTGAAGTGCATGCCTCGACCGGCCGGATGGGCGAGGCCGACCACCTGAAGCAACTCGGCGCCACCGAACTGATCGACCGCGCCACCTTAAGCGCGCCGGGCAAGCCCCTGCAAAAGGAACGCTGGGCCGCCGCCGTGGACAGCGTGGGCAGTCACACGCTGGCGAACATCTGCGCCAGTCTGAAATACGGCGGCACCGTGGCGGCGTGTGGTCTGGCACAGGGCATGGATTTTCCGGCCAGCGTGGCGCCCTTCATTTTGCGAAGCATCACGCTGGCTGGCATTGACAGCGTGCAAGCGCCCATGGCCAAACGCCTGACGGCCTGGGAACGGCTGGCGCGCGAATTGCCTGCCGATGTGCTTGAAGCCAATACCGAAACCATCGCACTGGAAACAGTGGCTGCGCTGGCACCGCGCCTGCTGGCGGGCCAGGTGCGCGGCCGGGTGCGGGTTGATCTGGCCGCTTGACGGCCTGGCCAAGCCAGCCCGCGCTGTCGGTTGTTGACACCAGGTATCAGCTGCTGGCACCGCCATCCGTTTTCCATCTGAAGCAGCAGTGCCGAGCGGTGATTCGCGGCAAGGTCAGGCTCAGACCGGCTCAATGGTGATGCTGACGGTCATCGACTCCTCGCCGCCGCCGTGCCGCACGCCCTTGATGGGCGGGCAGGCGCTGTAGTCGGTGCCCATTGCCAGGCGCACATGGCGCTCGTCAATCACGCAGCGGTGGGTCACGTCAATGCTGACCCAGCGCCGACCGGCCACGTCCAGGCAGACATCGGCCCAGGCATGGCTGGCCAGGTCGGGCTCGTTGGCGGCGTAAAAATAGCCGCTGACGTAGCGCGCCGGAATCCCCAGGCTGCGGCAGATGGCCACCATCACATGCGCCTGGTCCTGGCACACGCCGGCACCGGCCTCGAACGCCTGCAATGCTGTGGTGGTAACAGTAGTACTATTTTTTTGATAGCTGACAACGCCCGCCACACCTGCGGCCAAGGCCAAAATCGCTTGCAAATCGGCTGTTCCGTCAAGTGCCGGGGATGCGATGAAGCGGCGGCCGAACTCGGCCAGGCGCGGATGCGGCCGGGCCAGTGGCGACTCGCGCAGGTAAAGCTGCGGCAGCGGCATGCCTTGCCCGTCGGTGAATTCGGCAACGCCGAGGGTCTCCACCACGCCGGCGGCGTTCACCAGGCTCCAGCGCACGTTGTCGGTCAGTTCGCCGACAAAGGTATAGGAGTGGATGCTGTTGCCAAAGGCGTCGGTCTGGGCAAACAGTTCCTCGGGCGCGCCCAGGCTCCAGAAGTCCACGGTTTGCGCCGGCCCGCTCAAAGGCGTGAGCCACAGCGTCTGCAGGGCATAGCGCAGGGGCTCGGTGTAGCGGTAGTCGGTGGTGTGCTTGATGTGCAGCTTCATGGCAAGGCCTTTGCAGGAATCGCGGCCGGCACCGTGCTCAGCGCGTTCAACGCGTCACCGGAACCAGGAACTCCCGGCTGATGTGCGCGCCGAGTTCGTTCACGCGGTCCAGGAATTGCATCAGGAAGGCATGCAGGCCGGCCGACAAAATTTCGTCGATGCGGGCGTACTGCAGGTCCGAGCGCAGTTTGCCGGCGCGGCGCTGGGTTTCGCTGAGCGGGTCGCTGGTGACCATCGACAGGTTGGTGATCAGCTCGTTCAGGCAGGCCAGCAGCGAGCGCGGCATGTCCGGGCGCAGGATCAGCAACTCGGCCACCCGCTCGGGCTTGATCACGTCGCGGTAGACCTTGCGGTAAACCTCGAAGGCCGAGACGCTGCGCAAAATCGCGCTCCAGTGGTAAAAATCGTGCTCTTGCTCCTCCTCGCCCGCCACGGTGGGAAAGTCGCTCTGGATGGCATGGAACTTCACATCGACCAGCCGGGCGGTGTTGTCGGCGCGCTCCAGGAAGGTGCCGACACGCAAGAAATGATAGGCCTCGTCCTGCAGCATGGTGCCGGTGGTCACGCCGCGCGACAGGTGCGAGCGAAACTTGACCCATTCAAAGAACTTGCCCGGGTCCCGCTCGAAATCCCCGGCGCGCAGCATGCGGATGACTTCGAGGTGGGTCTGGTTCTGGGTTTCCCAGACCTCGGTGGTCAGGGTGCCGCGCACCGCACGGGCGTTTTCCCGCGCATTCTTCAGGCAGGACACGATGCTGGACGGGTTTTTCTCGTCCCGCACCATGAAGTCCATGACGTCCTGGGCGGTGATGCTCTCGCCGTAGCGCGCCGCATAGGCGGGCTTGAGCTCGCTGATGCTGAGCAGGCCGCGCCAGCCGGTCTGCACATCGGCGGTGGACTGCGGCAGCAGCGAGGTCTGGTAGTTCACATCGAGCAGGCGGGCGGTATTTTCAGCGCGTTCGGTGTAGCGTGACATCCAGAACAGGTGATCGGCAGTGCGTGACAGCATGTTCAGGTTCCCTCGGCGACAGTGACGGTGACGGATTGCGACTGTGATTGCGACTGCGACGGCGTTTGTGTCTCAGGCGGCAGGAAGGAAGCGCCATCGGCCTCCAGTATCCAGGTGTCCTTGGTGCCGCCGCCCTGCGACGAATTGACCACCAGCGAGCCGTCCTTGAGCGCCACCCGCGTCAGGCCACCGGGGACCATCTGCACGTCCTTGCCGCTCAGCACGAAAGGCCGCAGGTCGATGTGGCGCGGCGCCACGCCGCTTTCGACATAGGTCGGGCAGGTGGACAGGCTCAGCGTCGGCTGGGCAATGTAACCCGACGGATTGGCAATGAGGGCGCGCCGGAAATCCTCGATTTCAGCCTGCGACGCGGCCGGCCCCACCAGCATGCCGTAGCCGCCGGCGCCATGGACTTCCTTGACCACCAGATCCTTGAGGTGGGCCAGGGTGTATTTCAGGTCTTCCGGGTTGCGGCACATGAAGGTCGGGACGTTCTTGAGGATCGGCTTTTCGCCGAGATAGAACTCGATCATCTTCGGCACGTAGGGGTAAATCGACTTGTCGTCGGCGACGCCGGTGCCGATGGCGTTGCAGATGGCGACATTGCCGCTGCGGTAGACGTTGAGCAGGCCGGCGCAGCCGAGCGTTGAATTGGGCCGGAACGCCAGCGGGTCGAGAAAATCGTCGTCAACCCGGCGGTAGATCACATCGACCCGCTTGGGGCCGCGCGTGGTGCGCATGTAGACGAAGTTGTCCTTGACGAACAGGTCCAGGCCCTCGACCAGTTCGACGCCCATCTGCTGGGCCAAAAACGCATGCTCGAAATACGCCGAGTTGTGCATGCCGGGCGTCAGCACGACCACGGTCGGCTCGGCGGTGGCGGGCGGCGCCATGGCGCGCAGGGTTTCCAGCAGCAGGTCGGGGTAGTGCTCGACCGGCGCGACGCGGTTCCTGCTGAACAGTTCGGGGAACAGCCGCATCATCATCTTGCGGTCTTCCAGCATGTAGCTCACGCCGCTGGGCACCCGCAGGTTGTCTTCGAGCACGTAGTATTCCCCCTCGCCCTGGGCGTTGGGCGCGCGAACGATGTCGATGCCGCTGATGTGCGAATAGATGTTGCCCGGCACGTTGACGCCGATCATTTCAGGGCGGAACTGCGAATTCTGGAAAATCTGCTCGGACGGAATGTGGCCGGCCTTGATGATTTCCTGGTCGTGGTAGACATCATGGATGAAGCGGTTGAGCGCGGTGACACGCTGGATCAGGCCCTTTTCCATCGACGCCCATTCGTGCGCCGGAATGATGCGGGGGATCAGGTCGAACGGAATCAGCCGCTCGGCGCCGGAGCCGTCCTCGTCCTTGTCGCCATAAACGGCAAACGTGATGCCGACCCGGCGAAAAATCATTTCTGCCTCGGCGCGGCGCGCCTGCATGACGTCGGATGGCTGCTGTGCCAGCCAGCGCTGATAACCCTGGTAGTGTTTGCGCACGCTGGTCGTGCTGGCATTCATCTCGTCAAACATCGGTGGGCTCATAAGCTTGAATTTCCGTCTGGGTTTGCAATCATTGAATAATTTTTTTATAGCTTAGCAAGTAATGCGCCATGAAAATGTAGGCCAGAAGATATTAAAGACCCTCCCGGGGTTGCCAATAGCGTTTTTGTGCATGCCGCTGGCAGGTGAGATGCGCCGGCTCCCAACTCTGCCAGGTCGCTGCGCCGCACGCAGGCGAGCGCACCAGTCGGATGCCGCGTTCGTCATAGCGCGCCGCCACCACGGCGACCGGATGGCCGAAGCGGTTGCGGTAGCCCGCCTGGGCCAGCGCCAGACGGGGCTGCACCGCGTCGAGGAAGCCGGGGCTTGACGAGGTCTTGCTGCCATGGTGCGGCACCAGCAAGAAGTCGGCTTTCAAGCGGGCCGGATCGCCGGCCACCAGTCGGGCTTCCTGCGGCGCCTCGATGTCGCCGGCCAGCAGGGCCGTCTGCGCGCCATTGGAAATGCGCAGCACACAACTCATGGCGTTGGACTTGTTCGGCACGTCGTAGTCGCCCGCCGCTGGTGCCAGTACTTCGAAATCGACGCCGTCCCAAACCCAGCGCTGGCCGGCGATGCATCGCGTTGACGGGCGCAGTGCCTGAAGTTGATGGCCGTCCTCGATGGAAGACAGCAGCCGGGCCTGCGGCTGCATGGCCAGCACAGCCGGGGCGCCACCGGTGTGGTCGCTGTCGCGGTGGCTGAGCATCAAAATATCGATGCGTTCGCCCAGCGCCCGCAGCAGCGGCACCAGCACCCGGTGGCCGGCATCGCTTTCGCGTGAAAAACGCGGACCGGTGTCGTACAGCAGGCTGTGGCTGGCCGTGCGCACCAGGACGGCATTGCCCTGGCCGATGTCGGCCCCGAGCAATTCAAACTGGCCCGGCGCGACGCGGGCCGGCTGCCAAAGGAGCACCGGCAGCAGCAGCGGAACACCGAGCAGGCGCCAGGGCCAGGGCAGGCGCAGGGCGATCAGCCCGCCGCCCAGCACGCCGGCCAGCGCGCACCACAAAGGGGCTGCGGCGACGCTGACCGAAGCCATCGGCCAGCCGGCCAGCCCCTGCAGACCCCCCGTCAGCAACCCGACCGCCCAGGCAGCCATTTCCCATATTGGTGCATAAATGACACCCAGCAGCGCCAGCGGCGTGACGACCAGCGTGACCCATGGAATGGCGACGGCATTGGCCAGCAGGCCAACCAGCGACACCTGGTTGAACAACAGCAGCGACAGCGGCGTGAGCGCCAGCGTGACGACCCACTGCTCGCGCGCCGTGCGCCACAGGCCATACAACGGCCGGTGCAGCCACCAGGGCAGAAATTTTGAATCTGACAAGGACTCTGCGCTTTGCTGGCCTGCGCCTTCAGCGCGTGAATCGGTAGCAAACAGCACGCCCACGGCGACAAACGACAGCCAGAATCCCGCCTGCAGCAGCGCCCACGGGTCGAGCATGACGACCACCGCCATCGCCAGCAGCCAGGTATGGGCCCACGGCCAGTGCCGGCTGCCCTGGCGCAGCATGACGACCGTGGCGAGCATCCAGATGGTGCGCTGCGCCGGAACGCCCCAACCCGAAAACAGGGCATACAGCGCCGCCAGCAGCAGCCCGCCCAGCGCGCCGGCGCTGCTGGCCGGCAACGCCAGGCACAGCCGGGGCGTCAGCCGCACCGAAGCGCGCCACAGCCTGCCGATGAGCAGCGACGCGACCCAGGCGAACATCGTGATGTGCAGCCCCGAGATGCTCATGAGGTGGGCCACACCGGTGGCGCGAAACACGTCCCAGTCGGCGCGCTCGATGGCGTTCTGGTCGCCGACCACCAGTGCGGCCAGCACGCCAGCCAGTTGCCGGTTGTCCACCTGCCGGTAAATCGCCTCGCGAACCGACTGGCGGGCGCGTTCCACCGGATGGCGCCAGTCGCTGGACAGCCTGAGCGGCGGCGCATCCTGCGGCCCGGCGCGCACATAACCGGTGGCCTGAATGCCCTGCTCCCAAAGCCAGAGCTCGTAGTCGAAGCCATGCGGGTTGCTGTTGCCGTGCGGCGCCTTGAGCCGCACCGTCATCCGCCAGCGCTCGCCGGCGCGCAGCGGCTGCGGCTGGCGCTGCAGGTCGAGCGCCAGTTCGGACGCGTCGCTGCTTTCGACCGACGTGGCTTTGGTATCGCGCGCTGCGAAACCCGAATACCAGCCCAGCATGATCTGCGGCGGCAGCGTCACCGCCCGGCCGTCGAGGCGGGCCGACGCCACCTCCAGGCGAAAGCGCACCGCATCCTCGCCGATCTGCGGCATCGCCATCACCGTGCCGGTCACGTCGATGTCGCGGCCTTCCAACGACGGATTCAGCGCGGTCGCCTGGAAGGCGATGGCCCGCCAGCCGGTCAGGCCAAAGCCCAACAGCAGGGCCATGGAAAACACCAGTACGCCAGCCATCCGGGAAGCCGGGCGTTCAAGGTGCCTTGCCTTGAACGCGTAGCCGCCAGCCGCCAGCACCAGGGCAAATGCCGCCAGCGCGGCATAGCGGTCGGCAGGCCACAGCGCGGACTGCTGCAACTGCCAGGCCACGCCCGCAACCAGACCGGCCAACGCAGGCCCGAAGCCTGCACGGCCGGTGGCAATGGAAGAACGCAAGGAGGTCTTTCTGGACGGGTGGCAGGCACACGCCGGCTTGAAAAACCGGCCCATGGCAGAGCTTACATCGCTTCAAGCGCGCGATTGCAGTGCGTTAATATGCCAAAGCGCCGGGGCCACCAGTGCTTTTTTATTCATAGCATGGCATGCCCGCAACTGTTGCGCAAACACCGTATTTGACTTGTTTCATGTAATTTTCCGGCTTCACAATCCGGACTTTTCCGCGCAGGCGAACATCAGCCCCGTTTTTTCCCTTTACACCCACCCACCACCATGACCACCATGACCACCAGCACCCATCCCGTCCATGCCAAACTCAAGTCCCTGGGCATCACCCTCCCCGAAGTCGCCGCGCCGGCGGCCGCCTACCTGCCCTTCGTGCGCACCGGCAACCTGGTGTTCCTGAGCGGCCATCTGGCCAAGCGTGACGGCCAGGTCATCGCCGGCCAGTTGGGCAAGGACGTGACGACCGAGGAAGGCAAGGCTGCCGCCCGCCTGATCGCCATCGACCTGATGGGCACCCTGCAGGCCGCCGTGGGCGACCTGGGCAAGGTCAGGCGCATCGTCAAGGTCATGAGTCTGGTCAACTCGACCGGCGACTTCACCGAGCACCACTTGGTCACCAACGGCTGCAGCGAACTGCTCGGCGAGGTGTTTGGCGACGCCGGCAAGCATGCCCGCAGCGCATTTGGCGTGGCGCAGATTCCGCTGGGCGCCTGCGTCGAGATCGAACTGATTGCCGAAGTCGATTGACGCAGCGCAAGCCCCGCTGAAATGGCAGCCGGCCGCAGCGTCTGTCGGCTGCTGCCCAGCTTGAAAGCGCACCCCTTGCGGGTGTAGAGTGGGCGCCCACTCGTCACAGGGGCGCGCCATGTCAACACCCACTTTCCAGCGTTTGTCGCCGGATCAGTTCGAGCAGCTTCTCCAGAAGTTTCCCTTTACCCGGAAGATCGACGCGGTGCACATGCACCATACCTGGCGCCCCCGGCACGCCGACTTTCGCGGCCACGACACGATTGTCTCGATGTGGCGCCACCACACGCAGGTCAACGGCTGGAGCGACATTGCCCAGCACCTCACCATCGACCCCGACGGCATGGTCTGGCTGGGGCGCAACTGGAACCTGTCGCCGGCCAGCGCCGCCGGGCACAACGGCAACAAGGCCTTCGGCCCGTTCATGTTCGAGATGATCGGCGACTTCGACCAGGGCCGCGACCCGTTCGGCGGCGCGCAGAAGGAGACAGCGCTGCGGGTCGTGGCGCTGGTCCAGTCGCGCTTTCACCTGCCGGCCAGCACGCTGCGCTTTCACAACGCCATGTCGCCCAAGTCGTGCCCTGGCAGCGCGCTGGTGTATGCCGACATCCTGGACGAGATCGAAGCCGTCAAGCGTGCAATGCAAGCCAGTGCCTCGCGCGGCCCGGCTCAGCCCCAGCCGTTTCCCGATGAAACCGAGCGCTTCATCGCCGAGGCCATCCGCGCGTTGTCGCGCACCGCCGACAATGCCGGCGAGCGCGGCGATGCCGAGTTGTCGCATGACGAGCAGGAAGCCGGCCAGGCCGCCGCTGCAAGCCACGCCGGCCCCGCTGGCGATGCCGGCGGCACATCGGCCGCTGCGCAAAGCCGTGACTCGGGCCTGGGCACGGCAGCGCTCCATGCCATGCGGCCGCACCTGGTCAACCTGCGGGTCGGCCGCCTGTCGGGCGAAGGCGAGGCAGCCTCGACGGCCGGGGACATCGACGCGATCTTCGAGCAGCACCTGCCGCAGGCGGTCAGCGAAATGCCTGCGGGCCACAAGCTGCGCCTGGTGTTCTACGCGCATGGCGGGCTGGTGTCCGAATCGAGCGGCCTGCAGATCGCCCACAAGCACATCGACTGGTGGCAGCGCAACAATATCTACCCGATCTACTTCATCTGGGAAACCGGCTTTTTCGAGACCATCGGCCAGTTGCTTGGCCGTGCGCAACAAGGCAGCCGCGCCCTGTCGCGCGGCCTGGCCGACTTCACCACCGACCCGCTGGTCGAGATCGGTGCGCGCGCCCTGCAGGGGCCGCGCATCTGGGGCGGCATGAAGTCCAGCGCCGAGCATGCGATGGACGCGCCGGCGGCCAGCGGCGACGATATCGGCGGCGGCGCGCATTACGTCGCCACCCGGCTCAAGGCGCTGTGCGACAAGCATGCCGACCGGATCGAACTGCATGCGGTCGGTCACAGCGCAGGCTCGATCTTTCACAGCCATTTCCTGCCGCTGGCCCACGCGCTGGGCGTGCCGGGCTTCAAGACCGCGCATTTCCTGGCGCCTGCAGTGCGCGTCGACACCTTCCGGCAGCGCCTGCTGGCGCACATTGGCCCGGGCCGCGCGGCCGAGTCGCTCACGCTCTACACCATGCAGAGGGACTTCGAGCGCAAGGACAACTGCGCGCAGGTCTACCGCAAGTCGCTGCTCTACCTGATCTTCAATGCGCTGGAAGACCGGCGCGCCACGCCGATCCTCGGGCTGGAGGAAAGCCTGCGCGGCGATGCCGACCTCAAGCGCCTGTTCGGCCTGGCGGGCGCATCGCCAACGCCCTCGAGCGTGGTCTGGTCGCCCACGCCGGGCGACACCGGCCGGTCGGCCAGCCGGTCGCTGTCGCACGGCGGCTTCGACGACGACGCGCCGACCATGAACAGCATCGTGCGCCGCATCCTGGACCAGCCCGACGCGGCCGATATCGCGGCGTTCCCGGTCACCCGCAGCGCACCGCGGCCCTGGATTGAAGAGGTCGACTGGCCCGCCGAATTCGGTTTCAGCGCACTGCCCGCGACCCCAGGCATCCCATACGCGATGCCACCGGTCAGCCTGCCCGCGTCGATGCCAGGCGCCGCAGCGATGCCGCCTTATCCGCTTTCCCCGGCGGCGCCCCTGCCGGTACCGGCCATCAGCACTGGCAGCAGCGGCGGCCGGCGCGTGGCGCTGTGCGTCGGCATCGACGCCTACCCGGCGCCGGAGCACCAGCTCGCCGGCTGCGTCAACGATGCCCGCAACTGGGCGCGCACCCTGGGGGCGCTCGGTTTCGAGACCCGGCTGCTGGTCAACCTTGACGCGACCCGCGCCACGCTGGAGCGCGAACTGAACCGTCTGGTCGGCGAATGCTGCTGCGGCGACGTGATCGTCTTCCAGTACGCCGGCCACGGCACACAGGTGCCGGATTTGAACGGCGACGAGGACGATGCGATTGACGAGGCGCTGTGCCCGGTTGACTTTGCCAGCGGCGCGCTGTATATCGACGACGACATTGCCGAGCTGTTTGCCCGCATCCCCGACGGCGTGAACATGACCTGCTTCATGGACTGCTGCCATTCCGGCACCAACAGCCGTTTCGCCGTCGGTTTGTCACCGGGGGAAATGGCCGTGCCGCCCGGCACCAGGGCCCGCTTCGTCAGGATGACTCAGGAGATTGCCGAGGCGCACCAGCGTTTTCGCCGGCAGTCGCGCAGCGCCACGCGGGCCGTTGGCAGCGGCGGGCCGCAACGGATGCGCGATGTGAAGTTCTCGGCCTGCCTGGACCACCAGGTCGCGCTGGAAAGCGGCGGCAATGGCGACTTCACGCGGCGCGCCACCAAAGTGCTGGCCGCAGGCATCAAGGGCCTCAGCAATGAGGAGTTCCTGCACCATGTGCTGGCCGAGTTCGGCAGCGCACCGCGCCAGGCGCCGATGCTCGACTGCGCCGAAGCCGCGCGCCAGGGCGCACTCCTTCAGTCACTGGCTGCGGGCAACCGCGCACCTGCTACCTGGGAGCCAGCCATGGCCGCAGCCCCTGGCGACACCAGCTTGCGCCACGCCGTGAATGAACTGACCCAGGCCGTGAAAGCGCTCGCGCCGGGCAGGCGATGATGGCATCCGAGCCTGCGGCTGGAACCGCAACCGCAACGACCACCGAGGCCGTCGCCGCCGATGCCGCCAGCCGCGAAGAAGGCCGGCCCGGGGACGCTCCTCACATCGCGCGCCACTATCCTGGCGACGGCGAAGACTACCGCATCGGGACCGGCGTGCAGCAGCCGCCGGTCGTACCGTATGAACGCCGGCACGGCGACCCGCTCTACCGCCCGCTGCGCATCTACACGGTGGATCCGTCGGTGTCGCGGCTCGAAGGCTCGATCGCGACCCTCAACGTCCCGTTTGAGCCGCTGCAGCCGGGTCCGGTGGGCAAGCTGTTCGAGGTCGATCCGAACGACGGGCAGCGGGGCGTGCGCTACCGCGAGGCCGACCTGGAAGACCGCAAGGTGCTGATGGCCAGCGGCTACGACCCCTCGCCTTCGGACCCGCGCTTTCACCACCAGATGGTCTATGCCGTCTGCAGCAATGTCTATTCGACCTTCAAGACGGCGCTGGGCCGCAACCTGGGCTGGGGCTTTGGCGACGGCAAAACGCCGGCGCGGCTGGTGCTCAGGCCGCACCATGGCCAGGAGCAGAACGCCTACTATGAAAACGGCATCACCACCGGCGAATTGCGTTTTGGCTATTTCCCGGCCAGCGACAAGCCGACCACGCGCACCATGCCGGGCGGCTATGTCTTCACCTGCCTGTCGCACGACATCGTGGTGCACGAGGTGACGCATGCACTGCTCGACGGGCTGCGCGCGCACTTCATCGTGCCGACCAACACGGACGTCGTCGCGTTTCATGAAGCCTTTGCCGACCTGGTCGCCATCTTCCAGCATTTCAGCTACTCCGAGGTGGTGCTGACCGCGATCCGGCGCTGCAAGGGCGCCTTGCAGCATGCCAATCTGCTGACCGAACTGGCCGGAGAATTTGGCCACACCACCGGCCAGAACGGCCCGTTGCGCAGCGCAGTCGAGAAAGACGCCGGCAACCCGACCCGTTACCAGCCCGGGCTGGAGGCGCACCAGTTGGGCACGGTGCTGGTCAGCGCCGTGTTCGACGCCTTCGTGCAGGTCTACCAGCGCCGCACCGAGCGCTTCGTGCGCCTGGCCACCAACGGCAGCGGCGTGTTGCCGCCGGGAGAACTCTCGCACGACCTGCAGACCATCCTGGCCGAGCGCGCCAGCAAGCTGGCCAGCCAGTTCCTGGGCATCTGCATCCGCGCCATCGACTACTGCCCGCCCGTCGGCATGACCTTCGGCGACTACCTGCGCGCCCTGATCACCGCCGACTACGACCTGGTGCCCGACGACCCGTGGGACTACCGGGGCGCGCTGATTGATGCCTTCTGGCGGCGCGACATCTATCCGCGCAGCGCCAACCACCTGTCGCAGGACGCGCTGCTCTGGCACCGGCCCCGGCTGGAACTGCCGCCGGTGCCGGGGCTCGATTTCGCGGCGCTGCGCTTCAGCGGCGACCCGGCCAATGCGGCCGGTCTCGACGAGCTGTACCGGCAGGCCTGCATGCTCGGCCACTACGTCACGCACGCTGGCCGCACGGAGGAATTCGGGCTGGTGGCCAATGGCGACGCGCGCCTTGACGGCGACACGGTCGGCCTGCCCTGCGTCGAATCAATCCGTTCGGCGCGGCGCGCCGGACCAAACGGGCAAATTGTCTTTGACCTGGTTGCCGAAATCACCCAGGAACGCCATGTCCGCGCCTCGGCCGAAGGGCCGGCTTTCACCTACTACGGCGGCTCGACGGTGATCCTCGGGCCGACCGGCGAAATCCGCTATGTGGTGCTGAAAAATGTCGTCGGTGCCGGCCGGCTGGAACGGCGGCGGGCGTTTTTCGACACCGCCTGCGGTCAGACGTACTGGCACCTGGCAGACAAACGCTGGCTGCCGCTGCCAGGGCTTTTTGCGCTGGTGCATGGCGGACATTGACGGCTTGCGTCGGTCTTGCAGCAATGGATGGCCGCGCTGGAGCACCTGACACATATACTGCTATCAAATAAATAGCGGGTTATGTTCGCCTATATTGCGAAAGCATGCTTTTTGATTGGAAATTTGTAACTGCTGACGTTTGCGGTTTGATCGCTGCGTTTTCTGTTTTGGGGCTTTGGGTGGGTTCTTCTGTGGATTGAGGGGTGAGCGCCTTCCCGGCGGGGGGTAACTTTCTTTTCTGGCAAAAAAGAAAGTAACCAAAGAAAGTTGCCTGGGCAACGGGAGCGGGTTAGAACTGAACGCTCTGTCGGGCCTTCGCTTCGCTGGGCCCTGGGTTCTTTGATCTACAGCCGGTGATCATGCCTGTCGCTGGCTGGTTCGACCGCTCGTTCGCCAACAGCTTCACGCTCTGCTTGATCTGGTTTACTCGCGCTGCGCGCGTCGCTGTCAGCTATCGGCTGCGCCTTTTTTTTCTCTCCCTCACCTGCTGGGTACAAACCGGTGGGTCGGTGGGTGTGGAACAACGATTGCCCTTTTTACTGTCCCCTGTCAGCCGCCGGCCTGCCTTGGCCGAGAAAAAAAAGGGCAAAAAACTGCCAGCAGTGCTTGGAACACAAAAGAAACGATCAAGCAGAGCGTGAAGCTGTTGGCGAACGAGCGGTCGAACCAGCCAGCCACCGGCATTGGCCACGAGCCACCGATCAAGGAACCCAGAGCCCAGCGAAGCGATGGCCCGACAGAGCGCTCAGCTCTAACCCGCTCCCGTTCCCAAGGCAACTTTCTTTGGTGACTTTCTTTTTTGCCAGAAAAGAAAGTTACCCCCCGCCGGGAAGGCGCTCATCCCTCCAACCATAGAAGAACCCGCCCAAAGCCCGACAAAACAGCGCCTGGCGGAATGGCTATTAAATATATAGCTGCTCGCGCCCGCCCCTATTGCGCAAACAACCATTTTCATCACTCAACCCGGACAATTCCCGTCGGCTTGAAGCCCAGGTCGGCTGATTTTCCTTTTCGGGCGCGCACGGTGCGCGCGTTGTTCAGGCTGCGAATTTCCAGCGTTTCCTCGCGCGCCTTGGCGCCGCGCCCGATGCCGTCGATGCGCACGCTGCGGGTGTAGGCGGCCGCGCCGGCCAGTGCGTCCGCGCCCTCCAGGTCGATCAGCATCAGGCCGCGCCCGCCCTTTTCCATCTGCTTGATCTCGGCGATGTCGAAGGTCAGGATGCGCTGGCCGGTCGAGGCACAGGCCACGTGCGTGGCGGGCGGCACCGGCTGGCTGCCCGAGGTGCCCTTGACGTGCGACGGCTGGCAGATGGTTTCGCCTTCGCCCAGCGTGATGAAGGCCTTGCCGCTCTTGTTGCGCGACACCATGTTGTCCACCGTCGCCAGGAAACCGTAGCCGCCCGAACTCGACAGCAGCAGCATGGCCGGGGTGGGCCCGGCAAAGTAGTGCAGCAGCTGCGTTCCCGACTCCAGTTCGATCAGCGTCGTGACTGGCTGGCCGTCGCCGCGCGCGCCGGGCAGCAGCGCCACCGGCACCGAATAGAGGCGGCCGTTGCTGCCAAAGGCCAGCAGCGTATCAACCGTGCGGCATTCAAACGTGCCATACAACGCGTCGCCGGCCTTGAAGGCAAAGCTGGTCGGCGCATGGCCGTGGCCGCCGCGTGCGCGCACCCAGCCCTTGCTGCTGACCACGACGGTGACCGGTTCGTCGAGCACCTTGACTTCCAGAACAGATTTTTTCTCGGCCTGGATCAGGGTGCGGCGCGGGTCAGCGAACTGTTTGGCGTCCGCTTCAATTTCCTTGATCATCAGCCGACGCAGTGCCGTCGGGTTGCCCAGAATGTCTTCGAGCTTGCCCTGCTCGTCGCGCAGGGTTTTCAGTTCCTGCTCGATCTTGATGGCCTCCAGCCGGGCCAGCTGGCGCAGGCGGATTTCCAGGATGTCCTCGGCCTGACGCTCACTCAGGCTGAACCTGTCGATCAGCGCCGATTTCGGCTCTTCTGACTGGCGGATGATGGCGATCACCTCGTCGATGTTGAGCAGCACCAGCTGCCGCCCTTCGAGGATGTGGATGCGCGCCAGCACCTTGTCGAGCCTGTGCTGCGAGCGTTTTTCAATCGTCGTCTGGCGAAACGCAATCCATTCGTTCAACATCTGGCGCAGCGACTTTTGCGTCGGCCGGCCATCCAGGCCGATCATGGTCATGTTGATCGGCGATGAACTCTCCAGGCTGGTGTGCGACAGCAGCGTGTTGATGAGTTCGGCCTGGGCCGTGCGGCTGGTCTTGGGCTCGAACACCAGGCGCACGGCGGCGTCCTTGCTCGATTCGTCGCGCACCACGTCGAGCACCGCCAGCATCGACTGCTTGAGCTGCACCTGGTCCAGGCTGAGCGCTTTTTTGCCCAGCTTGATCTTGGGGTTGGTGATGTCCTCGATTTCCTCCAGCACGCGCTGGGTACTCACGCCGGGTGGCAGTTCCTGCACCACCAGCTGCCACTGGCCGCGCGCCAATTCCTCGATTTTCCAGCGCGCGCGCACTTTCAGCGAGCCGCGTCCGGTGCGGTAGGCGGCGGCAATCTCGGCGCCGCTGGAGATGATCTGGCCGCCGCCCGGGTAGTCGGGGCCGGCAATCAGCAGGTACAGCTCTTCATCGCTCAGCTTGGGCGCCCGGATCAGGGCGACGCAGGCATCGGCCACCTCGCGCAGGTTGTGGCTGGGGATTTCGGTCGCCAGCCCGACGGCAATGCCGCTGGCGCCGTTGAGCAGCGTGAACGGCAGGCGCGCCGGCAACTGGCGCGGCTCCTCGGTCGAGCCGTCGTAGTTGGCAATGAAATCGACCGTGCCTTCGTCGATTTCGTCCATCAGCAGCGTGGTGATGCGCGCCAGCCGGGCTTCGGTGTAGCGCATGGCGGCGGCGCCGTCGCCGTCCCGGGAGCCGAAGTTACCCTGCCCGTCGATCAGCGGGTAGCGCTGGGAGAAGTCCTGCGCCATGCGCACCAGCGCGTCATACGCCGCCTGGTCGCCGTGTGGATGGAAGCGGCCGAGCACGTCGCCGACCACGCGGGCGCATTTGACGGGCCGGGCGCCGGTCGCGCCATTCGGGCCACCAAAGGCCAGGCCCATGCGGGCCATGCTGTAGAGAATACGCCGCTGCACGGGTTTCTGGCCGTCGCAGACATCGGGCAGCGCCCGGCCCTTGACGACGCTCAGCGCGTATTCAAGGTAGGCACGCTGGGCGTAGGCGGCCAGCGAGTCTTCATCAGGCGTTGCAGGCATCGGCAGTTCAGCATCTGGCGTGAAAAGATCCATGGTTTTTTTAATCAGTCAGTAAGTGGTCAGGCATTGAAAAAGACAAGGCGGATGCCTGGTCCGGTTTCCAGACCCATCCGGGATGAGATGCGAAGCCACAGGCAACGCGGCAAAGGACAAGGCGAAAAACCACCGGGCGATATGGGCTGAAAATGGAAGGATATGAATGGGAATGGAGGGCAAAGCCGGGATTTCCAGCTCACCACGTTATGCAACAAAAGTAACGTAACGCTGATTGTGGTGGGTTAATGCCCGAAATCGGGAAAACGTCCCAGCCCTTCGAGCTTGCGGCGCAAACCAGTTTCAGCGCGCAAACGCAAGCGGCTACTCGCGGGGAAACTCAGTCCGATTCAGTGGAGAAGCCGGGTTGCCCTGCGTGGGCATGCTGGCGCGCCCGATGCTTGTGCCCTTGAGCTCCACATGTACCCGGCCAGTCGGTGCCTTGAACCCGGGAGGCGTCAGCCCACTGTAAAGCTGCATGACGGTCTTCACGTAGTTCTGGGTTTCGGGGTAGTTGGGAATCCGGTTGCCGGCCCGCTGCACCGCGCCTTCGCCAGCGTTGTAGGCGGCCAGCGCCAGTTCCAGCCGGCCCGGAAACATGTGGATCAGGTAGGCCAGGTAGCGCGCACCCGCCCGGATGTTGGTTTTCGGGTCGGTGAGCTTTTTTTCAATTGATCCGTCCTTGCCTGCCGTGACGCCGTAGCGCTCGGCGGTCGGCGGTATCAGCTGCATCAGGCCCACGGCGCCCTTGGGCGACACCGCAAAGGTGTTGAAGCCCGACTCGGTGGCGATCAGCGCCTTGAGCAGCGAGTAGTCGATGCCATGCCTGCTGGAGGCTTCGCGCAGCAGGGGGCTGGCCGCCTTGTAGCCTGGCGAGCGGTCAAAAAAAGCCACCATGCGGGGCGAGAGCACGCCAATACCCGCCACGTCGGCCACGGCCGGTGCAGCAGCCTCGTCCAGGCCCCTGTCCTGCGCCTTGCGGGGCACGTCCATCAGGCGGTAGGGTTCGATGTTGTCGCGCAGAAAAAGCTCGTAGCGGTCGTCAAGGCGGCTGGAAGCAAAGTGTGGGATCCGGTCCTCGTCCACATAGCCCCAGATGTCAGCCCGTGCCGGCGCGGCCTGCAAGGCCAGCAACATCAACGGTGCCAGAAGACCGGCACGCCCGCACAGCGATTTGCGGGGCTGTCGATCCTTGGCGCTTGTCGCGACGGGTAATGGGTCAATGGTCATCAAATATCAATCTCCACAGCATCGCCATGCAATTCCATCAACTCGCGGCGCGCTGCGGCCTCTCCCTTGCCCATCAGTTTAGTGATGAGGCTCTCCGTCTGCAAGAAATCCTGGTTACCCAGCTGGACCGGCAGCAGGCGCCGGGTGTCGGGGTTGAGCGTGGTGTCCCAGAGTTGCTCTGCGCTCATCTCGCCCAACCCCTTGAAACGGCTGATGCTCCAGGCGTTTTCACGCACGCCATCCTTGCGCAGCTTGTCCAGGATGGCGGTCAGTTCGCCTTCATCAAGGGCGTAGACCTTGGATGCCGGCTTCTTGCCGCGCGCCGGCGCATCAACCCGGTACAACGGCGGACGTGCCACGTACACATGGCCAGTTTCGATCAATTTTGGAAAGTGCCGGAAAAACAGCGTCAGCAGCAGCACCTGGATGTGCGAGCCGTCCACGTCGGCGTCGGACAGGATGCAGACCTTGCCGTAGCGCAGGCCACTCAGGTCCGGCGTGTCGTTCGGACCGTGCGGGTCCACGCCGATGGCCACCGCGATGTCGTGGATTTCGGTGTTGGCAAACAACCGGTCACGGTCCACTTCCCAGGTGTTGAGCACCTTGCCGCGCAGCGGCAGCACCGCCTGGCTTTCCTTGTTGCGGCCCATCTTGGCGCTGCCGCCGGCCGAATCGCCCTCGACCAAAAACACCTCGTTGTTCGCCAGGTCGCGGCTTTCGCAGTCGGTCAGCTTGCCGGGCAGCACGGCCACGCCCGAACCCTTGCGTTTTTCAACCTTCTGCCCCGCTTTCTGGCGGGTCTGCGCGGCCTTGATGGCGAGTTCGGCCAGCTTCTTGCCATAGTCGACATGCTGGTTCAGCCAGAGTTCAAGCGACGGCCGGACAAAGCTGGACACCAGCCGCACCGCATCACGCGAATTGAGCCGCTCCTTGATCTGGCCCTGGAACTGCGGATCGAGCACCTTGGCGCTGAGCACGTAGCTGGCGCGGGCAAACACGTCCTCGGGCAGCAGCTTGACGCCTTTGGGCAGCAGCGAATGCAGTTCGATGAAGCTCTTGACCGCCGTGAACAGGCCGTCACGCAGCCCGCTTTCATGCGTGCCGCCGGCGCTGGTCGGGATCAGGTTGACATAGCTTTCGCGCACCGGCGCACCGTCTTCGGTGAAAGCGACGCACCAGCTGGCGCCCTCACCTTCGGCAAAGGTTTCATGCGCACTGTCGGCAAAGCCTTCGCTCTCGAACATCGGGATCAGCGGATCGGCGGTGAGGGTCTGCATCAGGTAGTCGCGCAAGCCGCCCTTGAAGACCCAGGTCTGCACGTCCTTCGTTTTCTCGTTCGTCAGCGTGACGGTCACGCCGGGCATCAACACCGCCTTGCTGCGCAGCAGGTGCGTCAACTCAGCCATCGGCAGCGCTGATGATTCAAAATATTTGGCATCCGGCCAGGCGCGCACCGTGGTGCCGGATTTACGGTCGCCGCTTTCGGTCTTGCGCAGCACCAGCGGCTCGATCACGTCGCCACCGGAAAAAGCCAGGCTGGCGACCTTGCCTTCGCGGTAGGACGTGACTTCAAGCCGGGTGGACAGCGCATTCGTCACGCTGACGCCGACGCCGTGCAGACCCCCCGAAAAACTGTAGGCGCCGCCCTTTCCCTTGTCGAATTTGCCGCCGGCATGCAGCCGGGTGAACACCAGCTCGACCACCGGCGCCTGCTCTTCCGGGTGCAGGCCAAAGGGAATGCCGCGCCCGTCGTCCTCGATGGTCACCGAGCCGTCGGCGTGCAGTGTGACCTTGATCTTCTTGCCGTGCCCGGCCAGTGCCTCGTCGGCCGAGTTGTCGAGCACCTCCTGGATGATGTGCAGCGGATTGTCGGTTCGGGTGTACATGCCCGGGCGCTGCTTGACGGGCTCCAGGCCCTTCAAGACGCGGATCGAACTTTCGGAATAAGCGGGGGAAGCAATGATGTTTTTGTCGGCCATGGCAGTTCAAGTGTTGCCTGAATTGTAGACCGGGGCGACCAAGTCAACTGTACAAACATACAGCCCTCAAGCCCGCTCATTTCCCCCCGTGGGGTTGGCCGAGTCAACTTTTGCGCAGACGACTGCCGCTGGAGAACATTTTCGTTAAAGTCTGCCCATGACTTCAAGCGCGCTTTCGTCCCCCCAAAAACTGTCGATGTTTCAGGTTCTGGCCTGCGGCGCGGCCATTGTCACGCTGTCGATGGGCATCCGGCATGGCTTTGGCCTGTGGCTGCAGCCCATCACCCAGGCGCAGGGCTGGACGCGCGAAACCTTTGCCTTTGCGATTGCGGTGCAGAACCTGTCGTGGGGTATCTTTGGCATTTTTGCCGGCATGGTGGCCGACCGCTTCGGCGCGTTCCGGGTGATTGCCGGTGGCGCTGTGCTCTATGCCCTGGGACTGGTTGGCATGGCGCTGTCGCCGACGGGGCTGCTGTTCACGCTGACGGCCGGCGTGCTGATCGGCGCGGCCCAGGCGGGCACCACCTATGCGGTGATTTACGGCGTGATCGGCCGCAACATCTCGGCGGACAAGCGCTCGTGGGCCATGGGCGTGGCGGCGGCGGCAGGATCGTTTGGCCAGTTCCTGATGGTGCCCACCGAGGGTTTCCTCATCAGCACGCTGGGCTGGCAGACCGCCCTGCTGGTGCTGGGCGGCGCCGTGCTGCTGATCGTGCCAGTGGCACTGGGCCTGCGCGAAAACGGGTTTGACGGCGGCGTGCCCGCCAGGCGCGACCAGAGCATCGGCCAGGCGCTGGGCGAGGCGCTGAAGTACCCGAGCTTTCAGATGCTGATGGCGGGTTACTTTGTCTGCGGCTTCCAGGTCGTTTTCATCGGCGTCCACATGCCCAGCTACCTCAAGGACAAGGGGCTGTCGCCGCAGGTGGCCGGTTACGCGCTGGCATTGATCGGCCTGTTCAACGTGTTTGGGACCTACGCGGCGGGCGTGCTCGGCCAGCGGATGGCCAAGCGCAAGATCCTGGCGACGATCTATTTTTCGCGCGCCATCGTGATCAGCGTGTTCATCGCCGCGCCGCTGAGCCCGGCCAGCGTCTATATCTTTTCCAGCCTGATGGGCCTGCTGTGGCTCTCGACGATTCCGCCGACCAACGCGGTGGTGGCGCAGATCTTCGGCATCCAGCACATGTCGATGCTCAGCGGCTTCATCTTCTTCAGCCACCAGATCGGCTCTTTCATGGGCGTGTGGCTGGGCGGCTTCCTGTATGACCGCACCGGCAGCTACGACATCGTCTGGTACATCGCCATCGTGCTGGGCGTGCTGGCGGCGCTGATCAACCTGCCAGTCCGGGAAACGCCGATTCACCGGGTCAGCCCGGGCGGCCTGGTACAGGGCGCTTGAGATGCTGCGCAAAGCCGTACTCTGGAGCCTGGCCATCGTGGTCTCACTGGGCGTGTTTTCGCTGTATACGCGGCCCGAGTTCCTGATCTCACTGGCCGACCAGATGTGGTCGTGTTTTTAGGACTTTCTTTAAAAATTTCAAGCCTTTAAGGCCTCTTGCGCAAGCAGGTATTGCCTTGACAGCTATAAAAATGATAGTAAACCATTCAGCATTCGACGCCCTTCATGCAGACGCAGCAGCGCCTTCCTCCTGGGTGGTGCGCTGGTCGCATCTGGTCACGCCGGGCGGTGTGGTGCTCGACGTGGCCTGCGGTCATGGGCGCCATGCGCGCTGGTTCCATCAGCAAAATCATCCGGTCGTGCTGGTGGACCGGGCGCAGGCAGCAATTGAGTCCATCGCCATTCCGGCGCCGGCCTGCGAAGCCGTGGTGGCCGACATTGAAAACGGCCCCTGGCCGTTCGCGGGCCGCCAATTCGATGCGGTGGTGATCGCCAACTACCTGTGGCGACCGCTGATGCCCACCCTGCTGGCCAGTCTCGCGCCCGGGGGCGTGCTGATTTACGAAACCTTTGCGCAGGGCAACGAAACGGTTGGAAAACCCTCAAGGCTTGATTTTCTGCTGCGTCCCGGCGAACTGCTGGAGACCTGTCGCACATTGCGCATCGTCGCCTTTGAAGAGGGCTTTCTCGAAGGGCCCAACGGGGAAAAGCCGCGTTTTGTCCAGCGCATCGCCGCTGTCCGGAAAGCGATGGATGCAACGCATTCAGGCGGGGTGCTGCCCGCGACAGCGTCCAGCCCGCCCAGGTACCCACTTTGCTGAGCTCTGGGTAGAATGCGCATTTGGCTTTTTGGGCCGGCCTTCAGCGCCTTGAAGCCGCTTCATCACACCAGCCACGACGTTACAAGCACGACATGAACCCCATTACTGGCAGCATTGTTGCTCTGGCAACCCCCTTGCATGAAGACGGCAGCGTGGACTACCCTACGCTGCGAAAACTCGTTGACTGGCACATTGCCGAGGGCACCGACTGCATCGGTGTGGTCGGCACCACCGGGGAGTCGCCCACGGTGAACGTCGAGGAGCATTGCGAGATCATCCGCGTTTCTGTCGAGCAGGCCGCCAAGCGGGTGCCGATCATGGCCGGTTGCGGTGCGAATTCAACTGCCGAGGCCATCGAGCTGGCAAAGTTCGCCAAACAGGTCGGTGCCGACTGCCAGTTGCAGGTGGTTCCCTATTACAACAAGCCGACGCAGCAGGGCCAGTACCTGCACTTCAAGGCGATTGCCGAAGCCGTGGGCGACCTGCCGCTGGTGCTCTACAACGTGCCCGGCCGCAGCGTGGCCGACATGGCGCATGCCACCGTGCTGCGCCTGGCCGAAGTGCCCGGCATTGTCGGCATCAAGGAAGCCACCGGCAACATCGAGCGCGCCCAGTGGCTGATCAAGGAAGTGCCCAAGGGCTTTGCCGTGTATTCGGGCGACGACCCGACGGCCGTGGCGCTGATGCTCTCCGGTGGCCAGGGCAACATCAGCGTGACGGCCAATGTCGCGCCCCGGCTCATGCACGCGCTGTGCATGGCCGCCGTGGCCGGCAACGTCAGGCTGGCCATGGAACTGCAGTTCAGACTCCTGCCGCTGCACCGCAACCTGTTCGTCGAAGCCAATCCGATCCCGGTCAAATGGGCCATGGCCCGCATGGGCCTGTGCGGCAACACGCTGCGGCTGCCCATGACTCCGCTTGAAACCAGCAACGAAGCTGCCGTCGAAAGCGCCTTGCGCGCTTGCGGCCTGATCTGATTATTAAGGGAACCCCACGTGAAGACATTGCCGAGATCCCCCCAGCGCCAAGCCCTGCGCAACGCCCGCAGCGCGGCCGCTCTTTCAGCACTGCTGGCCGCCAGCCTGCTGGCAGGCTGCTCCACGATCCGGGACACCATGGATGGCGAGCGGGTCGATTACAAGTCGAGCGGCGCCAAAGGCCCTTCGCTTGATGTGCCACCCGACCTGACGCAGCTCAGCCGCGACACCCGCTACGTGGTGCCGGGCACGGCCGTCAGCGCCAGCAGCTACCAGATTGCCCAGCCGGCGCAGACCGTCACCACAGCGG
This sequence comes from Polaromonas sp. CG_9.11, assembly GCF_015752225.1. NCBI lineage: Bacteria > Pseudomonadati > Pseudomonadota > Betaproteobacteria > Burkholderiales > Comamonadaceae > Polaromonas > Polaromonas sp. CG_9.11. The sequence goes on from NZ_JADOVE010000016.1 coordinate 77,956, forward strand.
CCGCTGCGGTCGGCGATGTGCGCATCGAACGCGCCGGCAACCAGCGCTGGCTGGTGGTCAACCGTCCGGCCGACAAGCTCTGGACGCCGGTGCGCGATTTCTGGCTGGAAAGCGGATTCCTGCTGGCACAGGACCAGGAAAACCTCGGCATCATGGAAACCGACTATGCCGAAAACCGCGCCAAGCTTCCCCAGGACTTCATCCGCAATGCGTTGGGCAAGGTCTTCGACAGCCTGTACTCGACCGGCGAGCGCGACAAGTTCCGCACCCGCCTGGAGCGCCGCCCCGACGGCGGAACCGAAATCTACATCAGCCACCGCGGCATGGAAGAAATTGTCACGGGCGCCAAGAGCGGCGGCAGTTCGGCTGGGGGAGACGGCACGATCTGGCAGCCGCGCGCGAGCGATCCCGAACTCGAAGCGGAGTTCTTGCGCCGCCTGATGGTCAAGCTGGGCGTGACGCAGGAGCAGTCCAAGGCGCTGATTGCCGCCGGCGCCACGGCGCAGACATCGCGTATTGCCATGGTCAACAACCTGCCCGTGGTGCAGATCGACGAAGGCTTCGAGCGGGCCTGGCGACGGGTCGGCCTGGCGCTGGACCGCACCGGCTTTACCGTCGAAGACCGCGACCGCAGCCAGGGCACCTACTTCGTACGCTATGTCGAGCCGACCGCCAACAAGGGCGAACAGGGCTTTTTCAGCAAAATTTTCAGCGGCTCGGCTGCAGCCGTCATGCCGTTGAAATACCGCATTTCGGTCAAGAGCGAAGGCGAAAAAACCACGGTTTCAGTCTTGAATTTCCAGGGAACGCCCGAGTCGTCTGCCAATGCCCAGCGCATTGTCCAGGTGATTGCAGACGACCTGAAGTAAGCACCGCCACGGCGGCGTACCAGCAAGCGTTGATCTGATGCGTTTCAGGAGTCTGGGCAGCGGCAGCGGTGGCAACGCCACTCTGGTGGAAGCCGGTGGCCTGCTACCCTTTCGCCTGCTGGTGGACTGCGGCCTGGGCATCCGGCAACTCGCGGTTCGCCTGGGTCAGGCCGGGCTGCAAGCTGAAGATATTGACGCGGTGTTCATCACCCATGAGCATGGCGACCACATTGGCTGTGCGCATACGCTGGCGCTGCGCTACCGGATTCCGGTCTGGATGAGCCAGGGGACGCATTCGGCGATCGGCTCGCCTGACTTTGATGGCTTGCTGCACATTGCGCGAGACGCCAAGGCCATTGACATGGGCGGCCTGCAGCTCATGCCGTTCACCGTTCCGCACGATGCCCGGGAGCCGCTGCAACTCAGTTGCACCGATGGCTCGTCCAAGCTGGGAATTCTGACCGACCTGGGCCATGCAACGCCGCATGTAATGGCCCATCTGCAGGCCTGCCATGCCCTGCTGCTGGAATCCAACCACGACACCGACCTTTTGGACCAGTCGGTGTATCCGCCTTTTTTGAAGCGACGGGTGGGCGGCGACTACGGCCATTTGTCGAATATGGCGGCGGCCGCCATTGCGAATGCCGTGAACCACGGCGGATTGAAGCACGTGGTGGCGGCGCACCTGAGCGCCAAAAACAACCGGCCTGACCTGGTCCAAGAGGTGCTTTCCAACGCCCTGGGCTGCCAGCCCGGCGACATCGTGGTGGCCGGGCCCTCCAGCGGGACGCCATGGATGCAGCTTTGATGCGGCCATGAAAAAAGCCGCCCGGGGGCGGCTTTTAAGGAAATCAGGAAGTCTTACTTCGCAGCGGATGCAGCAGAAGAGGCAGCGCTGCCAGCAGCAGAAGCTGCATCCATAGCGGCGCTTACAGCGGTATTGGCGGAGTCGGCGGCGGCGGAAGCGGCGCCGGTAGCGGCTGCGACCGCGGCCGCAGCAGAAGGAGCCTCTACAGGAACGACAACGACGGAGGGCGCAGGTGCAGGCGCAACGACTTCTTCTTTTTTACCGCAGGCGGCCAGGGCAACAGCGGCAACGATAGCGGCCAGTACGAGGGACTTGTTCATTTTTACGATCCTTGATGATATTTAAGAAAACAATTTCCTGAAATTGTCAAAACCCAAGCTCAAACGACAAATTCGAGTGATGTCCTGACCTGTGAGGAAAGGACTCGAGCTCTTTCTACGCAGCCCTAAATTATATGCTGCCAAGCACAAGCATGAAAACCCTTAACCACTCAAAATAAGCTGTGGGGGGCCAGCCCGCAACCGTAAAACCACACTTACAAGCCCAAAACGGTTGCTGGAAAACCCGCTGAACTGGTCAAAAGGTGCTCATTGAGGCGCTCCTTCAAAGCGCTGCGGCGGGCAAGGTCCGCACCGGCAACGCCTGTGCAGCGCGGGCTGTCCAGCCGTTCAAACACCCACACCGGACTCCAGAACGCGCTGGGCAGGCTGCCTGCCGAAGCCGCACCGCTCTTGCGGCACTCGATAACCTGCGCCCAGGTCCGCCGCCAGTTGACGAAGCGCGCATGCTGACGGAGAACGGCATCGTAATGCCCGGCCAGCAGGGTGAGCTTGCGACCGCCTCCCGCCCAGTCGTTGAGCGACTGCGCCACGGCGCGCTCGCCCAGTGGCCAGTCGCCGAAGTCCGGATCGCACCAGATCATTTCGCGCCAGCCCTGCGCCGCGGCTGCAGCCAAGGCTTGGCGAACCAGTTCGGCGAATTCACTGCGACCGCCGAAACGGCCATCGGGCAGCATCGAATGCGTAGCGCCTGCCTGTCCGGATGTCATGTTGCTTGAACCTTGAATTCGGGCGAAGTGCGAACCTTTAGCCCTGGCCTGCCAGCGTGTCCTCGTGTTGCATGAGCCAGCCTGCTTCATGCCAGTCGCCCAGCAGGGCAATCGCGCTTTTACTGGCCTTGCGCAAATCACTCGCGGCCAGGTGGCGCTGGTTGGCCAGGCGCTGCATCAAGGCAGCATCGGCACCTTTGGCCCGGTAGCTTTCGCCATTGATGAAGAGGTGGTCGCTGTCATACAGCATGCGGGTGCGTGCATCGAGCGCAATGCCTGTCTGGCCGGCCTTGGCAGCTTCGCCGTCCCAAGCCTGTTCGGCTTCGTCAAACCAGATGCCCGGCTTGGGCTCGGACATGGATTCACCCAGCGCACAAGTCAATGCCAGCGAGTCGTTCAGGGCGTCAAGCACCGCCTGCCGGGCAAAGTCCGCCAGGCCGATGGGCATGGCGGCCGGCGTTTCGGTGGCGGTTTGCGCGGGGTCGCGGTACATGCGCTTGGGAACGGCGCGCGCGCCCTGGTTTTCTTCGCCACACAATTGGGCGGCATCTTCACCCATTTCAGCCAGCCGGTGCAGTAGGTCGGCGGTCAGTTCGCCCTGCACAGGGCAGCGAAAACCAATGGAATACGTCATGCAGTCAGCGTGCTTGCCATCTGGCCCGATGCTGGCCTCGGCAATGCCGTCGTGGGCATAGCGCGGCGGCAGATAAAGCATGTCGCCGGCCTCCAGCACGAATTCCTCGTCGGCTTCAAAGTTCTGCAGGATTTTCAGCGGCACGCCCGGCTGCAGTGAAAAGTCTTTCTGCTTGCCGATTTTCCAACGCCGGCGGCCGCTGGCCTGGAATAAAAACACGTCATAGCTGTCAAAATGCGGCCCCACACCGCCGCCCGGCGTGGCAAACGAGATCATCAGGTCATCCATGCGCACATCGGGAACGAAACGGAATTGCTGCAGCAGCGCGTGACCAGCAGGCTCGTGCAAATCCACGCCCTGAACCAGCAAGGTCCAGCCTTGCTGGCCCAGCGGCGGCAGACTCCGGGGAGCAAGCGGCCCTTTTTTCAGCGTCCAGCCAGTGTCCTGCTGGACGATCAGGCGCGACTCGACCTCTTCCCGGGAAGCCAGCTTGGTCAGGGCCGTGCGGCTGAGAAAAGGCTGGTAGCCGGAAATCGCCTGGCGCACCAGCAACGGCTTTTTCTGCCAGTGGCGGCGCATGAACTGGGCGGGGGTAAGACCGGCGAGAAGGGAGAGGGGCTGATTGACATCCATGGGACAATTGTCGGATGAAAATCACCCCGCAATGCGTCGTTGCCCTGACATGGACGCTGAAAGACACTTTGGGCGATGTGCTGGACGAACTGGACGAGCCGGTCGATTTCCTGCTCGGCGGCAAGGACCTGCTGGCCAGCATCGAGGAAGCACTGCTTGGCCACGCCGCCGGCGACACGCTGGAGCTTCACCTGGAGCCTGAAAACGCCTTTGGCGACTACGATGAAAACCGGGTGTTTCTTGAGCCGCGCAGCATTTTTCCAGCCGAACTCGAAGAAGGCATGACGTTTGACGGTGCGGCCATGCCGGCAGGCGCTACCGCGAAAATTCCGCCCGAGCACATCTATACCGTGACGGACATCTATCCCGAGCATGTGGTGCTGGACGGCAACCACCCGCTGGGCGGCATTGCCATCCGGCTGGCGCTGAAGGTCGAATCGGTGCGCGAAGCCACCGAGTCAGAAATCGGCCAGGGTTCTCTAGGCACCGGTTTCTTCAAGCTGGAGTCCACGGCAACCGGCAACGACACACTGCACTGAACACAGCCACAGTTACTGGCCCATGAAAAAGCGGCGCCACAGATGAAACTGCGGCGCCGCTTTTGCGTCAGGACGCCAGCGAATCAGTAGCGAAACAGCTGGTTGTTCTGGATCCTGACGCGGTCACCGATGCGCAACTCGCCGGTGGCCGGCACGTCGTAGGCGCGCGCCCCGCCGTTGTCCAGCTGGACGGTGACGCGGTAGGTCTGGCTGACGTTGGCGTTGCGATTGTTGTTCTGGATCGCATTGCCGGCCACGGCGCCGCCGACGGCGCCGGCTATTGTTGCAAAGTCACGGCCGGTGCCGCCACCGATCTGGCGGCCAACCACCGCGCCAGCGACACCGCCCAGAACCGCGCCAAGGCCGGGACCCTGCGCTTGCGGTTGGCCCTGGAATACCTCGATGTTGTTGACACGACCGTATTCCGCGTAATTGCCTTGCTGGTTTTGGGCGGGGTACTGGGATTGCGTGGGGTACTGATTCGGATACTGGCTGGGGTACGGACCCTGGCCCGGGTACGCTGGCGACGGATACGACGACATCTGGCCCTGGTTATCCATGGGCACGGAGCCACAGGCAGCCAGACCGGCCAGCACAAGCACTGAAGCAGTCACTGAAACAAAGCGGGAAATACGGCGCATGAAACTCTCCTGGATAAAGTCATTGAAATTCTGTCCTGCTTCGGCTTTTATTTTCTAATTCAGCCAAGCGTGAAGGTAATCCGAAGCCTTGATTTGAATGGCAGACCAAGTGTTTCTAGGTCAGGTCCGAAGCTTAGCGTGCGTGGGAGGAATGAATCAATGAGGGTAGGACAGACCTCACGCATGCCATGGGCCGGGCGCAATGATGGCTCAGACTTTTCCTGTAGAGCCGTAGCCGTTCTCGCCCCGTTCGGTGGCAACGAATTCATTCACCACCCTGAATTGCGCCTGCACCACCGGAACGATGACCAGCTGAGCAATCCGCTCCATCGGCTCAATGGTGAAGGGCACGTCGCTTCGGTTCCAGGCGCTGACCATGAGCTGGCCCTGGTAGTCGCTGTCGATCAGCCCGACCAGGTTGCCCAGCACGATGCCGTGCTTGTGGCCCAGCCCGGAACGCGGCAGGATGATCGCGGCATAGCCTGGGTTGTGCAGGTAGATGGCCATGCCGGTCGGAATCAGCTGCCAGGCGTTGGCGCCCAGCGTCAGGGGCGCGTCCAGGCAGGCGCGCAGGTCGAGTCCGGCGCTGCCGGGCGTGGCATAGCCGGGCAGGTTGTCCTGAAGGCGCGGGTCGAGGATCTTGAGGTCGATGTTCATGGCTTGTTTTTGGGAAGGGTTGAGGATACTTTTCGGGCTTCTTCGGCTGCGCGCCTGGCCAGCGCGACCATTTTTTTGCCGAAAGCGCCCGGTGGCTGCGATCTCAAGCGGTAGATGTGCCAGGCGACATACCCCGCGAGCATGGGTATGAACAAGAACCCGGCGCCGGGCACGAAACGGGCCAGGATTTGCGTGGCCACCCACAGGCCGGCGACCCATTTGACGTGCCGCAAAAAAGGAATGCGCGCCATGGATTTCAGCCCCGCCGCCACCGACGGCAAGCCCTGAATCGCCATCGTCGCGCCTGGCGCAGGCGTATCCCTTGCCACCGCCTGGGCGGCCGTCAGGCGTTCCAGATAACGCACAAAGTCACCATCAGGCGGGGTATTCGAAGGCTGCATCACGCGGGCGCAGTGTTCTGCCCGGCGGGTGCATGGGCTGGTACCCGGCGGGCAATCTCGACGACCAGCCGCAGCGCCAGCGACCGCTTGGACGCCCGGGGCAATTCAAGGCTGCCCTGCGCGTCAATCAGCAGCAGGGCATTGTCGTCCTGGCCGAAGGTGTCGGGGCCGATGTTGCCGACCAACAGAGGCACCTGCTTGCGCAAGCGCTTGGCCTGCGCGTTTTCCAGCAGGTCATGGCTTTCCGCCGCAAAGCCGACGCAAAACAGCCGGCCCGCCAGTGCAGCCGGCGAGCGGGCCACGCTTGCCAGGATGTCGGCGTTTTCAGTGAAAGCCAGCTGTGGCGCCTGGCCGGAACCGTCCTTCTTGATTTTTTGCAGCGACGGGTCGGCCGGCCGCCAGTCAGCCACAGCTGCCGTTGCTATGAAAATACTGGCTGACTGCGCCCTTTCAGCAACTGCTGAGAGCATGTTTGACGCAGATTTCACGTCGATTCGCGTGACGCCGCGCGGCGTGGTCAGGCTGACCGGACCGGCCACCAGCGTGACCTCGGCACCGGCTTCGCGTGCCGCGCGGGCAATGGCAAAACCCATCTTGCCGCTGGACCGGTTGGTGATGCCGCGCACTGGGTCGATCGCTTCGTAGGTCGGTCCGGCTGTCACCAGCACACGCTGGCCGTTCAGGACCTTGGGCGTGAAAAAGGCCATCAGGTCTTCCAGCAGTTCGCCAGGCTCCAGCATGCGGCCGTCGCCGGTTTCGCCGCAAGCCTGAAAGCCGGTGCCGACGCCCAGCACCGTGGCGCCGTCCTGCGTCAGTTGCGCCAGGTTGCGCTGCGTGGCGGGATGCGCATACATCTCGCGGTTCATGGCCGGCGCCACCAGCAGCGGAACCCGGTCGACGGGTCGCGCCAGGCACAGCAGGCTGAGTAGTTCGTCGGCCCTTCCCTGCACCAGCCGGGCGATGAAGTCGGCGCTGCACGGCGCGACAAGGATCGCATCGGCTTCGCGTGACAGGTTGATGTGCGCCATGCCATTCGGCTCGCGGCCGTCCCACTGGCTCGAATACACCGGCCGGCCGCTGAGCGCCTGCATCGTGACCGGCGTGATGAACTGGGCGGCGGCCTCGGTCATCACCACCTGGACCGTGGCACCGGCCTTGACCAGCAGCCGGCACAACTCGGCCGACTTGTAGCAGGCAATGCCGCCCGACAGACCGAGCACGATATGTTTGCCCGCCAGCTCGGGCGCGTCGGCGCCACACACGTTTACTTGATTTGTCATGGCTGGCAATGTATCAGCTAAGCACGGCGGGCTGGCAGACCGCGAAGCATCGCATCAACCGCCAAAACCGCCGTCTGGTGGCATCGGGCGAGAGTTGGGCAGAGTACGGAGCGTATTGGGCACGGCGCTGCAGCATCTGCAGCCCGGGACGGCTGATTACTATTCTTTTGATAGCTTGCGCTGCATGCGCAGTATGCGCAAACAGCTTTTTTTGTCATGAATTTTTTCATTCCGCGCTTCTGGCACATCCAGAACCTGACGTGAAGTTCCGAGCCAGCGACAGACAATTTCTTGAAGAATGCAGCCGTCTGCGCCAGACAGCCAACCCCTATAATCTCCGTTTACCACCTCAGCGAACTTGCAGGTTCGTACATGGCATGACCAAATTTGTCTTCGTCACCGGCGGTGTGGTGTCTTCCCTGGGCAAGGGAATCGCCTCAGCCTCCCTGGCTGCGATCCTTGAATCGCGCGGCCTCAAGGTCACCCTCATCAAGCTCGACCCCTACATCAACGTAGACCCGGGCACCATGTCTCCTTTCCAGCACGGCGAGGTGTTCGTGACCGAGGACGGCGCCGAAACCGACCTGGACCTGGGCCACTACGAGCGTTTCGTCGAAACGCGGATGCGCAAGGCCAACAATTTCACCACCGGCCAGATTTACCAGAGCGTGCTTGAAAAGGAACGCCGCGGTGACTATCTTGGCAAGACGGTTCAGGTGATTCCGCACATCACCAACGAGATCCAGGACTTCATCAAGCGCGGCGCGCGCTACGACAAGCCGGACGCGGTGGATGTGGCGATTGTCGAGATCGGCGGAACGGTGGGCGACATCGAGTCCCTGCCTTTCTTGGAGGCGGTTCGCCAGATGAGCCTGCGCATGGGGCCGAACAACACCGCCTTCGTGCACTTGAGCTACGTGCCGTGGATTGCCGCTGCCGGAGAACTCAAGACCAAGCCGACGCAGCACACCGCCAAGCAACTGCGCGAGATCGGCATCCAGGCCGACGTGCTGCTGTGCCGCGCCGACCGCCGGATTCCCAACGAGGAGCGCGAGAAAATCTCGCTGTTCTCCAACGTGCCCGAATGGGGCGTGATCTCGATGTGGGACGTGGACACGATCTACAAGGTGCCGCGCATGCTGCACGAGCAGGGTCTGGACGGCCTGATCTGCGACAAGCTGCGCCTGAACACGCCGCCGGCCAACCTCAAGCGCTGGGACGACCTGGTGTATGAAACCGAGCACCCTCAGTCCGAGGTCAGCATTGCCATGGTCGGCAAGTACGTGGAACTGAGCGACAGCTACAAGTCGCTCAACGAAGCACTGCGCCACGCCGGCATGAAAAACCATGCCAAGGTGCGCATCACCTACTTCGATTCCGAAACCCTGACACCCGACACCGTGTCGTGCCTGGCAGCGTTCGACGGTATCCTGGTGCCCGGCGGTTTTGGCATCCGCGGCGTCGAAGGCAAGATCTGCGCGGCCCGCTTTGCCCGCGAGAACAAGATTCCCTACCTCGGCATCTGCCTGGGCATGCAGGTGGCGACCATCGAGTTCGCACGCCATGTCGCCGGGCTGAAAGACGCCAACAGTACCGAGTTTGATCCCGCCACAAAACATCCGGTGATTGCCCTGATCACCGAATGGAAAGACGCCGACGGCACCATCAAGACGCGCCATGCCAAGTCCGACCTCGGCGGCACGATGCGCCTGGGCGCGCAAAGCTCAGACGTCGCGCCGAACAGCCTGGCGCACCAGATCTACGGCGACGTGGTGACCGAACGCCATCGCCACCGTTACGAAGCCAACGTCAACTACCTGGATGCGCTGCGCAAGGCAGGCCTGGTGATTTCAGCGCTCACGCAGCGCGAGAACCTGACCGAAATCGTCGAGTTGCCGCATGCGGTGCATCCCTGGTTCATCGGCGTGCAGTTTCACCCCGAATTCAATTCGACGCCGTGGAACGGCCATCCACTGTTCAATGCCTACATTGCCGCCACCTTGGCTCACCGCGATGCGGCCAGCCTGGCACAGACGGCGGACGCGGCCAAACCCCTCAAAGTGGTGGCAGCGGCATGAAGCCCTGCGGGTCCGGGATTGAGCTGGGCAACCTTGTGCACAGGTCGCAGGCCCGAATGCCTTTCTGTCCTGGCACACGAAAGCCCGTCTGAAAAACCTTCTTCTTTCTACTTCCCAAGGAAAAAAATGAGCGCAATTGTTGATATCGTCGGCCGCGAGGTTCTCGACAGCCGTGGCAACCCCACCGTCGAATGCGACGTGCTGCTGGAGTCCGGCGTGATGGGCCGGGCTGCCGTGCCGTCAGGCGCCTCCACCGGCTCGCGCGAAGCCATCGAGTTGCGCGACGGCGACAAGTCGCGTTACCTTGGCAAGGGTGTGCTCAAGGCCGTGGGCCATATCAACAACGAAATCTCTGAAGCCGTGCTCGGCCTGGATGCCAGCGAGCAGGCTTTCCTGGACCGCACGCTGATCGAGCTCGACGGCACCGACAACAAGTCGCGCCTGGGCGCCAACGCCATGCTGGCCGTTTCCATGGCCGTGGCCCGTGCCGCCGCCGAGGAAGCCGGCCTGCCGCTGTACCGCTACTTTGGCGGCATGGCGGCGGTGCAAATGCCCGTTCCCATGATGAACGTCATCAATGGCGGCGAGCATGCCAACAATAACCTGGACATCCAGGAATTCATGATCATTCCGCTGGGCGCGCCAAGCTTTCGCGAAGCGCTGCGCTATGGCGCCGAAGTGTTCCACGCCCTGAAGAAAATCCTGCACGACCAGGGCATCAGCACCGCCGTCGGCGACGAAGGCGGCTTTGCGCCCAACGTCCCCAGTCATGAAGCGGCGATCCAGATGATCCTGCAAGCCATCGACAAGGCCGGTTTTGTCGCCGGCGAGCAAATTGCCCTGGGCCTGGACTGCGCTGCCTCCGAGTTCTACAAGGACGGCAAGTACGAGTTGTCCGGCGAAGGCCTGAGCCTCTCGGCACAGGAATGGACCGACATGCTGGCGACCTGGGTCGACAAGTACCCGATCATCAGCATCGAGGACGGCATGGCCGAAGGCGACTGGGACGGCTGGAAAATTTTGACCGACCGCCTCGGCAAAAATGTGCAGATCGTCGGCGACGACCTGTTCGTCACCAACACCAAGATATTGAAGGAAGGCATCGACAAGGGCATCGCCAACTCGATCCTCATCAAGATCAACCAGATCGGCACGCTGACCGAAACCTTTGCCGCCATCGAAATGGCCAAGCGCGCCGGCTACACCGCCGTGATCTCGCACCGCTCGGGCGAAACCGAGGACTCGACGATTGCCGACATCGCCGTGGGCACCAACGCCGGACAGATCAAGACCGGCTCGCTGTCGCGCTCGGACCGCATGGCCAAGTACAACCAGTTGCTGCGCATCGAGGAAGACCTGGGCGAAGTCGCCAGCTACCCTGGCCGCGCCGCTTTCTACAACCTGCGCTAAGGCATCCGCCAGCCCATGGGCAAGCACTTATTGGTTCCTGCCGTTCTGGTCGTGCTGCTCGGGCTGTTCCAGGCCCAGCTCTGGCTGGGCCGCGGCAGCATCCCCAACGTGCGCGAGATGCAGCAGCGCCTGGAGGAGCAGCTGGCGAACAACAAGCTGCTGCAGGCGGGCAACGACCAGCTGGCCACCGAGATCAAGGATCTGCAGGAAGGTCTGGAAATGGTCGAGGAGAAGGCGCGCAGCGAACTCGGTATGGTCAAGCCCAATGAAATGTTCGTCCAGCTCACCGAATAAGCTTAAGCGGCCTGCTCCGTGGCTTGCGGGCAACGCGCCCGTTCAGGGCCGGCTCCACCCGCATCGATCACCATGCTGACCATTGCGCTGCTGGGCGACTGCCCGCTCCAGTTGTCCGAACTCGCCGCAGCCCTGAAACAGGCGCAGGCGACACAAGCCCTGGACCGCCAAACCATGCTGGTCACGGCGGCCGGGGCCGACGCCCTGCCCACAGGCTTGCCCGGCTTTGACCTGGTGTTGCTGGCAGGGCTTGAAGCGCCGTACAAGGCTGTGACGGACCTGCACGCTGCGACCGACCCCGAAGCGAAAGACCACTTGATTCGCGCCGCGCTGGCGCGGGCTGGTGTTGCCTACCGGGTGCTCTATGGCACGTCCGGCGAGCGGCTTGCCCACGCACTGCAGGCAGTGGAAAGCCTGCGGCCTTCGGCCAGCTGGCCCAGGCAAGCCACCCGCCCGGAACGCCAGAAAAACCAGTCATGGATCTGGATGTGTGACAAGTGCAGCGACCCGCAGTGCGAGCACCTGTTGCTGACGGCCTTGTTGGCCAGCCGCGACAGCGCGGCTTCAACGCCCGGCGAGCAGGCGCGCCACTTATTGAACCGTTGACGTCGGCGGCGGTTGCTGGAGCGGGTTGGTGAAAAGCTGCGCCGCATCGACCGGATCGAATTCATACTGCGCACCGCAGAATTCACAGGCCACATCGACCTGGCCACGCTCGGCGATGATGCTTTCGACCTCTTCCGTTCCCAAGCCGCGCAGCATGTTGCCCACGCGTTCGCGCGAGCAACTGCAGGCAAAGCTCGGCGTGAGCGGCTCGAATCGCGTAACGGGTTCTTCCCAGAACAAGCGGCGCAAGATCGTGTCGACATCCAGGGTCAAGAGTTCCTCGCGCTTGAGCGTTCCGGCCAGCAGCGCGATGCGCTGGTAGTCTTCGTTCACGCCAATCTGGTCTTCATTGGCTTGGCGGTCTCTCTGGCCTTCAAGGTTGCCCTCGCCCTGTACCGGCAGGCGCTGGATCAGCAGGCCAGCGGCCACATTGCCATCGGCGGCCAGGATCAAACGCGTGTCGAGCTGCTCGCTTTGCAGCATGTAATGCTCCAGCACCTCGCTGAGTTTTTCGATTTTTTCATGCTGGTCGCCAAACAGCGGCACCACGCCCTGATAAGGCTGCTGGCCCGGAAACTTGGTCGTCGGGTCGAGCGTGATGGCGCAACGCCCTTCGTTCTTCACGTTGACCAGCTGACTCAGTGAACCGCCCTCGGGCACGTCGCCGGTCACGGTGGCGGTGGCGCGCAGGCTCAGGTCGGGCTGCACTTCAGCCACGGCCAGCTTGACTGGGCCGTCGCCGAAAATCTGCAGGATCAGCGCGCCGTTGAAGCTGATGCTGCTTTGCATCAGGGCGCCGGCTGCCGTCATTTCGCCCAGCAGTTGCATGACTTCGGCCGGGTAGCCGCCGGCGGCCTCGCGGCGCTTGAGGATTTCCTGCCACGCGTCGGTCAGGCGCACAATCATGCCGCGCACCGGCAAGCCGTCGAAGATGAATTTATGCAGTTCAGACATGGAGCCCCCACGCTTGTCGCTTCGCGTACTGCGCTGCCCCCCGAGGGGGCCGCTGCGCCTGCGGCCCGGCAAAGCCGGTTCCGCGGCCCTGGCTGGCCCGGAACGCTACCGCTTCCATGCTTGTCGCTTTGCGTACTTCGGTTCGCCTGCGGCTTAGCAAAGCCGGTTCCGCAGCTTCTGCTGATCTGTGCGGTTTCGGGGACGACCGCGTTTTTAAATGGTTCATGTTCTGGATGTCGCTCTCAATGTCGTTCTGGAGGCCGTTCAGGCCAGTTTCTTGAGTCCGGCTTTGTAGCGCCGGGCATTGTCCATATAGTGCTGCGCGCTCATTTTTAAACCCTCGATCTGTTCGGGCGAGAGTTGCCTGACCGCCTTGGCCGGGCTGCCCAGGATCATGCAGCCATCGGGGAACTCCTTGCCCTCGGTGACCAGCGAGCCGGCGCCGACCAGGCAGTTTTTGCCGATTTTCGCGCCATTGAGCACCACCGCCTGGATGCCGATGAGCGAGCCGTCGCCAATCGTGCAGCCATGCAGCATGACCTGGTGGCCGACGGTGACGTACTCGCCGATCACCAGCGGCAGGCCTTCGTCGGCATGCAGCACGCTGTTGTCCTGGATGTTGGAGCCCTTGCCTACCCTGATGCTGGCGGTGTCGCCCCGGGCCACCACGCCAAACCAGACGCTGCTGCCCTCGGCCAGCGTCACATTGCCCATGACCTGCGCGCTGTCGGCCACCCAGGCCGAGGCGTGGATGGAAGGTTGCAGATCGTCCAGCTGGTAAATGGCCATGGGGTTCCTAATCAATAGTGGGTTAGTGGGGGTTGAAAACGGCTTTTGATTGTAGGCAAGCGCCAAGCGGCATGTTCAGGCCGGGGTTCTGGCCTTCTACTCGGATCAACCCGCATCAACGACAATCCCGGCATGACCGCCACGCCACCCGCGCCCGAAGTGCGCCAGCTTGCCCTGCAAGCGCTCCTGGAGCCTGATCCACATCAAAAAGTGCTGCTGACGCAAGCGCTGCAAGCGCAAGCAGCTACGCTTTTAATAGCAACCGATCAACCCCTCAGCGCACCTGCCGGTGTGCCCGGTTGTCCGCTGCGGCCCGAATTGCAGTTGCACCTGAACATGCCCCGTCGCTCGCCGTTCACCCCGGACGGACTGGCTGCCCTGCTGCATGCGGTGACGCACATCGAATTCAACGCGATCAACCTGGCGCTCGATGCCGTCTGGCGCTTTGCCGGGATGCCGCGCGCCTATTACCTCGACTGGCTCGGGGTGGCGGCCGAGGAAGCCGAACACTTCAGCCTGTTGCGCGGCCACCTGCAAACCCTGGGCTACGACTACGGCGACTTCGCGGCGCACACCGGCCTGTGGGACATGACGCAGAAAACCGAGGGCGATGTGCTGGCGCGCATGGCGCTGGTGCCGCGTACGCTGGAAGCGCGCGGGCTGGATGCCACGCCGCCGATGCAGGCCAAGCTGCGCAAAGTCGGCACGCCGCAGGCGCTGCGCGCCGTGGACATCCTGGACATCATCCTGCGCGATGAAATTGGGCATGTCGCCATCGGCAACCACTGGTACCGCACCCTGTGCGCCCAGCGCGGCCTGGAACCGCTGGCCACCTATGCGCTGCTGGCGGCGCAATACGGCGCGCCGCGCCTGAAAGGGCCGCTGAATCTGCCCGCCAGGCGCCAGGCAGGCTTCAGCGATGCCGAAATGGACGCGTTGAACGCCAGCGCCTGAGGGTGCCCTGCCATAGTCCAAACGGCCCAACCACCTTTTTGCACAGCTGGACTGGACGGCGATACATTTAAAACCACTGGCAGGAAACACCGGGCGACTGAAAACAGGAGATTCGCAATGATGATGATGCAACTGATTCAAAAGGCAAAAATCAAGTTTTTTGAACCCGATGAAGTCAGCGGGCCCATGCTCCGTTGCATTGCCAGCCCCCTGAAGGTGGACATGTTCAACCGGCCGGCCACGCTCAACCGGCTGAGCGCCGAGCAGCAACGCATCCAGCTGCTCGAAAACCAGATACAGCAGCTTCGTGCCGACGTTGCCCGGTGGAAAAATTCGTCGCTGTGCTTTGCGCAGGAAATGCGGGACCTGCTCACCGACTGAGGCACTGGCTCAGCAGCGGCCTTCCGCGTGCGCAAACAGCGCCCCGGCTGGCGACCGTGCATTTCAGGTGATGGCAGCCCGCACGGTGACGCGCTAGACTTTTTGGAACCCCAAGGAGTCGCTCATGTCCCAGTCCCTGGCATCCGGTCCTTTGTCTTCCCTTGCGGCCCTTGCCGGACTGCCCGAAGAAATGGCAGTGCGTTTGCCGCAGGGCCAGCAACTGGGGGCAGCAGACGCGCCGGTCAGGCTGTCGCTGTCCCGGTGGTCGAGCATTGCCCGCCTCAAGGCGGGGCAGATCGGCGAACTGGCCGAAGAGTATGTCGAGGGCAAGCTGCAGTTCGAGGGCGCCATGCGCGATGTGATGGGCGTCATGCTCAAGCTCCTGCCCAAAAGCCCGCTGGAAAGCAACACCGGCTGGTGGTCCCGCCTGATGACCCGTGCACGCTCTACATCGACCCACACGCGTGCCAGGGACTCGGCGCAGATACAGTTCCATTACGATGTTTCAGATGCTTTCTATGGGCTCTGGCTGGACCCGCGCCGTGTCTATTCCTGCGCCTATTACCGTGACAACGGCATGACCCTGGCACGGGCGCAGGAAGCCAAGCTCGAGCATATATGCCGCAAGCTGATGCTCAAGCCAGGCGAGCGTTTCCTGGACATCGGGGCCGGCTGGGGCGCCCTGCTGCTGTGGGCCGCCGAGCATCACGGCGTCGATGCGACCGGCATCACGCTGTCGGAAAACCAGTACCGGCATGTGCGGCAGTTGATCGCCGACAAGGGCCTGGCGCGCCGGGTGCGCGTTGAACTGCGCGACTACCGCGACCTGCCGGAAGCGCAGCCGTTCGACAAGATATCGTCGGTCGGCATGTTCGAGCATGTCGGCCAGGCCAACATGGACGCCTACTTCGGCAAGATCATGCGTTTGCTGGCGCCGGGCGGGCTGGTCATGAACCATGGCATCACCGCAGGCGACCTGCAGCACCGGCAAATAGGTGCCGGCATGGGCGACTTCATTGAAAAATACATTTTCCCGGGTGGCGAGTTGCTGCATGTCAGCGCCGTGCTCGGCCACCTGGCGAATTCCGGACTGGAAATGGTCGACACCGAGAACCTGCGGCCCCACTACGGCCGCACGCTGTGGGACTGGTCGGATGCGCTGGAAGCGCACCTGGACGAAGCGCGCCAGGCGCTGGCAGCGGGCAGCCCGCCCGAACGTGCTGAAAAGATACTGCGCGCCTACCGGCTGTACCTGGCGGGCAGCGCCATGAGCTTCGAGCAGGGCTGGATTGCGCTGCACCAGGTGCTGGCGACGCGGCCGGCAGCGGCCTTTCAGGACGAAGCCATCCGGGGGGCGAAGTCGCCCTACCCCTTCAACCGCGAATTCATGTATGGCTGACAGCGCCTGCATGCGGCATTGATAGCGGCGCCGGACCCGTCATTCCATTTCGCATTAAAAGCAACCACAAGGCGCGAAGCTGCAAACAGTGCGACAAGCAGCGCCAGGCGAAGCAACGCAGTTGTCGTTTGAAATGTGCAGCATCAGCCGCGCGGATGATGCTCCGCATGGATTGCCTTCAGGCGCTCGCGCGCCACATGGGTGTAGATCGTGGTGGTGGAAATGTCGGCATGGCCGAGCAGCATCTGCACCGCGCGCAGGTCGGCGCCGTGGTTCAGCAGGTGCGTGGCGAAGGCATGGCGCAGCGTGTGCGGCGACAGCGGTGAATGGATGCCGGCCAGCAGCGCATACTTTTTCACCAGTTTCCAGAACATCACCCGGCTCATGCCGTGGCCGTGGCTGGTGACGAACAGGTCGTCGGTCTGCTGGCCGCCCAGGATGACCGGCCGCGCCTCGGCGATGTAGCGAACGATCCATTCACGCGCCACCTGGCCAAACGGCACCAGCCGCTCGGTGCTGCCCTTGCCCAGGACACGCAGCACGCCCTCGTTCAGGCCAACGTGAAACGTCTTGAGCCCGACCAGTTCACTGACGCGCAGGCCGCTGGCATACATGGTTTCCAGCATGGCACGGTCGCGCAGCCCGAGCGGCAGGTCGTCGTCGGGCGCCGACAGCAGGGCCTCGACCTGCGGCTCAGACATCACCTTGGGAACGCGCAGGGCCTGCTTGGCCGACGCCAGCTTGAGCGTGGGGTCGGCGGTCACCAGGTTTTCGCGCAGCGCCCAGCGAAAGTAGCGCTTGAGCACCGTCAGGCAGCGGTTTGCCGAGGTGGCCTTGGTCACTGCATGGCGAAACGCAAAGTAAGCCTTGATGGCGCCTTCATCCGAATCGTCGAGCTTGCAGTGGTGCTGTTCCCTGGCATTGAGCCAGGCGGCATACAGCGACAGGTCACGCCGGTAGGCCGCCAGCGTGTTGCGCGACAGGCCGTCCTCCAGCCACAGGGCGTCGATGAACGCGTCGATGGCTGACTGGCTTTGCGGGTGCATGGTGTGGCGCTCGTGAAAAGGGTGGCAAGTCCGCCTGCCGAAACCGGCATGAACTGGACGGGCGGGCAAGGCAGTGAGAAAGTGGCTTATTCCAGCTTGAGTTTGGAGGTTTCGACGACTTTTTTATACACGTCGAACTCGGCCTTGATCTGGGCGGCGAACTGCTCGGGCGTGTTGGCCACGATCTGCGAGCCGGTGTCCTCGATGCGCTTGCGAACGGCCGGGTCT
Organism: Polaromonas sp. CG_9.11; assembly: GCF_015752225.1. Lineage (NCBI taxonomy): Bacteria > Pseudomonadati > Pseudomonadota > Betaproteobacteria > Burkholderiales > Comamonadaceae > Polaromonas > Polaromonas sp. CG_9.11. The sequence continues at coordinate 95,605 of NZ_JADOVE010000016.1, forward strand.
TCGAGTGCCTTTTTCACGCCGGCGCTGACCTTGTCGACCACCTCCTTCGGCAGATCTTTCGGGCCGACGATGCCGTAATACGCCATGCGGTTGACCGGCTCCAGCCCGACTTCCTTGAAGGTCGGCACATCGGGCAAGGCCGCAAGACGCGCAGGCGCCGCGACAACAATCGGAATCAGCCTTTTTTGCTGGACAAAGGGCAAAGTGGACGGCAGATTGTCGAAAATGATCAAGACCTGGCCGGCCACGGTGTCGTTCAAGGCCGGGCCGGAACCGCGGTAGGGAATGTGCGTGATGAAAGTGCCGCTCAGGCTCTTGTACAGTTCCATCTGCAGGTGCGCAATGCCCCCGGTGCCCGACGATGAAAACGAGTACTTGCCGGGGTTTTTCTTCAGCTCGGCGACAAACTCCTTGTAGTTGCGCGCCGGAAAGCTCGGATGCACCGCAATGATGTTGGGCGTGGCGGCAATGTTGATGATCGGCGTGAAGTCCGTCAGCGGGTTGTAGGGGATTTTTGGATTGATGGCGGGATTGGCAGCGGTGGTGGACACCGTGGCGATGCCCAGCGAATAGCCGTCGGGCAGTGCGCGCGCGGTTTCGGTCGCGCCAATCACGCCGCCGCCGCCAGCCTTGTTTTCCACAATCACCACCTGGCCCAGCGCCTTGCCCAGCGGATCGGCCATGACACGGCCAATGATGTCGGTCGTGCCGCCCGGCGCGAACGGAATCTGCAGCTTGATGACCTTGTTCGGATAGCCTTGGGCCAGCACGGCGCCAGAGGCAGCGCCCAGGGCCAATGCGGAAAAAGCCAGCAGGTAGCGACGTTTCATGATCAATTCCTTGTAAGAAGACAACCTTGCATCGTAAACGCTGCCATGGGCGGGCCTACCTGTGGAAAACGCATAAGGGCTAACCCCGACGATTGCGGTTATTCTTCGCCCGGTGATTTACGCCCAGCTGCTTTTGCCCGACTTTTCGCTCATTTTGTGCGGCTACCTGCTGTGCCGCCACACAGCGCTCAATCGCACGGTATGGGGTCCGGTGGAAAACCTGGTCTATTATTTTTTGTTTCCAGTACTGCTGTTCCAGTCCATCGTCAAAAGCCCGCTCGACCTGGCCGCGACATCCAACCTGATCGGCGCCGGCGTGGCGTTGGGGCTTGCGGGCATCGCCCTGGCCTACAGCCTGCCTTTCCTGCCTGGCTTGCGCCGTCACATCGACCGTCGCGAGCATGCCGCCAGCGCCCAGGTGGCTTTTCGCTTCAACTCCTTCATCGGCCTGGCGCTGGCTGAGCGGCTGGCGGGCAGCCAGGGGCTGCAACTCATCGCCGTGCTGATCGGCGTGTGCGTGCCACTGCTCAATATGGCGGCGGTGTGGCCAATGGCACGGCATGCGGGGAACGGCTTTTTGCGTGAACTGGCGCGCAATCCGCTGATCCTGGCCACGGCGGCGGGCCTGGCGGCAAACCTGCTGGGGTTCAGCCTGCCCGCTTGGTCGGTGCCGACGCTGTCGCGCCTTGGCGCCTCGGCCATCGTCCTCGGCCTGATGACGGCCGGCGCCGGCATGCAGTTGGGCCACCTGTCACAGGCCAAGACCCTGTCGGCGGCCGTGCTGTCGATCAGGCATTTCCTGATGCCTCTGGCGGCGCTGGGACTCGCCCGGGCCTTTGGCCTCGATGCCGTGCAAAGCAGCATCCTGCTGGCGTTTTCCGGCCTGCCGACGGCGTCGAGCGCGTATGTACTGGCCGCGCGCATGGGTTACAACGGCAGCTACGTCGCCGGCCTCGTCACGCTATCCACGCTGCTGGGCGTGGTGAGCCTGCCGTTCGCGCTGGGCCTGCTGCCGTAAAGCCGGCGGTCGCGGCACACTAGCCGCTATTTATTTAATAGCTACTAATGTATGTCCAACGTGCGAAAAAATCACTTTACATCATATCCTGCATTCCAGCAGCCTCACGGGTCCAGCGCCCACGCCACCTGCTCGCGAACCACCTCGTTCGGGTGATCGGCGCGGCCCTGCAAGCTGGCGCGCAGGGCGGCCTCGTCCGCCGGATTTGCCACGCCGCCGCGCAAGGCATTGCCCATGGCCAGCGCGATGTTGCGCAGCCAGCGTTCATGGCCGATGCGGCGGATCGGGCTGCCTTCGGTCAAGCGCAGGAAGGCGTCTTCGCTCCAGCCGAAGAGTGTGGCCAGTTGCTGTCCGCTCAGGCCCTGGCGTTCGTCGAAATCAGGCAGGCTGCTGCGTTGGGCGAACTTGTTCCAGGGGCAGGCCAGCTGGCAGTCGTCGCAGCCGTAGATGCGGTTGCCCATCAAGTGGCGAAGTTCCAACGGAATCGGGCCGGCGTGTTCTATGGTCAGGTAAGAAATGCAACGCCGCGCATCGAGCTTGCCGGGCGCAATGATCGCCTGCGTCGGGCAGATGTCGATGCACGCCTGGCAGCTGCCGCAATGCGGCGTGACCGGCGCGCTGGGCGGCAGGTCAATGTCAACGTAGATTTCGCCAAGGAAGAACATCGAGCCCGCCTCGCGGTTCAGCAGCAGCGTGTGCTTGCCGCGCCAGCCCTGGCCGCTGCGCGATGCCAGTTCTGCCTCCAGCACCGGCGCCGAGTCGGTGAAGGCGCGGTGGCCAAAAGGGCCGATCTCCTCGCCGATGCGTTCGGCAAGCTTTTGCAGCCGGGCGCGCAGCACCTTGTGGTAGTCGCGTCCCCGGGCATACACCGAGACGATGCCTTCGGTCGGCCGCTGCAGGCGGCCGAGTTCCATCGCCTGCCATTCGCCGGGCTGGCGCGGGGTGGATGCCGGCAAATAATCCATTCGAACAGTGATTACGCTGACTGTGCCCGGAACCAATTCGGCCGGACGTGCTCTTTTAAGGCCATGCGCCGCCATGTAGAGCATGCTGCCATGAAAGCCGGCAGCCAGCCAGGCCGATAATCCGGCTTCGGCTGACGACAAGTCAATATCCGCGATGCCGGTTTGCGAAAATCCAAGCTCGCGCGCCCAGGTTTGAATTTGAGAAACGAATTGATGACTGTTCCACTGATTGCAGGTCGGCATGCGCTGATTGTAAAAAACATCACCTGGCCAGACGAGGCGGCCACGCAATCCCTTGCGCGGGCGCTGGCCGCCAAGCCGGCGATTCGCCGGGCACTGATCGAACTGCACGGCGACCTGGGTGCTGGCAAGACGACGTTTGTGCGCCACCTGCTCGGCGCCCTGGGCGTACGGGGACGCATCAAGAGCCCCACCTATGCGGTTGTAGAACCTTACACATTGAAGGCATCCAGCCTTGACTCGGGCCACAATCTGGAATGGGCAATCTGGCATTTTGACTTTTACCGTTTCAATGATCCGCATGAGTGGGAAGAAGCCGGGTTCCGCGACATTTTCGCCAGCCCCGGGCTCAAGCTGGTCGAATGGCCGGAAAAGGCAGGGGATCACCTACCCCGGCCCGACCTGGTGATTGCCATCGAGATGCAGCCCGACGAATCACGGCGCATCACCCTGACGGCCCATACCCCCACGGGGGCGGAGTTACTGGCATGAACAACAATAAAAAGTCTTCCCGGGGTCCGAGTCGTCGCCATGCGCTGCAGATGGGCGGCATCGTGCTGTTGCTGGGCACCCAGCACATCGCCCGGGGTGCCTCGATCGTGGCGGTGCGCGTCTGGCCGTCGAAAGACTACACCCGCCTGACCATCGAGTCCGACACCGCAATCAAGGCGCGCCAGTTCTTCATTCCCGAGCCGCCCCGGCTGGCCGTGGACATTGAGGGCATTGACCTGATCCCGGCGCTGCGCGAACTTGTTGCCAAGGTCAAGTCCGATGACCCGAACATTTCGGGCATTCGCGTTGGCCAGAACTCGCCCGGCGTGGTGCGGCTGGTCATGGACCTGAAAAAGCCGATGCTGCCGCAGGTTTTCAGCTTGGCGCCGGTGGCCGCCTACCAGCACCGGCTGGTGTTCGACCTGTATCCGGCGCAGCCGGTGGACCCGCTTGAAGCGCTGATTGCCGAACGACTGGCCGACCCGGTCAAGCCGGTAGCGCCCGCAGCTACCGCGCCCGTAACCGCTGCGCCCGTGGCGCCGCCGGGCAATGCCGCCGCACAGGCCAATGACCCGTTGGGCACCTTGATGGCGCAGCAAGCGGGCAAGGCCGCTTCCGCGCCTTCCGTGGCGGCGCCTGCTGCACCGTCAGCCAGCGTTGCAGCCAACGCCAGCCGTCCGGCCACCTCCAGGCCACCGGTGGTCGCGTCCGTGGAACCGCCGGCCATCAGGCTGCCGCCTGCACGGCCGCAGGCCGACACCACACCCTTTTCCAGGGGCGATACCGCGCCAGAGATTGAAAACAAGACCGACCGCCTGGTCATCGTCGCCCTCGATCCGGGCCATGGCGGCGAGGACCCCGGCGCCATCGGTCCGGGCGGCACGCGTGAAAAAGACGTGGTGCTGCAAATTGCGCACCGCCTGCGCGACCGCATCAACCAGCAGCCCAACATGCGCGCCTACCTCACGCGCGATGCCGATTTTTTCGTGCCCTTGCATGTCCGGGTGCAAAAGGCACGCAGCGTGAAGGCCGACCTGTTCATCAGCCTGCATGCCGACGCTTTTTTCACCGAAACGCCGCAGGGCGCCAGCGTCTTTGCCCTGAGCGAAAAAGGCGCGTCGAGCAGCGCGGCACGCTGGATTGCCGACAAGGAAAACTCCGCTGACCTGGTCGGCGGCATCAATGTCAAGGCCAAGGATGCGCAGGTGCAGCGGGCCCTGTTCGACATGAGCACCACGGCGCAGATCAATGACAGCATGAAGCTGGGCAGCGCCATGCTGGGCGAGATCGGCAACGTCGGCAAGCTGCACAAGCCCCGGGTCGAGCAGGCCAGCTTCGCCGTGCTGAAGGCGCCTGATATTCCGAGCGTGCTGGTCGAGACCGCCTTCATCAGCAACCCGGTTGAAGAAGCCCGGCTGCGCAGCGACGGCTACCAGATCCAGCTGGCCGATGCGCTGATGCGCGGCATTTCACGCTACTTTGCCAAGAACCCGCCGCTGGCGCGCAACCGCGCCCTGTAAAACCGGCTGACCTGCTCAGGAACCGTCCATACGACAAGGGCCGGCGGTTTCTTCCTACAGTCCGGCTTGGATGCATGCACTAGACTGTGGCTCACAGGCTGCGCCGAGATGTCACAACGTGACGATCCCTGGTGAATCAGCCTGGATCCAAACAGAAAAGGTGAAAACCATGATCACGAAAATTTTGATGTCAGCCGCTGCAGCTTCCCTGATTGCCCTGACCGGCTGCGGAACCAACCCGACCAATGCGCAAATTGGCACCGGCGCGGGCGCAGTGCTTGGCGGCGTGGCTGGAAATGCAGTCTTCGGCGGCACCCTCGGAACCGTTGGCGGTGCAGCTGCCGGCGCGCTGATCGGCAATGAGGTTGGCAAGCGCAAATAAGCCTTTGGGCTTGCATGCCGCCCGCCAAGCTTGGGCGAAGTGGCGGCAACAGCGTTCAGCCAAACAGGTTGAAATAAAAAAGACGATTCCTGACCAATGTCAGCGGATCGTCTTTTTTTTTGCCCAAGCCGCCCCGCAAGTCCTCGAAGGTCAGCAAGGTTTATGCGCTCACCTTCGCCTGACGCACTTCGGTACGGTACATCGATTCGATTTCAACAGCAAAGCGTGCCATCAGGGTGCTCCGCTTGAGCTTGAGGGTGGGGGTCATCAGGGTGCTTTCTACCGTCCAGGCAGCGCGCGTCAGGAAGATCGCCCGGGGCGTGGCACAACGGGCAAAGTTCCGCGCCTGGGCAGCCACGCGTGCCAGCGCCACCCGGCGGACGGCCGGCAAATTCAGGTTGGCTTCGGCATCCAGCTCCAGCGAGGCCGCCAGGCGGCGCCACTCCACCGGATTGACCACCGCCACGCAGCCGATGAAGGGCCGGTTTTCGCCGACCACCAGCACCTGCGCGAACAGCGGGCCCACCGCAATGGCCAGCTCCAGATCGCCCGGCGGCACCTTTTCGCCGGTCAATGTCACGATGATTTCCTTGATCCGGCCCCTGATGCGGATGCGCCCGTCCTGCATGTCGGCCTGTTCGCTAGTGGACAGCCTGCGCGGCGCGAAACAGGCGCGACTTCAGGGGCGGGACGGCCAGCGATTCCTGCAATTTGCCGACCACGCGCTCATGGATGCGCGGCACCGAGATCAACACCGTCGGCCGCACGGTCTTGAGGTCTTCTGCCAGCAGCGCCACCGACCGCGCATAGGCCACGGCCAGCGGCAGGCAAGTAGCCGGTCATGCGCTCGAAGGTGTGCGACAGCGGCAGGAAGGACAAAAACACATCGTCTGCCGTCGGCACCACGCGCGCCAGGATGGCGAGCACGTTGGAGACCACGTTCGCATGCGTCATGCATCACGCCCTTGGGCTTGCCGGTCGTGCCCGAGGTCAGGGCGATGGCCGCCATTTCGCCGGCATCGGGAACTGCGCAACCTCAGGCACAACGCCCTGCCCCGCTGACAGCCAGTCCGCCAGTCCACCAGCGAAACCACTGGCACGGCGTGCAAAGCGATGGATGGTCTGTCGCCCGGTAAGGCCGTGGCCGCTGCAACGCCCCGCCGGTGTCAAGGCTGGACCGGTGTGCTGCCAGCCTGGCGCCGTGCCCGCCAGGCGCCAAAAAGCACGAACAGGCCAGGAACCAGAATCATCGCCCAGATAATCTTGTCCAGGTGCGTCTTGACGAAGGGAACGTTGCCAAAGGCATAGCCGGCGGTGACGATGCCGCCGACCCACAAGGCCGCGCCGACGACGTTGAACAGCGAGAACTTGCCGCGGCTCATGTGCGAAATGCCGGCGACGAAGGGCGCGAAGGTGCGCAAAAAGGGCATAAAGCGCGCCGCGATGATGGTCACGCCGCCATAGCGCTCGTAAAACGCATGCGCCTGGTTGAACGCCCTCTTGTTGAAAAAGCGCGAGTCTTCCCACTGGAACACCTTGGGCCCGATGTAGCGGCCAATCGAATAATTGCACTGGTCGCCCAGCACCGCCGCGACAAACAGCAGGCCCACGGCCAGCGGATAGCTCATCAGGCCGACACCGCACATCGCGCCCACCACAAACAGCAGCGAATCGCCCGGCAAAAACGGCATGACCACCACGCCAGTCTCGACAAAAATGATCAAGAAAAGCAGCGCGTAAACCCACAGGCCATAACTGGCCACGAAGGTTTCGAGGTGCTTGTCGACATGCAGGATGAAATCGATGAGAAAGGCGGCTAGTTCCATGCCGCTGATTTTGACAGGTCTGCCGAAGCTTTTTTTCCAGGACTCCCGGAAAAGGCGTCACATCACGCCGAGTGGTCCTGCACCGTTTGGGGCGCGGTGCTGGAAGCGTCCGGGAGGCATGCGCCATCGGTCGCCGGCGCGGCCATGCCCCTGTAGCCGGGGCGGGCCGCAAGGCTGCCGAGCCTAAAATCAGCGCTTCATGACGCCTCAAGACACGGCCACGCGCCGCCCCATCCGTGACCTTCCCGATGAACTGATCAGCCAGATCGCCGCGGGCGAGGTGGTGGAGCGCCCGGCTTCGGTGGTGCGCGAGCTGCTCGACAACGCGCTGGACGCCGGCGCAACGCAACTCACCGTTCGCCTGTCGGCCGGCGGCGTGCGGCTGATCGTGGTCGAAGACAACGGCCTGGGCATTGCCAGAGAAGAACTGCCGGTGGCGCTGCGCCGCCATGCGACCAGCAAGATTGCGTCGCTGCAGGACCTCGAAGCCGTCGGCACCATGGGCTTTCGGGGCGAGGCGCTGGCCGCGATCAACTCGATTGCCGACATGAGCCTGATCTCGCGCACGCTGGACACCGACCACGCATGGCAACTGGACGGCCGCACTGGCGAGTTGAAGCCGGCGCCGCGCGCGCGCGGCACCAGCGTCGAGGTGCGCGAGCTGTTCTACGCCACGCCCGCGCGGCGCAAGTTTTTGAAGACCGATGCCACCGAACTGGCGCACTGCATCGAAGCCGTGCGCCGCCATGCCTTGGTGCGGCCCGATGTGGGCTTTGCCATCTGGCACGAAGGCAAACTGGTCGAACAATGGCGCGCCTGCGTGGGGCCAAAGGGCACCGACGGTTTTGAAGCCCACACCCAGCGCCTGGCCGATGTGCTGGGGGACGACTTCGTGGCGCAGTCGGTGGCGGTGAGCTACCAGAGCAGTGCCACCCGGCTGGATGGCCAGCCAGTGGTGCGCATTTGGGGCCGGGCTGGCATTCCCGACGCCGCCCGCTCGCGCGCGGACCAGCAGTTTGCCTATGTCAACGGCCGCTTCGTGCGCGACAAGGTGCTCATGCATGCCGCCCGCAGCGCCTACGAGGACGTGCTGCACGGCCACCGCCAGCCGGTGTATGCGCTGTATGTCGAGATCGACCCCGCACGGGTCGACGTGAATGTGCACCCGACCAAGATCGAGGTGCGCTTTCGCGACAGCCGTGAAGTGCACCAGGCGGTGCGCCATGGCGTGCAGGATGCGCTGGCCGCGCCGCGCGCCGGGGCGGCCAGCCCGTACGCCACGTCCAGCGAAGCATCCCCTGAGCCGTCGCTGACGCTGACGCTCAATGTAAAGCCAAATAAGGCTTTTTCGCAGCAGGGGTGGGCGCAACCAGCTATCAAATTCGGAGCAGACCAGACAAACCGCGTTTCGGACTTGGAAGCGCTGTGGCCGGTGCTGCCCGGCACGCTCAAACCCGCTGCGCCTGACCGGCCACAAACCACCGCCACGGCCGCCACGCTGGAAAGCCAGCCGTCCGGTCTGCCGCCAGAGGACACCCTGCCCCACGGCGACTGGCCGCTGGGCCGCGCTTTGGCGCAGTTGCAGGGCGTCTACATCCTGGCCGAAAACGCCCAGGGCCTGGTCATCGTGGACATGCATGCCGCCCACGAGCGCATCGTCTACGAACGGCTGAAAAGCCAGTTTGACAGCGCGCGCATCGCCAGCCAGCCCTTGCTGATTCCCGCGACATTTGCCTCCACGCCGCACGAAGTGGCGACGGCTGAAGCCTGCATCGACACACTGGCCCTGCTGGGCCTGGAAATCACGCCGTTTTCGCCCAAGACGCTGGCGGTGCGGGCCGTGCCGACCAGCCTGGCGGCCGGTGATGCGGTGGAATTGGCCAGATCCGTGCTGGCCGAACTGGCGCAACACGATGCCAGCACCGTGGTCGAGCGGGCGCACCACGAGTTGCTCGGGACCATGGCCTGCCATGGCGCGGTGCGCGCCAACCGGCGGCTCACGGTCGACGAAATGAACGCCCTGCTGCGCCAGATGGAAGCCACCGAGCGCTCCGACCAGTGCAACCACGGCCGGCCGACGTGGCGCCAGGTCAGCATCAAGGAACTGGACGGATTGTTTTTACGGGGGCGCTGAGGCAGCAACCCGGTGATCGAAAGCATCCAAATTTAACTTCCAGGTTAAATTTGGAACCTGCGTCGCCAGCTTTCAGCCTTCAAACGCCTTCGGCAGGCCAAAAAAAGCTTTATCAAGCATTAAATCGGTCTCTAGCCTAATCGTTCATTGCAGGGCCAGTTCCTCAATTGATGGCGAATTTCATTGTTGTCTTGCGCAGCAGCGGACATGGCGCTAGGCGAGGGCTGTTCCACCAGGCCGCAGGCATTGAGGGGTCCTGCTTCGGCATGGCAAAAACTGGAATGGTTAGCGGGTCAATGCTGACGCATCGCCCAAGCCCCGGCCAGGCAACTGGCTGTCGCCACAGCGGTCAGTTGCAGACGCAGGCCAAGCCAGCGTGACAGTCCGGCGCTGGCATAAAGCCGGCGATCGACCACATAGCAGGCCACCAGCAATGCGGCCAACACCACAAGGCCGGCGCTGGGCGGGAGCAGCACGGCCACCCACGCCAGCAGGCTGGGCGAAATGCCCCAGCCCAACCGCACGTTCACGGGCGGCACATCCTGCATTGCCAGCCCCCAGTGAATGCCGCCGAGAAACGTGGCAATCAACGCAGCGTAGGCTACCAGCGCCGTCCCCGCCCAGGCCTGCAGGCCTGGGACCTGCAACATGGCCAGCGCTGCTGCGCCGGCGACAAAAGGCAGCAGGCCTGCAAGGCCCAACGCGCGGGCCGTGGTGGATGGCACGGGAAAACGGCTGGTTGTCATGACCAAAGTGTAGATCAGCGTCAATCTGGCAACCGCCTTGCAGCGGTGCGTGCCAGGGCTGGCCAGCCGTGGCCTGCACTTCAAGCAGGCAGGTGCTGCCAACGGCAATGTCACCGGCGGCACAGGCTGAACCGGGCATGTACCGCCCGCATGACTGGCTTCCTGAATGACGGGTGAAAACCCTTGGGCGCGAACTATTTACCCACCAGCGGGTCAGTCCAGCCAATGAAACATTGGCAATTCCTGTTTTCCGTGCTGCTGGCATTTGTCGTTCTGGCCGGCGGCGCAACCCTCGACGAAAAACAGCGTGGCTGGATTTTTCAGCCCAGCGACCGCAGCTGGGGCAACAGCGCCGAACAGGTTCAGGACATGCAGGAGGTCTGGATCGGCTTTGACTCCCGCGCCACCGGCCAGACGGTCAGGCTGCATGGCCTGTGGCTGCCCGCCACCGGACCGGCGGCCTGGAGCGGTGCCAAGGCGCCGTTGATGCTGTACCTGCACGGTGCGCGCTGGAATGTCGAGGGCTCGGCGCCGCGCATCCGCCGCATGCAGGAGCTGGGGTTTTCGGTGCTGGCGATCGACTACCGGGGTTTCGGCAAAAGCTCGCCCGGCCTGCCCTCGGAACACATGGCCGCCGAAGACGCCGGCGCTGCCTGGGACTGGCTTGGCGAGCGGCAGCCGGGCCAGCCACGCTACATTTTCGGCCATTCGCTGGGTGGCGCGGTCGCCATCGAACTGGCGGCGCGGGTGGACAACGAGGCTGGCACCATTGTCGAGGGCACCTTCACCTCGATTGCCGATGTGGTCGGCACCATGCAATGGGGCTGGCTGCCGCTGCGCCTGCTGATCACCCAGCCCTTCGACTCGGTGGACAAGGTCAGCCGCCTGGGCGCGCCGCTGCTGGTGGTGCATGGCTCCGATGACCAGCTGATCCAGCCGGCGCTGGGCCGCAAACTGTATGAAGCGGCGCAGCAACCCAAGGCCTTCGTGCTGGTCGAGGGCGGTTCGCACTACAACACCAATTCCCTGGGCCAGGCACAGTTGCGCGTGGCGCTGGCCACGCTGTTTAACGCCAGCCCCACCGGCGCACAGGTTATGCCCCAGGTGTCTCCCCAGTGGTTGCGGCCTTGAGGATCTGGCAATCAATAACGTCCCGTCCGGCATTCCCGCGAAGGCGGGAATCCAGCGACACCGGCTGAAACGCTCAACCGAGTCTGGATATCCGCCTTCGTGTCTATGACGCAGAGAAATTATTTTTGGCCGCATCCTAAGCTCCAAACCGGACACCAGGGCGCCTGCGCTGGCAGGGGTTTCTGGTAGCCTCAAGCGCATGCCTGTTTCTTTTGCCTTGGCGCGCAGCGCGCCAAACCCCCACACTTTTTGCATTGGCCTGGCCGGCCCTACGGCGTCTGGCAAAACCGCCGCCGCGCTGGCCATCGCCCGGCAGTACCCGGTCGAGATCATCAGCGTCGATTCAGCCCTGGTTTACCGGGGCATGGACATCGGCACCGCCAAGCCTGCTGCCCGCGAACTGGCCGCCGTGCCGCACCACCTGATCGACATTCGCGACCCGCTGCAAGCCTACAGCGCAGCCGAATTCGTGCAGGACGCGCAGCGGCTGATCGAAGACATCAGCGCGCGCGGCAAGCTGCCGCTATTGGTGGGCGGCACCATGCTGTATTTCAAGGCGCTGTTTGACGGGCTCGACGACATGCCCAAGGCCGACCCGGCGGTGCGCGCGGCATTGCTGCTTGAAGCCAGCGCCCAAGGCTGGCCGGCGCTGCACCAGCAACTGGCGCGGGTCGATCCGGTCACGGCCGCGCGCCTGGCACCGCATGATTCGCAGCGCATTTCGCGGGCGCTGGAAGTGTTCCGCCTGACCGGCCAGCCACTGTCGTTTTTCCACCAGCGAAACGCTAGCAAAAATATAGCTGACAGCGCACGTCCAGTATGCGCAAACACCCTTATTTCTCTTGAACCAGCAGATCGTGCCTGGCTGCACGAGCGTATTGCCCAACGCTTTGACACGATGCTGGCCGCCGGCTTCATCGATGAAGTCAAGGCCTTGCGCGCCCGGGGAGATTTAATGCCTGACTTGCCGTCCATGCGCTGCGTCGGTTACCGCCAGGCGTGGGAAGCGCTGGCTGCGCTGCAGGCCGACGGGCTGGGCGACAATTTTTCCGAAAAAGACTTCAACGCCTTGCGCGACAAGGGCATTTTTGCCACGCGCCAGCTGGCCAAGCGGCAGATCACCTGGCTGCGTTCCATGCCGCAGCGCGAGGTGGTGGCCTGCGACGACCCGACGGCGATGCAACAGGTGCTGGAACGCGTCAAGGCACACAGGGACAACTTTTCATGCGCCTGAAAATCAGCCAGCTGGGCAAGCACTATGGCGATGCCGCCGTCTTCAGCAACGTCTCGCTCGACGTGGCGCCGGGCGAATTCGTCGCCATCGTCGGGGAGTCGGGCGTGGGCAAGTCCACGCTGCTCAACTGCATGGCGGGGCTGGACAGCTGGGACGAAGGCACGGTCGTGCTGAACGGCGCCGACCTGGGCACCATGAACGATGACCAGCGCGCCCTGCTGCGCCGCCGACAGGTCGGCTTTGTGTTCCAGGCCTTTCATGTGCTGCCGCATCTGGACGTGGCGCAAAACGTGGCACTGCCGCTGCTGCTGCTCGGCGCGCCCGACGACACGCGCGTCGAGGCGCTGCTCGAAGCCGTCGGCCTGGGCGGCCTGGGCCGGCGCCTGCCGCAGCAACTGAGCGGCGGGCAGCTGCAGCGCGTGGCGATTGCCCGGGCGCTGATCCACCGCCCCGGCCTGCTGCTCGCCGACGAGCCCACCGGCAACCTGGACCCGACCACCGCCGCCAGGGTGATGGATGCGCTGGTGGCGCAAACCCGCGAACATGGCGCGTCCATGGTGCTGGTGACGCATTCACAAGCCGCCGCCGCACGCGCTGACCGGGTGCTGCAGCTGAGCGCCGACGGCATCCGGCCCTGACTGCCGGGCCAGGCGTTGCAGCGCTCTGACAAAAAGCCGAACTATTTTTCTATTTTTTGACCAGCGACACCAGTTGTCAGGCAAAGTTTGTAAGCTAGTGTTACTGCGGTGTAAAAATCACCGCAATCCTTGCTTCTACCGCGCCAACCGGAGTCGAAAATGCCCCTTAACATCGCCCCTCAGCCCCAGCGCCCCGCTTCTCTGATCGCCAGCATGAGCCGCTTGGCGACAGACCATTCCTGGGGTTCGCGCCGATATAGCAGCTATTTCCTTGTGGACGAAACGATATCAGCCGCCCACATCGCTTCCGAGCCGCTGGATGATTTCAGCCGGCTTTTCCGCACCGTGCCCGTCCGGCAGCAGCCCGCCGGTCAAATTCAGGCAGAGGGCAGCACGCCGGATGACAGCCGTGCGCTGTTGTCACTGCTGCTGGCGTCATCCCTGGAAGGTATTTACGGCATCAACGCCGCCGGTTGCTGCACCTTCATGAACGCCGCCGGCGCGGCCCTGCTGGGGTATGAAGCCAGTGAACTGGTTGGCCAGCCACTGTCTAAACTCATCCATCACCGCCCAGCCGATGCTTCAGGCTTTTGGCCGGCCAGGGACCAGACAACGGCAGTACCGCCCGAAAAAATGGCCGGGCCATTGAGTGAAGACACCTTCTGGCGCAAGAATGGCACGCCGGTCCCGGTGGCCTGTTCGATGTCGCCCCTGACGGCCAACGGCAAGCCGGCCGGGGGAGTCGTCCGGTTTTCCGATCTCACCGAAAGCCGGTGCCAGCAGGCCGAGCGTCAGCGCCTTCTTGACGAGTTGCAGGTCGCCCATGACGGCCTGCAAGCCTTGCGCAGCTGCAAGGAACGCTACCGCAGCCTGTTCGAATCGATGGACCAGGCGTTTTGCGTCATTGAAATGCGGTTCGACCCGGCCGGTGCGCCGATTGACTACTGGTTCGTGGAAATGAACGCCATGTTCGAGCAGCAAACCGGCATTGCCGGCGTCCAGCGCAAAACAGCGCGCATGCTTTTCCCCGAACACGACAATTTCTGGGCAAACGCCTGCGGCCGGGTGGTGCTGACGGGCAAGCCGGTACGGTTTGACCATGAAGTCAAGTCCGTGAATCGCTGGTTCGAGGTTTATGCCAGCCCATTCGGTAGCCCCGGCAGCCTGAAGGTGGCCGTCTTGTTCAGGGACATCACCAGCCGGCGGCAATCCGACACAGCGCTGCGCCAGCTGGCCACGGAGCTGGCCGAAGCCGACCGCTGCAAAACCGAATTCATGGCGACGCTGGCCCATGAACTCAGGCATCCACTGGCACCGATCAGAAGTGGCCTGGGCCTGTTGCGCCTGGGCGGCAGCAGCCCGGAAGGCAAAGAAAAGGTGCTGGACATGATGGATCGGCAGGTCAGCCAGATGACGCACCTGATCGACGACCTGATGGATGTGGCACGCATCAACGGCGGCCAGGTGAAACTCCGCAAACAGCGGGTGGCACTGAAAAGCATCGTCTCGTGTGCGATTGAAACCAGCCTGCCGCTGATGGAAGCCGGGCGCCATGCGCTGATCGTTCAGATGCCCGATGCATGCGTGGAGATTGAGGCCGACCCGGCACGCATGACCCAGGTGGTGGTGAATCTGCTGAACAACGCGGCCAAGTACACGCCGGTTGGCGGCCGCATCGAAATTACGGCACACCAGGAAGGCAATGAAGCGGTCTTATGGGTGAGCGACAACGGCGTCGGCATGGCCGAAGCGTCGCTGGCCACGATGTTTGAGCTGTACCAGCAGGTCGAGCAAAACCTGAATGGGGCACAAGGCGGGCTGGGCATCGGGCTGGCCCTGGTGCGCCGTCTGGTGGAACTGCACGGCGGCACTGTTGAAGGGGTGAGCGACGGCCTGGGTCAGGGCAGCACGTTTACCGTGCGTTTGCCGCTGGCCAGCAACGCCCTGAAGGCCTTATCCGATGAATTGCACATGCCGCAGCCAAGCCTACCCGACCAGGCGCCAGCCCGGGCGCTGCGCATCCTGGTGGTGGACGACCATGCCGACGCAGCCACCACGCTGGCAGCCCTGCTGGAAATCCAGGGCCACACGACCCAGGTGGCGCACGATGGACAGCAGGCGCTGAAAACCGCCGGCAAGTTCAAGCCCGACGTGGTTTTTCTCGACATTGACATGCCCGGCATGAATGGCTACGAAACCGCGCAAGCCCTGCGCAAAATGGAAGGGCTGACGCAGACCGTTCTGGTTGCCTTGACAGGCTGGAATGGCAGCAAGGAAAAGGCCAGGTCCCAAACCGCCGGCTTCGACCATCATCTGGCCAAACCCGCAGCGTTGACCACGCTCAACGCACTGGTGTCAACAATCGCCGCGAGCTTGAAGTAATGCCGCCCAAAAAAGAGCCAGCAGGCAGCCGGATTTCCAAAATTTCCTTCATCCCCAAAGATTTCATCATGTCGTCAGGCCGTATTTTGTTCAGTGTGGTTGCAGCGCCTGCAGCGGCCTTGACCGTGGCGATATTTGGAGTGGGCTTGGTGAAAACAGCCGTAGAACTGGTCCGCGATTAACGCTGGAATTTATCCTTCCGCAGGACGCGCCTTGCGGGCGCAGGCGGCCCAATGAAGTCGCGCGGCACAATCCCTTCATGCGCGCACTTTTGACCAGTTTTTCGTGGCGGGAACTCATTCACCATCCGTGGCGCAATGCCGCGGCCGTCCTGGCCGTGATGCTGGGCGTGGCACTGGCGTTTTCGGTGCACCTTATCAACAATTCAGCGCTCAGCGAGTTCTCGCAGGCGGTGCGGGCCGTCAATGGCCAGCCCGACCTGGAATTGCGGGCGGTGCAGGGCAGCTTTGACGAAAGCCTGTACGCGCGCGTCGCCAACCACCCGCAAGTGGCCATGGCCAGTCCGGTGCTGGAAATCACCAGCTACGGGCTGGATGACAAAAGCGACAGCACCCGGCGGCAGGCGCTGCGCATCATCGGTGTCGATGCGCTGGCCGTGGCGTCCGTTGCGCCCGCGCTGATGCCGGTGCCGTTCAAAGATGCAGAGCGGCTGGCGCTGTTTTTGCCGGCCACGGTGTTTCTCAATCCAGCGGCGCGCCAGGTCTTTGCCAGCAACCAGTTGCAGCTGCAAGACGGCCTTCAGCTGCGCAGCGTGCTAGTCGCGGGCAGTGTGAACGCGGGCGGCGGGCCGCTGGCGGTGATGGACATTGGCGCTGCGCAAGACCTGTTTGGCCGGGCTGGCCAGCTGTCGCGCATTGACGTGCGGCTGACCGCCGGCGCTGACATGCGCCGCTTTGCCGAATCGCTGCAGCTGCCGGCCGGCATCACGGCCAGCGCGCCCGGCGATGCCGCCGAACGGGTCAGCAACCTGTCGCGCGCCTACCGCGTCAACCTCACGGTGCTGGCGCTGGTGGCGCTGTTCACCGGCGCCTTTCTGGTTTTTTCAGTGCTGTCGCTCAGCGTGGCCAAGCGGGCGCAGCAGTTTGCGCTGCTCGGCGTGCTCGGGCTGACCGGGCGCGAGCGCCTGCAAATTGTGCTCGTCGAATCACTGGCGCTGGGCGTGGTGGGCAGTGTGGCCGGCATTGCGCTGGGCACCGGGCTGGCGGCGCTGGCCCTGCGGCTGCTGGGCGGCGACCTGGGCGGCGGCTACTTTTCAGGCGTCGCGCCGGCGCTGCAGTGGAGCAGCGGCGCGGCGCTGACCTACGGCGCGCTCGGCGTGGTGGCGGCGGGCGTGGGCGGCTGGTGGCCGGCACGGGCCGCGCAAAAGCTGCCGCCGGCGCAAACATTGAAGGGACTGGGCCTGGCGCCCGGTGGCGGCTCCGGCCACTGGCTGAGCCTTCTTTTGCTGGCGGCGGGCGGCCTGCTGGCCTTGATGCCGCCGGTATTCGGCATTCCGCTGGCGGCCTATTTTTCGGTCGGGTTGTTGCTGGTCGGCGGCATCACGGCGCTGCCCTGGCTGATCACGCTGCTGTACGACCGGCTCAGCCCGTGGGTGGCGCACCGCTTGCTGCCGCTGCTGGCCGTAGAGCGCGCGCGCCGGGTGCGCGAAAGCGCGGCAGTGGCCGTCAGCGGCGTGGTGGCGTCGCTCAGTCTGGCGGTGGCGCTGACGGTCATGGTGGCGAGCTTTCGCGACTCCGTGACGCACTGGCTCGACGTGGTGCTGCCGGCCGACCTGTATGTGCGCACCACGCTGAGCACGTCGGCCAGCGACGCGGCTTACTTTTCACCCGGGTTTGTCGAGTCGCTCGGCGGTCTGCCCGGCGTGGCGCGCGTCAGCACGCTGCGCTCGACGCCCTTGCTGCTGGACGCCGGCCAACCCGCCGTCACGCTGATTTCCCGGCCCATCGACGACCCGGCCACGTCGCTGCCGATGGTCGGCGCGGCGCTGCCGGTTCCAGACGGACAGATCGGCATTTATGTCAGCGAGGCGATGGTTGACCTGTACGGCGCCCGGCCGGGCACCGTATTCTTGCCACTTTCACAGTCTTTTAGTGCTCTGGCGCAGTCTGGACGGTCGCAAGCAGCTATTGATTCAATAGCAAATCAAAAATTCTACGTGGCTGGCGTGTGGCGCGACTATGCCCGGCAGTTTGGCGCGATTGCCATGCCGCAGCGTGACTTCGAGCGCCTGAGCGGCGACCGGCGCGTCAATGACGTGGCGCTGTGGTTGAACGGCAACGTGCCGGATACCGACGTGCAACAGGCCATACGCCAGCTGGCCGATGCCCAGTCACCCGGCGGCGGCGCACTGCTGGAAATGGCCTCGGTCAGCCAGATTCGCACCACGTCGCTGAAGATTTTTGACCGCAGCTTTGCCGTGACCTACTGGCTGCAGGGCGTGGCGATTGCGATTGGCCTGTTTGGCGTGGCGGCCAGCTTCAGTGCGCAGGTGCTGGCGCGGCGCAAGGAGTTTGGCCTGCTGGTTCACCTGGGCTTGACACGCCGGCAAATCCTGACCGTGGTGGCTGGCGAAGGCGCAGCCTGGACGGTGATTGGCGCATTTGCGGGCTTGGCGCTCGGCCTGGCGGTGTCCACCGTGCTGGTGTTTGTCGTCAACCCGCAAAGCTTTCACTGGACCATGGACTTGCAGGTGCCGTGGGCTCGGCTGTTGTTGCTGTGCGCCGCCGTGGTGGCGGCGGGCACGCTGACCGCCTGGCTGGCCGGGCGGTCAGCGGCGGGCCGGGATGCGGTGCTGGCAGTCAAGGAAGACTGGTGATGGCGCTGGCCTGAGCAGCTTGCGCATCTCCAGGCCGGTCAGGCGCCTGTCCCGGTCTGAAAATTCAGATGCCGAGAAGTTTCTTGGCTTCTCCCAAGGCCTTCTCGGATTCGGCATGCTTGCCCGCCTTGTGGAAGGCTTCGCCGTCAGCGCGAAGCTTTTTGACCTTTGCCATGTCGGCGGCTGCGACCGCAGGGTTGCTTGAAAGCTTGGTGTCAATCTCTTTCATGTGCATGGGGCAGCTGTTGGCAAAAACCAGTGATGAGCTTGCCAGGGCCATGGCGGCAATGATGCGTTTCATGTGAGTCTCCAGTCGGCGTCAAAAAATGTTGACCACAAATAGTAGCAAGTCAATTCAGCACGTTTTTTTCTGGACATACCCACGGGCGTCGCACCCTGTTTTACGTGCTGGAGGTCAGGTGAAACGCTTCAGCCAAGAAAAAGCCGCTCGGGGTTGGGCGCAGAAATGGGCTCCGGCAGGCGGGCAAAAGCGCCTGGAGCCGGGCGTCAAAGCTTGGGAAAGCGGATGCGGCTGACCATCAGCGAGCCAGACAGCGCGAACAGCAGCACCAGCGGATGCAGCGTGAAACCGCCGAACATCACTTTCCCGAACCACAGCGAGTCCTGCAGCGCACCTTGCCAGGCGGCGACCAGCATCATCATGACGAGTGCCAGCGAGGTCGGGATGGGCGTTCCCTCGAAATACTTCACCTTGCCGCCGTCGCCCGTCAGCGACTCGGCGGTGACGTTGTAGCGTGCCAGCCGGGACACGCCGCAGGCGACGAAACCGGCCAGGATGATGCGGTCGTAGAGCCCCTGCATGCCGCAGCCGTAGGCGATCACGGCCGGTGCGACGCCGAAGGAAATGATGTCGGCCAGCGAGTCGAGTTCCCGGCCCATGGCCGAGGTTTTCTGCCGCCATCTAGCAATGCGTCCGTCCAGCACATCGAAAATCAGCGCGGCCACGACCAGCCAGCAGGCAAAGTAGACGTGCCTGACGTCGTTCACCTGGAGGTAGGTCATCATGGAAAACAAGGCCCCGATGCCGCAGATGGCATTGGCCAGCGTGAACCAGTCGGCCAGGTGGAATTCCCGGATCATGGCGAAAGGCTTGTTTATTTTTGGCAGGTTCATGGAAGAAAGCGTACCTGAGTTTTTTAAAAATGAAATCGTCCATCAGGACGGGTTCATAGATGCACATGGCGTTTTAACTGTCGCAACCCGGCCCGGCCGCTTGGCTCATTCAAAAATCAGCAGGCTGCCCCAGTAGGCCATGGCGGCCACGCAGGCCGAGGCCGGAATCGTCAGGACCCAGGCCCAGACGATGCGGCCGGCCACGCCCCAGCGCACGGCCGAGGCGCGCCGCGTCGAGCCGACACCGACGATGGCGCCGGTGATGGTGTGCGTGGTGGAGACCGGGATGCCCAGCATGGTGGCCAGGAACAGCGTGATGGCGCCGCCGGTTTCAGCGCAGAAACCGCCCACCGGCCTGAGCTTGGTGATTTTCTGGCCCATGGTCTTGACGATGCGCCAGCCGCCAAACAGGGTGCCGGCGGCAATCGCCGTGTAGCACACCACAATCGTCCAGGTCGGGGGCATCGCGTCGCTGGCCGAGGTATAGCCGGTGGCAATCAAGAGCATCCAGATGATGCCGATGGTCTTTTGCGCATCGTTGCCGCCGTGGCCCAGGCTGTAGGCGCCGGCCGAAACGAGCTGGAGGCGGCGGAACCAGCGGTCCACCTTGGACGGCGTGGCGCGCAGGCATATCCAGGACACGGCCACCATCATCAGCGAGCCCAGCAAAAAACCCAGCAGCGGCGAAATGAAGATAAACGCCACCGTCTTGACGAGGCCACCCGAAATCAGCGCACCCGTGCCGGCTTTGGCCATCACTGCGCCCACGATGCCGCCAATCAGCGCGTGCGACGAGCTGCTGGGAATGCCGTAATACCAGGTCACCAGGTTCCAGGTGATGGCCCCCATCAGCGCCCCGAAGACGACGTGCGTGTCCACCACGCCGATTTGCACAATCCCCTTCCCGACCGTGGCGGCCACGCTGAGATGGAAGACGAACAGCGCCAGCAAATTGAAGGCGGCGGCAAACATGACGGCATGGCCGGGCTTGAGAACGCCGGTGGACACCACCGTGGCAATGGAATTGGCAGCGTCGTGAAAGCCGTTCATGAAGTCAAAGGCGATGGCCATGAAGACAAGCAGGGCCACGACCCAGAGGGCGGTCTGTGCAGTTTGCATGAGAAGGTCGGGTTCAGTCGCCGGGAATCAGGAGTTTTCGAGGACGATGCCCTCGATCAGGTTGGCCGCGTCCTCGCACCGGTCGGTGATGGTTTCCAGCAGTTCGTACACCGCCTTGAGCTTGATGAGTTCGCGCACATCGGGCTCCTCGCGAAACAGCCGGCTCATGGCCGAGCGCATCACATGGTCGGCATCGGATTCGAGCTGGTCGATTTCCGCGCAGGTCTTGAGCGCGGCTTCGGCGGTGGCGGCATCGCGCACCTTGCCGATCAGGCCCACCGCGTCCTTCAGGCGTTCGCAGCATTTGACGCTCAGGTCGGTCAGGCGCACGATGTCGTCGGTCATGTGGCGCACGTCGTAAAGCGCCATGGTTTCGGCCGAATCCTGGATCAGGTCGGCCACGTCGTCCAGCGTGTTGATCAGCTGGTGGATCTGGTCCCGGTCGATGGGCGTGATGAAGGTCTTGTGCAGGACGCGGCTGACTTCATGCGTGATGCGGTCGGCGGCGCGCTCGGCCTCGTCGACTTCGCGGTGGTGCAGGTTGCGTTTGTCCACATCGCTGTAATTGGCCACCATCTTGGAAAAAGCATGGGCAGCTTCGACAATCCGGTTGGCATGCTGGTCAAACATCTCGAAAAAATTGCCTTCGCGCGGCAACAACTTGCTGAACAGCATGGAATACCCTCAAAAAATCAAGTCCGAAATATGACGGATTTGTGACTGCCGGGAGTTTAACCGCGACCTCTGTGCCAACACGGGCAGCGCTTGAAGGGATTGCCCCCAGGGCATGAACAGTTGGCCAGTTGCTGTTTTCCCCGCGCCTCATTCGGCCGGGTGGGTTCAGGCGTTTCGGCCTGAACTGTGCGCTTAAAAAGCCAGCTGCAGCCCCCGCTTCAGGCTGCGACCCGGCAAGGGCGCTTTGGAACAGGCGGTGGTCGTCAGGACCGACGTCGCGCTGTAAGCCAGCGGGTCCGTCAGGTTGTTCACCCGGGCATACCAGAGCAGGCTGGAAACCCCCGCTTTCCTGGCCGTAGGCATTGCCCGTTCCCAGCAGCCCGATGTAGTTCTTGAACCGGTGCATATAGGCGTTGACGGCCAAGCTGTTGGCCCCGGATGTCCAGCTGGTGCCGACATCCAGGCTGGTGGATTTTTCCTTGCCCAGCGCGCTGTTGCCGTTTTCCCAGGCATGGGTGGCGATGTGCGGCCCCTGGGCGAAAAGCCCGTAGTCTTTCGGCGCCCGTTCGGTGCAGGCCAGGTTGGTCGTGACCTGCCAGCCGGGCGCGGTGTTCCACAAGGCGCCCAGTGCATAGCTGTGCGGCGTGAAGTCCCGCGTCGCAGGCGCAAAGCGCGCCACCAGCGGGTTGCCCAAAGACTCGACCTTGACCGATTCCAGCCGTCCGCCAAAGCTCAGCTTGCCCCAGCTTGCCCTGTACTCTTCACAGGCAAAAACAGCTTTCTGGGAAGTCCGGCTGTAAGGAGCGAAGGCCTCGGCGCCGTCGGCCGAGAAACGGTTGTTTTCAGCCTGAAAACCGACCACGCCCTCCAGACCGCCGAGACGGGCATGGCGCGCCTCCAGCCGGAAGTCGCTGCCTTTGTTCTTGAACACCGTGCCCGGGTCGGCGGTCACCGCATGGTCATGGCTCAGGCTGGAGGCATCGAGCGTCGCACCGCCATTGCCAAGAATGCGGATTCGGTCGCCGTCCAGGCCGCGAATGATGGGCCGGCTGGCGTTGGGCCCGAAATAGGTGCTGCTCACGCCCGGCACGCCATCAAGTGTTTCTCCCAGCGTGGTTTTGGAGCGCAACAGCAGTTCTGCGCTCGAGTACCAGGCGGCAGGCGCTATCAGATCAGTAGCGCCCAGCGGATTGCCGGTGATGGTGATTTCTTGCAGCGCAGCCGCCGTGCCAAGCGCCCGCACGGCGCGCTGAACGCTGTTGCCCGAACAAAGGGGACCGACCGGGCACGGGGAGGCACCACGCCATGCATCAGGCCCAGCGTCTGCGCGAGCAGCAGCAGGCAGGCCAAAAAGCAGGCCGTTGCCCAGGCCACCGAACAGACCGGCGCGCGCAGCGGCACCAAGCTCATGAATTCATGCCCGAATGCTCACTTGACGCCAGTCGCGTCGGTGATGCGGTAGTACATGCCGAAAGCGTCGTCAACGAGCACCCGGAAGTGGCCTTCGACCACGACCGGCTCCATGCTGTATTTGACCGGCGTTTTGCTCTTGACTTCCACCATGCTTTCCGGCCCGCCCGGCATGCAGAACCCGCAGGTCAGCGGCACCGACGACAGCAAGAAATGCCGCTGCGTGGCACCCGGCTCCAGCGGCATCATGAAACCCTGGATACGCTGGATTTTCTGGTTCAGGGCCAGCTGCTTCATGGTGAATACCGGAACAATCCGGTTTTTTTCAGTCTTGGTCTTGACGTCCGTCAGCACCGACTAGGGCAGCACGTCATCGCGGGCCGAGAACGGCGCAAAAGGACTGTTGGCGCCATGCACGCCAGCGCCCCGCCCCGCCGGCACCCCCAGACCGGGCGCTGATGGCACTGCGGGTTTGGGCGCGCTGGCCGTCGGGGGAGAAGGTGGCGTTTGCGCGGGAACGCCCATGCTTGCCAGCATCAGGCCACACGCTGCGCCCAGGCTGATCGCCCTCAGACGGCTCGAACGCTCAATGGAAAAAGGGTTGTTCATGCTGGGTTCCAGAAATTTCAGAAGCATCACTTGCCCGCCGTTGCACGGCTCAGTGAACGTGTTTCATGCCGCAGTATTTGCCGATGGCCAGCCCCTTGCAGGCGGCCTGCAATTGTTTTTCGCAAATCTCGTCTTTTTTGCCCGATTCCAGGCATTTGGCGGCATTTTCATGGGCTGCGGCCATGGCCCGGTGGCGCTGGATGTCTTCCCTGGTTTCCTTGTCGCTGTGCTGCGCCAACGCTACTGAAAACGTAGCGCTTAGTGCAATCACAGCGGGCACCAGCAGCATATTTTTAAAAAAATTGAAGCTTTTCATGAGACGTTTTACCTTGACTGGAGAAGTTCGAACACACTGACCCGGTAGGCCTCCCAGGCGGGCAGCAGCGCGGACGCCACCGCCACGCCCAGGGCCAGCACCGGCACGCTGATCAGTTCGACCGGCCACGACAGCGTGCCGATCAGCACTGATTTTTCAAGCTGCAGCGCCCAGCCGAGCAGCGCCGTCAAGCCCTGGCCCGCCAGCACACCGAGGACAGTCGCCAGCACGGCCAGCCACAGCGCCTCGCACAGCAGCAGGCCGGCCACCTTGTGCGGCGGCGCACCCAGCATGCGCAGCAGCGCCAGGTCGGCCCGGCGCTCGCGCACGGCGCTCCACAGCGCGATGAAAACACTCAGGCCCGCCGTCAGCAGCAACACACCGGCCAGCGCCCGCAGCACGTCGATACCCACGCCCACCAGGCTGAGCAAACGCGTGATTTCCAGCGCCGGTGCGGCGGCCTGCAGGTCGGTGGTGGTGTTGATGAAGCGCGGAAACGTCACCGCCGCCAGCGGCGTTTTGTACTGGATCAGCGCCAGCGTCACCTCACGCTCGTCCTCCATCACCTTGCGGTCTTCGTCGTCCAGCGCGGTGTCGGTTTCATGCACCTGCCAGACCGACTCCAGGGGCGTGAGCACCAGCCGGTCCAGCACCGACCCGTTGGGCGCAAGAATGCCGGTGACGGTGTATGGACTCTGGCCGTGCGCATGCCCGCCAGCGGCCAGACCGTGCGTGCCGGTGAAGGTGTCGCCGACTTTGAGCCCGCTTTGCTGGGCCACGCGCGCGCCCAGCACCGCCTGCATCGACGATTTCCACAGCACGCCCTGCGCCAGTTGAGCGTCGTAATGACGCAGGTAGTCAAGCGTGGTGCCGACGATGCGAAAGCCGCGAAAGCTGTCGCCCATGCTGATGGGAATGACCTGCGCCACCTGCGGATGCGCCTGCAGCCCTTTGAGGGCTGTCAGCGGGATATTGCCGGTCGGCACATCGAGCTGGAACACGCCCGACAAAATAAGCTGCATCGGGCTGCCCTTGGCGCCCACCACCACGTCGATGCCGGCCAGGTCGCGCTCAAAGGCCTGGTTGATCTGGTGGCTGACCCCCAGCAAAAACGTGATCGAGGCCAGCCCAAGGCTGAGCAGCAGCACATTGAGCGCTGCCGCAAGCGGCCTGGACCACAGGTAGTGCCATGACAATGCTATTGTTTTCATAGCTGCTTGCGCCCGATGCGTAGGCGCTGAAGGCCTTTTTGACACGCAGATTCAATTACAAAATGCACCAAAAGCTAATGTAAGGGGTTTCATCTCGATGGCATGAAACACCTCGTGAGGAGTGCGAAATCCCAGGCAT
>NZ_JADOVE010000017.1:0-111118 GCF_015752225.1 Polaromonas sp. CG_9.11
GCCAAAGCTGCTCAGCAGGTAATCCGTGTACAACTCCAGTTCAGAATTTTTCATGCGCGTAGGCTAACAGGACAGGCGGCTGCGTAAGGTCAGTTAGAAACTCTTATCGGCGGCCTGATGGCCGGCATGCTGTATTCGCTGGTAGCTCTGGGCTTTGTCCTGATCTACAAGGCGTCAGGCGTCTTCAACTTTGCGCAAGGCGCGATGGTGTTGTTTGCCGCGCTGGCCATGGCCAGGTTCTCGGAATGGATTCCGAAGTGGACCGGCATTGACAACCTCATCGTTGCCAACCTGATCGCCTTTGTGATTGCCGCCGTATGCATGTTCATCGTCGCCTGGCTGATCGAGCGGCTGGTGCTGCGCCACCTGGTGAACCAGGAAGGCGCCACGCTGCTGATGGCCACGCTGGGCATTGCCTACTTCCTCGAAGGCCTGGGCCAGACGCTGTTCGGCAGCAACATCTACAAGATCGACATCGGCATGCCGAAGGACCCGATCTTCATCTTCGACACGGTGTTTCCCGGCGGCATCCTGGTCAACAAGGAAGACGTGATTGCCGCTGCCATTGCCGCCAGCCTGGTCATTTTGTTGAGCGTCTTCTTCCAAAAAACCACCACCGGCCGCGCCCTGCGCGCCGTGGCCGACGACCACCAGGCGGCCCAGTCGATCGGCATTCCGCTCAACCGCATCTGGGTCATCGTCTGGTGCGTGGCCGGCATCGTGGCGCTGGTCGCCGGAATGATCTGGGGCTCCAAGCTGGGCGTGCAGTTCTCGCTGACGACGATTGCACTGCGCGCCCTGCCGGTGGTAATCCTGGGCGGGCTGACGTCGGTGCCCGGCGCGATTCTGGGCGGGCTGATTATCGGCGTGGGCGAAAAGCTGTCTGAGGTTTACCTGGGCCCGTATGTGGGCGGCGGCATCGAGATCTGGTTCGCCTATGTGCTGGCACTCGTATTTTTGCTGTTCCGTCCGCAAGGCCTGTTCGGTGAAAAGATCATTGACAGAGTATGAAAGCCCCCACGCTTTTCACTTCGTGTAATGCGCTGCCCCCCGAGGGGGCCGCTGCCCTTGCAGGGCGCCACGCCGCCAGAGACGGTGCATCTGAAGGCTGTCCAAGCACGCGCAGGCGTGTTTGGAGCCGCAGTCTTCAGCCCACGGCCCGGCAAAGCCGGTTCCGTGGCCCTGACTGGCTTGGAGCGGCTCAGCGTCGGCTGTATTTTGCCTTTTACATTTCGCTTCTTTAACCGAATACTCCCATGCTCTACAGAGAAAACGGCCAGTTCAAGACCACCTACCGGGCTGACCAGCAGATCTTCCCGATCACCCAGGACCGCATCGCCATTGGCCTGATGCTGCTGTTTGCCTTTGTCGGCGTGCCGCTGATGGCCAGCGACTACCTGTATGCCTCGGTCCTGCTGCCGCTGGTCATCATGTCGCTGGCGGCCATCGGGGTGAACATCCTGGTCGGCTACTGCGGCCAGATCTCGCTCGGCTCGGGCGCCTTCATGGCGGTCGGGGCCTATGGCGCCTACAACTTTTTTGTGCGCGTTCCCAACATGCCACTGATCCCGGCCCTGATCCTGGGCGGCTTGTGCGCCATGTCGTTCGGCATTTTGTTCGGCCTGCCCAGCCTGCGCGTCAAGGGCCTGTACCTGGCCGTGGCCACGCTGGCGGCGCAGTTCTTCAGCGACTGGATGTTCCTGCGTATTAAGTGGCTGACCAACGATTCGGCATCGGGCTCGGTGTCGGTCAACCAGTTGCAGGTGTTCGGCCTGCCGATCCAGAGCCCGGCGTCCAAATACCTGTTCTGCCTGGCCGTGCTGGTCATCGTCGCCCTGCTGGCCAAGAACCTGGTGCGCGGCGCCATCGGCCGCGAATGGATGGCGATTCGCGACATGGACGTGGCGGCTTCGGTCATCGGCATCCGGCCCATGTATGCCAAGCTCAGCGCGTTTGCGGTCAGCTCCTTCATCATTGGCATGGCCGGCGCACTCTGGGCCTTCATCTACCTGGGCGCCTGGGAGCCGGCGGCTTTCTCGGTCGAAATTTCGTTTCGCCTGCTGTTCATGGTGATCATCGGCGGGCTGGGCTCGATCATGGGCGCCTTCTTTGGCGCGGCCTTCATCGTCGTGTTGCCGATTGCCCTGAACCGCTTTTTGCCGGCCTTCATGGACCTGTTCGGCATCGAAATTTCCACCGCCGGCGTGTCGCATGCCGAGCTGATGATTTTCGGCGGGCTGATTGTCTGGTTCCTGATCGTCGAGCCGCATGGCCTGGCGCGGCTGTGGTCCATGGCCAAGCAGAAGATGCGCCTGTGGCCCTTTCCCCACTGAAGGCTGCGGGCGGCAGCACCGGCTCATGGAAAGTGCTTACTGGCAACTACCGATGGCCGTCGCCGCGCCCGCCGTGTTTACTCAATGAACAACAAGGTTTTTTCACCGTGCTTCAACACTTTTATTCCAAGGAGACATCCATGAAGCTTTCCAGACTCGTGATTGCCGCAGCCGTGGTCGCCACCGGAGCGGCCTCGCTGTCCACCAGCGCCTTTGCGCAGGCCAAGGAGCAGTTCTTCCCGCTGCTGTCTTACCGCACCGGCCCCTATGCGCCCAACGGCACGCCCTGGGCCAACGGCAAGCAGGACTACATCAAGATGATCAATGCCCGGGACGGCGGCGTCAACGGCGTGAAGATCACCTATGAAGAATGCGAAACCGGTTACGCCACCGACCGGGGCGTGGAATGCTACGAGCGACTGAAAAATCGCCCTGGCGTGGCGCTGATTGACCCGCAGTCCACCGGCATCACCTTTGCGCTGACCGAAAAAGCCCCGATAGACAAGATTCCGCTGCTCACGCTGGGCTATGGCCTGTCGGTAGCGCAGGACGGCATGGCGTTCAAGTGGAACTTTCCTTTGATGGGCAGCTACTGGACCGCCGCCGACATCCTGATCCAGCACATCGGCAAAAACGCCGGCGGCCTGGACAAGCTCAAGGGCAAGAAGATTGCACTGGTCTACCACGACAGCCCGTTCGGCAAGGAGCCGATTCCGCTGCTGCAGGAACGCGCCAAGATGCACGGCTTTGACTTGCAGCTGTTGCCGGTAACGGCACCCGGCGTCGAGCAGAAAGCCGCCTGGCTGCAGGTGCGCCAGGCCCGTCCTGACTATGTGCTGCTGTGGGGCTGGGGTGTGATGAATTCCACCGCCCTGAAGGAAGCGCAGGCCACCGGCTTCCCGCGCGACAAGCTGTATGGCGTGTGGTGGGCCGGCGCAGAGCCGGATGTGCGCGACGTGGGCGAAGGTGCCAAGGGTTACCAGGCACTGGCCCTGAACGGCTCGGGCACCGAATCCAAGGTCATGAAGGACATCCTCAAGCTGGTGCACGACAAGGGCGAGGGCACGGGTCCGAAAGACGAAGTGGGCTCGGTGCTGTACGTGCGCGGCGCGATCATCCAGATGCTGAGCATCGAATCGGTGCGCCGCGCCCAGGAACGCTTTGGCAAAGGCAAGGTCATGACCGCGGAGCAGGTGCGCTGGGGCATGGAAAACCTGAACCTCGACCAGAAAA
Organism: Polaromonas sp. CG_9.11; assembly: GCF_015752225.1. NCBI lineage: Bacteria > Pseudomonadati > Pseudomonadota > Betaproteobacteria > Burkholderiales > Comamonadaceae > Polaromonas > Polaromonas sp. CG_9.11. The sequence goes on from NZ_JADOVE010000017.1 coordinate 3,567, forward strand.
AGCTGGACGCGCTGGGCTTTGCCGGCGTGATGCGCCCGATTTCGACCAGCTGCGCCGACCACATGGGCTCGACCTGGGCGCGGGTGCAGACCTGGGACGGCAAGAAGTGGAACATGACGTCGGACTGGTACCAGTCGGACGACCAGATCATCAAGCCGCTGGTCAAGGCCGGCTCCGAGAAGTACCTGGGCGACAAGAAGCTGACCCGCCGCGACGCAGCGGACTGCCAGTCCTGATGAGGACGTGCGTTCCTGGCATGGCGGCAACGCCGCGCCAGGAACGCCATGTGCGGCTTCCTGTGCGGAGCCGCCAGGCCAGAGGCTTGCGCGCAAGCCTCTGGCCTGGCACAGACACGGAAAAGAAACCTTATGGAACCGAAAAAAATTGTCCTGAACGTTAACGGCATCGAGGTGATCTACAACCATGTGATCCTGGTGCTCAAGGGCGTGTCGCTGCAGGTGCCCGAAGGCAGCATCGTCGCCATCCTGGGCGGCAACGGCGCGGGCAAGACCACGACGCTACGGGCGGTTTCCAACCTGCTGCAGGGCGAGCGCGGCGAGGTTACCAAGGGCTCGATCGAGCTGCGCGGCGAGCGCATCGAAAACCTTTCCCCGGCCGACCTGGTGCAGCGCGGCGTGGTGCAGGTGATGGAAGGACGGCACTGCTTTGCCCACCTGAGCATTGAGGACAACCTGCTGACCGGCGCCTACACCCGCAGCAACAAGGGCGAGATCGCTGCCAACCTGGAGAAGGTCTACACCTACTTCCCGCGCCTGAAGACGCGCCGCACGTCGCAGGCCGCCTACACCTCGGGCGGCGAGCAGCAGATGTGCGCCATTGGCCGCGCCCTCATGACCAACCCGAGCATGGTGCTGCTCGACGAGCCGTCGATGGGCCTGGCACCACAGATCGTGGAGGAAGTGTTCAACATCGTCAAAGACCTGAACACCCGCGAAAAGGTCACCTTTTTGCTGGCCGAGCAGAACACCAACATGGCGCTGAAGTATTCCGACTATGGCTACATCATGGAATCGGGCCGTGTGGTGATGGACGGCATTGCCAGCGACCTGGCCAACAACGAGGACGTGAAAGAGTTCTACCTCGGCGTCGGTGGCGGTGAACGCAAAAGCTTCAAGGACGTGAAAAGCTACAAGCGGCGCAAGCGCTGGCTGGCCTAGATATGGCCCCCACGCTCCCCACTTCGTGTGGTTCGCTGCCCCCCGAGGGGGCCGCTGCGCCTGCGGTCTGGCAAAGCCAGTCCCGCGGCCCTGGCTGGGTGGGGACGACAGCCTCCACGCTTGTCGGTTGTCGGACTGTGCTGCCTTCTGAACAGTCCGTTTCCCCTGGAGCCTTACAAAGCCGATTCCGTGTTGCTGGCGGGCGAATGCTGTCTGAGCCAATAACTTCAACCCGTATTTCAGCGTGCTTTAACGCTCAACCCAACACCCTTTCATGACATCACACCACATGGATGCGCTGGAAACCCGCGCCCCCGCCGAACGCGAAGCCGCGTTGCTGGCCGCCCTGCCTGCGCAGATTGCCCATGCGCGCAGCGCTTCCTCCGCATTTGCCCAGATTCTGGCGGGTATCGATCCGGCTGCAATCACCAGCCGCACCGCGCTGGCCATGCTGCCCGTCACGCGCAAGTCCGACCTGCTGGCGCGCCAGCAGGCCGGGCGCGCTGAAAACGTGTTCGGTGGCTTCAGCACCCTGGGCTTTGGCGCGGCCATGCCGCGCGTGTTTTCCAGCCCTGGCCCGATGTACGAGCCCGAAGGCACGCGGCGCGACTACTGGCGCATGGCGCGGGCGCTGTATGCGGCGGGTTTCCGGCCTGGCGAACTGGCACATAACAGCTTCAGCTACCACTTCGTACCAGCCGGCTCGATGATGGAAAACGGTGCGCACGCGCTGGGCTGCACCGTGTTCCCTGGCGGCACCGGACAAACCGAGCAGCAGGTCCAGGCCATGGCAGAACTCAAGCCGGCAGGCTACATCGGCACGCCGAGCTTCCTGAAAATCATTGTTGAAAAAGCCGCAGAGATGAAGATTACGCTGCCCAGCGTGACCAAGGCGCTGGTGTCGGCCGAAGCGTTTCCGCCCAGCTTGCGCGACTGGCTGGCAGCGCGTGGCATTGCCGCCTACCAGTGCTATGCCACTGCTGACCTGGGACTGATTGCCTATGAAACCGAGGCGCGCGAAGGCTTGGTGATTGACGAAGGCGTGATCGTCGAAATTGTGCGCCCCGGTACCGGCGACCCGGTGCTTGAAGGCGAAGTCGGCGAATTGGTCGTGACCACGCTGAACCCCGTCTACCCGCTGATCCGCTTTGGCACCGGCGACCTGTCGGCCGTGTTGCCGGGACACTGCCCGAGCGGTCGCACCAACACCCGCATCAAAGGCTGGATGGGCCGGGCCGACCAGACCACCAAGGTGCGCGGCATGTTCGTGCATCCGGCGCAGGTCGCCGAGATTGCCCGGCGCTTTCCCGAAGTCATCAAGGCACGGCTGGTGGTCAGCGGCGAGATGGCGAACGACAGCATGAGCCTGCGGGTCGAGACCCGCTCTACGCCGGCCGGGCTGGACCAGCGCATCGGCGACGCGATCCGCGATGTCACCAAGCTGCGCGGCAAGGTAGAGCTGCTGGCCCCCGGCAGCCTGCCCAACGACGGCAAGGTCATCGAAGACGCGCGCAGCTACAAATAGCCCACAAAGGGAATGTCCCTAAGTAGTTCCCGCGATGCGTCCCGCCCAAAGCCCTTTTAAACTAGTTCCGCTTGTGTAAAAAAAGGAAACATCAATGAAACAACTGTTAGTTCTTGCCGCCGCTGCTGCCACCCTCTTCTCGGCTTTCTCGGCCAGCGCCCAAACGTTTCCCGGCTCCAAGCCCATCACCTTCGTGGTGCCTTTTGCCGCAGGCGGCCCGACCGACCGCGTGGCGCGCGACCTGGCCGAAGCGATGCGCAAGTCCATGGGCGGCGGCGCCAACTTCGTGGTTGAAAACGTCAACGGCGCCGGCGGCACCATCGGCGCCAACAAGGCCGCCAAAGCCGCGCCCGACGGTCACACCCTGCTGCTGCACCACATCGGCATGGCAGCCGCGCCCAGCCTTTACCGCAAGCTGCAGTACAAGCCGCTGGAAGACTTCGAATACCTCGGCATGATCAATGAAGTGCCCATGACGCTGATCGGCAAGCCCCAGCTGGAGGCCAACACCTACCGTGACCTGGAAAACTACATTCGCACCAATGGCGGCAAGCTCAATATTGCCCATGCCGGGCTGGGTTCCGCCTCGCACCTGTGCGGCCTGATGTGGCAGTCGGCCATCAATGCCAAAGAGGCCATGACGACGATTCCGTTTGGCGGCACCGCGCCGGCCATGAATGCGCTGGTTGGTGGCCAGGTCGACATGATGTGCGACCAGACCACCAACACCACCGGCCAGATTGAAGCCGGACGCGTCAAGGCCTATGCGGTCACAACGACCAAGCCCCTGAGCAACAAGCTGCTCAAGGATTTGCCAACCCTGCAGGAAATGGGCCTGAAAGGCTTTGACCTGACCATCTGGCACGGTCTGTACGCGCCCAAGGGCACGCCGCCTGCCATACTGGCCCAGATCAATACCGCCTTGAAGCTGGCACTCAAAGACCCTGACTTCATCAAGAAGCAGGAAGGCCTGGGTGCTGTCCTGGTGACAGACAAACGTGTCGAGCCAGCCGCGCACAAGGCCTTTGTGACAGCCGAGATTGCCAAGCTAAGACCCGTGATTGAAGCCGCCGGCAAATTTGCCGACTGATACGCCCCGCTTTTTCTGCACAGCCGTCCGGTGCTAGCCGGACGGCTTTTTTCATGCCCGCTTGATGCGCGCCTCGTCTCGGGATTAACCCTGTTGAAAATGCAACCGCGCACCGCTATGGTGAAAGCCAAAACACAAACGGAGTCTCTGCTAATGCTTTCTTTCAAGCCAAATCGCCGCTCTGCGCTCAACTGGTCTGCACTTATAGCTACTTTTTTCATAGTGCACCCGGTTTGGAGCCAGACGGCATGGCCGAACCGCCCGGTCAAGATCATCGTGCCGTTTGCCCCCGGCGGCACCACCGACATCCTGGCCCGGGCCATGGCGCCCGAGTTGCAGAAGGCCTTCGGCCAGCCCTTCGTGGTGGAAAACCGCGCCGGCGCGGGCGGCAACATCGGCGCCGACGCGGTCGCCAAGTCGGCGCCCGACGGCTACACGCTGCTGATGGGAACCGTCGGCACGCACGGCATTAACAAGGCGCTGTACAGCCGGATGGCGTTTGACCCGCAAAAGGACTTTGCGCCGATCACGCTGGTGGCCGGCGTGCCCAACGTGATGGTGGTCAATGCCGAAAAAGCCAAAGCGGCCGGCATCAGCAACGTGGCCGACTTCATCCGCGTGGCCAAGGCCAATCCGGGAAAGTTCAACATGGCTTCCAGCGGCAACGGCACCTCGATCCACATGGCCGGCGAGTTGTTCAAGACCATGAGCGGCACCTACATGATCCATTTTCCTTACGGCGGCTCGGGCCCGGCCCTGATGTCGCTGGCCGGCGGCGACATGGACGTGATGTTCGACAACCTGCCGTCGTCCATGCAGCTGATCAAGTCGGGCAAGCTCAAGGCGCTGGCCGTGACCAGCGCGCAGCGCTCGGCCGCGCTGCCTGATGTGCCGACCGTTGAAGAGGCCGGCGGCCCGGCGTTCAAGGGCTTCGAGGCCAGTTCCTGGTTCGGCCTGCTGGCGCCTGCCGGGACGCCACCCGAGATTGTCAACCGCATCCAGCAGGAGGCGGCCAAATCGCTCGGCACGCCGGCCATCAAGGAAAAACTGCTCGCGCAGGGCGCCATTCCCGGCGGCAACACGCCCGAGCAGTTCGCGGCCTTCATCAATGCCGAACACAAGAAATGGGCGCAGGTGGTGAAGACCTCGGGCGCCAAGGTCGATTGACACCGCCCTTGTCGCCAGACGCAAAAAAGCCCCGTTGACGGGGCTTTTTTGCGTCTGGGCGGTCTGGTAAAGACCTACACGCCCCAGACCACGTCTTCGCCGACTTTATGGTTCCATTGCAGCATGTCGATGAAAGGCTTGGCGCGCTGGTGCAAACCCACGCCTTCCGGCACGATACCGGGATCGTCCTCACCGGACTCTTCGAGCGCAATTGCGGCCTCCAGCGCCTTGACAGCGGCCGGCATTTCTTCGGACTGGATGATGCCCTTGGGGGAAGGCGTCTTGCCGATGATCTCCAGCATCCGGCGGCCAATCGACTCGAGCATGATCACATCACCCATATTTTTTGATTTGAATCTGTACAGCATTAAATGCTCCTCTGGTTAAAACAGCGAGTTCATTATCTGCAGCTTTGGCAAGTCTGTATGTAGGCCGGAGGCATTTCATGCAGCCGCCAGCCGTGGCCGCGAAAGCCCGTTCGCCAGGCAGCCAGTGTCAAGCAAAATAGCGTCCATGTTCAATATCGCCACTGTTCAAAAACCCGCCGACCAGTCCCTTCGCCAGGACGGACTGAGCCTGCTGATGCCTGCCGACTTCACGAGCAGCCTGCAACTTCCCGTCCCCTTGTGGACACAGGAATGGCAGGCACTGACCGAGTCATGGAACCGGCTGCCGCCCGACGCGCACCTGTTGGATGGCGGCAACTACCGGCGGCGGCGCCATGCCTGCTTCGTTCAGAACCTGGACGGCAGCGCGCTTGAGCAGACGCCGCACCGGGCCCACTGGCAGCCGACCGACTACAACGCGCTGCATGGCGGCTTCGAGCGCTGGTTTGACCCGGTCGAGCCGGCCGTGGCCGAAGCACCGGCCTGGCAGGACCTGCTGGCCAGCCTGGGCCGGCTGTTTGCGCAGGTCAAGGCCGTGCCGCGCTGGTACATCGAAGCGCACCAGTTCCGCATTGACACCACCGAAGGCGTGGGCCGGCCCACGCCCGAGGGTGCGCACCGCGACGGCGTGGATTTCGTCGTCGTGCTGCTGGTGGCGCGGCGCGACGTCAAAGGGGGCGAAACCCGCGTCTTCGATGCCCACGGCCCGCACGGCATGCGCTTTTTGATGCAGGAGCCGCTGACGGCGCTGCTCATGGACGACGCGCGGGTGATCCACGAAACCACGCCGATCTTCCCGGCCGACGGCCAGGACCGGCAGCGCGGTGTGCGCGACACGCTGGTGCTGACCTACCGGGCAGGCGGCTTCCAGGCCCCCTGACAGGCGGGTGCCTGCATCGCCGGGCGCCCGTTTCCTTTTCATGTCCTGCATGTTCCCAAGCCTCGTGAGGGGCTGCCGTAAACCCGCTTGACGAATTTACTTTAACCTTAAACAATTAAGGCTAGATCAATTTACAAGGCGCGCGTTTCATGCACATCCTTTGCCTGGGCGGCGGTCCCGCCGGTTTGTATTTCAGCCTGCTGATGAAGCTGCAAGACCCGGCCATCCAGGTCACGGTGGTCGAACGCAACCGCCCTTTTGACACCTTTGGCTGGGGCGTGGTGCTGTCGGACCAGACGCTGGCCAACCTGCAGGCCGCCGACCCGGCCAGTGCGAAACTGATCGGCGACGCCTTCAACCACTGGGACGACGTCGAGATGTTCTTCAAAAGCACCGCAGTGCGTTCGGGCGGCCACGGTTTTTGCGGCATCGGCCGCAAGCGGCTGCTCAATATCCTGCAGGACCGCTGCCTGGAACTGGGCGTCGATCTGGTGTTCGAGACTGACGTGAGCGACGACCAGGCGATCGCGGTGCAGTACGACGCCGATATCGTTATTGCCAGCGACGGCCTGAACAGCCGCATCCGCAGCCGTTACGCAGCGACCTATCAGCCTGATGTGGAATTGCGCAACTGCCGCTTTGTCTGGCTCGGCACCCACAAGACCTTTGACGCCTTCACCTTCGCTTTCGAGCAGACCGAGCACGGCTGGTTTGCCGCCCATGCCTACCCCTTCGATGCCACCACCTCGACCTTCATCGTTGAGACGCCCGAAGCGGTCTGGAAGGCGCACGGCCTGGACCAGATGAGCCAGCAAGACGGCATTGCATTTTGCGAGCGCCTGTTTGCCCAATACCTTGACGGCAACCCGCTGATGAACAACGCCACCCATGTGCGCGGCTCGGCCATCTGGATCCGCTTTCCGCGCGTGGTCTGCGGGCGCTGGGTGCACCACGAAACCATACAAGGCAAGCGCGTGCCCATCGTGCTGATGGGCGACGCGGCGCACACCGCGCATTTTTCAATCGGCAGCGGCACCAAGCTGGCGCTCGAAGATGCCATCGAACTGGCGCTTTGCTTTGCCGCGCACCCTGAAACCGACGACGCGCTGCAGGCTTATGAAGCGCTGCGTTCGGTCGAGGTGCTGAAAATCCAGAACGCCGCACGCAACTCGACCGAATGGTTTGAAAACGTCGAACGCTACAGCGGGCTGGAAGCCGAACAGTTTTTCTATTCGATGATGACGCGCTCACAGCGCATCAGCCACGAGAACTTGCGGGTGCGCGACGCCGCCTGGCTGCAGAACTATGAGCAGTGGCTGGCTGAAAAAGCCCCCACGCTTTTTACTTCGAACAATGCGCTGCCCTCCGGGGGCGCTACTGCGCCTGCGGTCGGGCAAAGCCAGTCCCGCAGCCCCGGCTTGAAAGACGAGGCGCCGTCGGAGGGCGGGCCTGAACAGGCTGAGAACGAACGGGAAAGTGCGACGAGCGCCAAATTCAGGTCAGTGCCACCGATGCTGCTCCCCCTTAAAGTGCGCAGCTTGACGCTGAAAAACCGCATTGTGGTCTCACCGATGGCGACCTACAGCGCGGTTGATGGCGTGCCGCAGGACTTTCATCTGGTGCATCTGGGCGCGCGGGCGCTGGGCGGGGCGGCGCTGGTACTGGTTGAAATGACGTCGCCCGAGCCCGAGGGCCGCATCACGCCGGCCTGCACCGGCTTGTGGAACGACGAGCAGATGCTGGCCTTCAAGCGGATTGCCGATTTTGTCCATGCCTCGGGCACGGGCGCAAAGATTGGCCTGCAGCTGGGCCACAGTGGCCCCAAGGGCTCGACCCAGGTCGGCTGGGAGTCGCCCGATGAGCCATTGCCTGCGGGAAACTGGCCGCTGCTGGCCGCCAGCGAAGTAACGTACGGCCCGACCAACCAGGTGCCGCAGGCCATGACGCACGGCGACATGCAGCGCCTGAAGGACAAGTTTGTGCTGTCCACGCGGCGGGCCGTAGAAGCCGGTTTTGACTGGCTGGAACTGCACTGCGCGCACGGCTACCTGCTGTCGAGCTTCATCACGCCGCTGACCAACCAGCGCAGCGACGACTACGGCGGCAGCCTGGAAAACCGCTGCCGCTACCCGCTGGAAGTGTTCCGCGCGATGCGCGATATCTGGCCGGCGCACCTGCCGATGAGCGTGCGCATCTCGGCCCACGACTGGGCGCCCGGCGGCAACACCGACGACGATGCCGTGCAGATCGCCCGGCTTTTCAAGGCCGCCGGCTGCGATGTCATCGACGTGTCGTCGGGCCAGACCACGCGCGATGCCAAACCGGTCTATGGCCGCATGTACCAGACGCCGTTTGCCGACCGCATCCGCAACGAGGTCGGCATCCAGACCATGGCGGTCGGCGCGATTTCCGAGGCCGACCAGGTCAACAGCATCATTGCCGCCGGCCGCGCCGACCTGTGCGCCATTGCCCGCCCGCACCTGGCCGACCCGGCCTGGACGCTGCATGAAGCGGCCAAACTGCAAAGCCGGCAAGTGAACTGGCCGCTGCCGTATTTGAGTGGCCGGGACCAGCTTTACCGTGAAGTTTTCAAGCAAAAAGAGGCCTTTGCGCAGGTGGGCGGGGCGCAAGCAGCTGTCAAATAAGGAGTTTGCAGGGGGCCGTTCGGGTTAGCGCAGCGTAACCCGACATCCGCGTTTGTGACGGTGTCTCTCGGGTTACGCCTGCGGCTAACCCGAGAAACGCACGATTTAAATAAAAAGAGGCTCTAGCGCACAGCATTCGGGCGCAAAAAGCTATCAAAATCATAGTAACTATGGGCCAGGCCAAGGAAAATAAAATGGACATGGAAGCAAGAGGCCACAGCGAGCACCCGCAAGCCCTGCGGCTCTGGCTGCGCATGCTGACGCTCACGCAACTGGTCGAAAAACAGGTGCGCAGCCAGTTGCGCGAGCGGTTCGAAACCACCCTGCCCCGCTTCGACCTGATGGCACAGCTCGAACGCAACCCCGACGGCCTGAAGATGAACGAGCTGTCACGCCGAATGATGGTGACCGGTGGCAACGTGACCGGCATCACCGACCAGCTGGTGGCCGAAGGACTGGTCGAGCGGGTCGAGGTTTCAGGGGACCGCCGCGCCTACCGGGTGCGCCTGACGCCGCGTGGCCGCAGCCTGTTTGGCGAGATGGCACACCAGCATGAAGGCTGGATCGTGAGCGCATTTGAAGGGCTTTCGCCCGAAGAAGTCCAGGCATTGCACCAGCTGCTGGGCAAGGTCAAGCAGCATTACAAAGACACCCCACTGGAAACTGCAGCATGAAGCACTACATCGGCCCGGCCAACCCCATGCATGCGCAGTTTGATGCGCTGGCACATCACCAGGCGCAGCACTTTGCCTATGCGTTTGACGGCGGCGTTGCCACCTTGACGCTGAACCGTCCGGAGCGCAAAAACCCGCTGACCTTTGAGTCCTATGCCGAGTTGCGCGACCTGTTTCGCGCACTGCACTACGCGACCGACGTGAAAGCCATCGTGCTGACGGGTGCCGGCGGCAATTTCTGTTCGGGTGGCGATGTGCATGAAATCATCGGACCGCTGACCAAGATGCGCATGCCCGAGCTGCTCGAATTCACCCGCATGACCGGCGACCTGATCAAGGCGATGCGCGGGTGCCCGCAACCCATCGTGGCGGCGATTGACGGCATTTGCGCCGGTGCGGGCGCCATGATGGCGCTGGCCGCCGACCTGCGGCTGGGAACGGCGCAGGCCAGGACCGCGTTCCTGTTCACCCGCGTCGGGCTGGCCGGCGCCGACATGGGCGCCTGCGCGCTGCTGCCACGCCTGATCGGCCAGGGCCGCGCGTCGGAGCTGCTGTTCACCGGCCGCGCCATGACGGCGGGCGAAGGTCTGCACTGGGGCTTTTTCAATGCGCTGCATGAGGCCGATGCGCTGCTGGGTGCGGCGCACACGCTGGCGCATGAACTGGCCAGCGGCCCGACCTTTGCCCACGGCATGACCAAGACCATGCTGCACCAGGAATGGGCCATGACGCTGGACCAGGCGATCGAGGCCGAGGCGCAGGCGCAGGCGATCTGCATGCAGACGCAGGACTTCACCCGCGCGTACCAAGCCTTCGCCGCCAAGCAAAAACCGGTGTTCCAGGGCGACTGAACCCGCCCCTCACGCGCACAGAAAGACCTTGACCATGACACCCACGACCGCCCACCTGGCGCTGCCTTTCTTTGACGACGTTCACCGCGAACTCGGCCCCCGGCTGGTCGACTGGATTGCCGGCCAGCAGGTGGACGAAAACGATGACCGCAAAGCCTGCAGGGAATGGGTGAAGCGGTTGGGCGACAGCGGCTGGTTGCGCTATTGCGTCCCAAGCGGCAGCGATGGCGCACTGGGCGGAGCACTCGACACGCTCGACTCGCGCGCGCTGGTCATCCTGCGCGAAACGCTGGCCTTTCATTCGCCGCTGGCCGATTTTGCGTTCGCCATGCAGGGCCTGGGCAGCGGCGCGATCACGCTGGCGGGCACGCCGGCGCAGCAGGCCGCCTACCTGCCGCAGGTCGCCAGCGGCGCAAAAATCGCCGCCTTTGCCTTGAGCGAAGCCGATGCCGGGTCGGACGCCGGCGCGATGACGACCCGCGCGACCCAGGTCGAGCGCGGCTGGGCCGTTAACGGCAGCAAGTGCTGGATCAGCAACGGCGGCATCGCCGATTTCTACGTCACCTTTGCCAAGACCGACCCCGGCGCGGGCACGCGCGGCATCACCGCCTTCATTATCGACGCCGCCGCGCCCGGCCTGGACGCCAGCGAGCACATCATGGTGATGTCGCCGCACCCGCTGGCAACGCTCCAGTTCACCGATTGCCGGCTGGATGGCGCTGCGCAACTCGGGCTGCTCAATGGCGGCTTCCGGCTGGCGATGCAGACGCTGGACATCTTTCGCGCCTCGGTGGCCGGTGCAGCGCTGGGCATGGCGCGGCGCGCACTGGCCGAAGCGGTGCGACATGCCAAGACCCGGCAGATGTTCGGCCAGACGCTCGCCGACTTTCAACTGACGCAGGCCAAAATTGGTGAAATGGCAGCCTTGGTGGATGCGGCGGCGCTGCTGACCTACCGCGCCGCCTGGCTGCGCGACGAAGGCGAACGTCTCGGCAACCCGGTGCGGGTCACGGCAGAAGCGGCGATGGCCAAGATGACGGCCACCGAAAACGCCCAGCGCGTCATCGACATGGCGCTGCAGATGCACGGCGGCCTGGGCGTGAAAGTCGGCACCAAGGTCGAAAGCCTGTACCGCGACATCCGCTCGCTGCGCATTTATGAAGGCGCGACCGAAGTCCAGTTGCTCATCATTGGGAAGGCGGTATTGCAGTCATGACGTCCCTTACACACCCTGCGTCCGCGCAAACCGACCGCTTTGTGCAGGAGCGCCTGCCGCCGCCCGGGCAGTGGCCCATGCTGGACTATTCACTTTTGCCCGGCCTGCACATTGCGCCACAGGCCAACCTGGTCGAGGTTTTGTTCGCGCGGGCTTTCCAGGCCGGTCATGCCGGCAGGCCGATGCTGCGCTCCGACCGGATCACGCTGAGTTATGCCGACGCGCTGGACCGCGTCAACCGGATTGCGCAGGTGCTGACGGAAGACTTCAAGCTGGTGCCGGGCAACCGCGTGTTGCTGCGCGGCGGCAACTCCATCGGCATGGCGCTGGGCTGGCTGGCCGTGGTGCAGGCAGGCCTGGTTGCCGTAGCGACGATGCCGCTGCTGCGCGCCAAGGAACTCGGCGAGATCATCGAAAAAGCCCGGCCGGCGCTGGCGCTGTGCGATGCCACCTTGCGGGAAGAGTTGCAGACCGCCCAGTCGCACGGCGGCACACTGCAAGCCATCATTCCTTTCAACCTGATGCGCGAGCCGGGCTGCATGGCCGTGCTGGCCTCGCAAAAGGACGGCCATTTCACGCCCTGCCCGACATCCAGCGACGACGTTGCCATGATGGCCTTCACCTCGGGCACCACCGGCCAACCCAAGGCGGCGGTGCACAGCCACCGCGACGTGCTGGCCGCCTGCGAAGCCTGGCCGCGCCATGTGCTCCAGGCGCAACCCGACGACATCGTGATGGGCTCGCCGCCGCTGGCCTTCACCTTTGGCCTGGGCGGCCTGCTGATCTTTCCGATGTGGGCCGGCGCGTCGGTCTATTACCCGTCGATTGCCTACACCCCCGAGGCGATGGTCAAGCTGGTGAAACAGGTGGGGGCGACGATCTGCTACACCGCACCGACGTTCTACCGCCAGATGGCCGCGTTTGCCCGGCAGCATGGCGTACCCGACTTGCGGCTGTGCGTCAGCGCCGGCGAAAGCCTGCCGGACGCCACGCGCCAGCTCTGGAAGGACGCGACCGGCATCGAGATCATTGACGGCATTGGCGCGACCGAGATGTTTCACATCTTTATTTCCTCGACGCCCGACGACATCCGCCGGGGCGCCATCGGCAAGGTGGTGCCCGGTTACACCACGAAAGTGGTGGATGACAGCGGCGCAGAAGTGCCGCGCGGCCGCATCGGCCGGCTGGCGGTGATCGGCCCGACCGGGTGCCGCTACCTCGACGATGCGCGCCAGCTGAACTATGTCAAGGACGGCTGGAACTACCCCGGCGACGCCTTCATGCAGGACGCCGACGGCTATTTTTTCTACCAGGCCCGCGCGGACGACATGATCATCACGGCGGGCTACAACGTGGCCGGACCGGAAGTCGAAGACGCGCTGCTCAAGCACCCGGCAGTGGCCGAATGCGGCGTGGTGGGCATGCCCGATGAAGACCGGGGCATGGTCGTCAAGGCTTTCGTGGTGCTCAAACCTGGCCAGACGGGCGACGCCGCCATGGTCAAGACCCTGCAGGACCACGTCAAGGCCATGCTCGCGCCCTTCAAGTACCCGCGCCAGATCGAATTTCTGCCCCGGCTGCCGCGCACCGAAACCGGCAAGCTGCAGCGTTTCAAGTTGCGCCAGCCATGAACTTCACGACGCAAAAACGGGTGCGATTTCACCATTGCGACCCGGCGGGCATTGTTTTTTATCCACAGTTTTATGTCCTGCTGCATGAGGTGCAGGAAGATTTCCTGGCCCACATCGGCTACCCCGAACATGAAATGATTGCCGGCGGACACGGCGTGCCCATCGCCGACATGAAAACCGAATTCCTCGGCATGTGCCGCCACGGCGATCTGCTCACGGTCACGCTGGCGCTGACCCGCATCGGTGGCGCCAGCCTCGGCATGCACTATGAAATTCAAGCTTCTGCGCAGGCTGGACAAGCACAAGGCGCTATTAAATTAAGATCGCATGGCGTGGTGGTCTATTCCGACATTCCGCACGGCAAACCGGTGCGAATTCCCGACGGCCTGCGTCAGGCCTTGCTGCCCTATCTTCAGACAACACCGCAAACGCCATGATCACCAGACTCCAGCCGCCCGACTGGGCCGAACCCAAGGGTTATGCCAATGGCATTCTGGCGCGCGGCGCCCTGCTGTTTGTCGGCGGCCAGATCGGCTGGAATGCGCAGCAGCGGTTTGAAAGCGACGATTTCGTCGCCCAGACCCGGCAGGCCCTGCAAAACATCGCGGCCGTCCTGAAGGCTGGCGGCGCCGGTCCCGAGCACATGGTGCGCATGACCTGGTACATCGTTGACCGGGTCGAATACAACGCCCGGCTGAAAGACATCGGCGTGGTCTACCGCGAGGTCATGGGCCGGAACTTCCCGGCGATGACCTGTGTGCAGGTGGCCGCGCTGGTTGAGGCGCAGGCCCAGGTCGAGATCGAGGTGACGGCCGTGCTGCCGGCCTGAATCACACGGCGCAGGTGCCCTCCTAGATCAAGGCGATGCAACGCTTTTTCTGCCGGGCCCGGAGACCCCAGGCCAAAGACCGGCCGGTCCATCGGATCAGCTTGCCTCATTTTGACGTGATCGCAACAAGTTGTTGCTAGCGGTTTACCTCGCGTTAACACAATCACTGGCAAAAACCATGTATTTCAGAGTCTGAAAAAGTCATTTTCGACCTGCTGCGGAACACTTTTCTCCTCTAGGCAGCCGTTGTATAAGAGGTTTTGGCGCCTTTGGGGGCAGGCCTGAAGCCCCGCGATACCCCCACCCCGTATTGCTGTTACTTTATATTTCGCTCGAAACCCCGTGTTACTTCACGCGGGTTGACCCCCCATAGCTCGACGGACAAAATCCGTTCACTTTTCGTTCACCGGCTTATTTGCCGCCTTCGAATGAATTGCAGCCGGGGGAAGCATCGCTTGATAACGCGTGCCCTGCCCTGGTTTCGCCGCCCGGCGCCAGGCTGAATTATCAGCACTTTCTGGTCGCCAGGCTCCCATTTAATCCGCAGTTATTCGGTTCATTCATTGGATCAAATGATCCTTCCACGTCCAAAATTCAACATGATGCATTCACGTCCAAAACTCAACTCGATCACCAAAGCCCTGACTGGCGCGCTTGTCCTTTGCCTGAGCCAGGCAGCCAGCGCGGCTGAGGTAGCCCCGTACTTTCATTCATGGGGCGGTTCGTTGAATGATGCGAAACAATCCGTTGGCATGAACAGTGCCATCCTTTCCTTTGCCACCACCAACGGCAGCTGCGCGCTGGTGCCGGACCTGACCAACAAGCTGGAGGATGCACGCAACTACGTCGCGGCCGGCGGACGGCTGCTTATTTCGTTTGGCGGTGCGCATGGCGTGTATGCCGAAGTTGCCTGCAGGAACGATGACCAGCTGTTCAGCCTGATGGAAAATCTGATGCGCGATTCGAACAGCCGCCGCTTCGATTTCGACATTGAAGGCCATCAGTTGAAGGATGTGGAAGCCACGGCCCGCAGGGCGCGTGTTCTGGCGCGGCTTCAGGCGAAGTATCCTGACCTGTATATTTCCTTTTCCTTGCCTGGCTGGCTGCTGGGCTTTGACCCGAATTCCATGAATTTATTGAACACGACCGTGGCAGCCGGCGTGCGAATCGACATGGTCAACGTGATGACGCAGAGCTTCGGCGTGCAGAACCTGCAGACCATGGTGCCGTCCTCCACGGTGGGCGAAGCGTCGGTCATGACATTCCGCGCTGCGGTGAACCAGATGACGGCGGTCTTTCGCAACAAGACCCAGGCACAGCTTCACGCCATGATGGGGATCACGCCCATGATTGGAAAGAACGACGACGGTTCGACCTTCACACTTGACGATGCGTACACGGTTGCCAACTTTGCCAAGCAAAACGGCGTGGGCCTGATTTCCTACTGGTCCTTTCAAAGAGACCGCGCGCAATCCAGCAACGGCTCGACCAACCTGGGCTCGTTCAGCGGTGTGGCGCAATCTGACTTCCAGTTCTACAACATCTTCAATTCTTCCGGCGGCTTTGTGACCGCAGCCGCAGCTCCGGCGCAGGCAGCCGCCGTGGCGGGAACCTGCAGCGCTGCAGGGTGGAGCCAGGGCAAGCAGTATGCGGCGGGCAGCATCGTGTCCTATCCGGACAGAAAGCTGTATATCGCCAAGTTCGCCAACCCTGGCTACAACCCGACCATCAGCACCTATTACTGGTCGCAGTACGTCTGCTAAAGGCGGCAGGCCCGGCCTTGAACTGGTTTCAGGCACGGGCCCGTGATGCGCAAAGCCCAAGGTTCGGCGAAAAACTTTAGGCGGCATGCCCCGGTTTCCGGGAGCGTGGCGGCGCTTTCAGTTTGCCAGGCGGCAAAGGCTTTTCGATGTCTGCCCACGCCTGATGGTTTGCGCTTTCCTCGAACACGAAAGTCGTGAACTCATCGAGTTCCGTTGACTTGTCAAAAAAAGCATCGGCACCGGCAGACATGCACAGTTCACGCATTTGCGGGGTCGGATAATTTGTCAGCACGACAACTTTCTGCGCCAACGTCGGTTGGAGGTGCTTGATCACCTCAAGCCCGTTGCCTTGGGCAAGCCACAGGTCAACCACCACCACATCCCAGGAACGCTGGTGCGTGCTCAGCCAGCGGCAGGCCTCACATTCGCTTCCCGACGAACCGATCACCTTGGTATTGGTCAATTCCTCAAGGGCTTCGGCCAGCCATTCCAGAATGATCGGGTTGTCTTCAACAAGGTAGATTCGCAAGTGCATGAACAAGGGTAACCAGCGCACGGCAGGCAAATGTAGGACGCCGGCCTTGCTGCGCCTAAGGCTGGTACGCCCTTTGTGCCTGTTCCTTCGGCAGGCCGGACACCTGCGGCGCACCCGGCATCGGCCATTCGAACACTATGTGCGGCCACGCCCATAGTGTTTCATCGCGGCGTGTTATTTTCGGCAGAAAACCCCCGACACGACAGGCTTGCCGTGTTCGTTCTGGCCAGCCAACCTGTTTTTAACACCAAATAGGCCTCTGGCGCAGGCGCAGAAAGCGCGAATAACTATAAATTTAATAGCAAATAATTGTCCGGAGCATTGACTGCCGCGAGGAACAGCCAAGGGTGACTTCACGCTGGCTTCCACAGCTCCGATGCAGCTTGCGTACTGGGCGATCGAAGCGTCGGTGGAGTCCCTTGATCGCAAGCAAACGGCTTGAAACGCCAGGAACATTGACACCATGATGAACGAGTTTTTAGCCCACAATCGCGACAACCTGATTGCCAGGTGCATCGAAAAAGTCGCCAAAAGACCAAAGCGGGCCACTACCGTGCAGCAATTGAAAAACGGCGTCCCGATGTTCATCGACCAGTTGACCAGTTGACCAGTTGACCAGTTGACCAGGACACTGAAAGCCGAGCAAGACAATGAAGACGGCGTCAGCCTTCAAATTTCCGGCCCGTCGGGCGGCGATGTCTCGAGGTTGTCTGAAATGGGGATCACTGCGGCGGCGCATGGCAAGGCGTTGCTGCACCTTGGCTACAGTGTGGACCAGGTCGTGCATGACTATGGCGACCTCTGCCAGGCCATCACCGACCTGGCCTTCGAGCGGGATGCGCCTTTCAGCATCGACGAATACCGAACCTTGAACCGTTGCCTGGACAATCCCATTGCGGATGCCGTGAGCGAATTCAGCGCCCAGCGCGATGCGGCCATCACGGCGCAGCAAAGCCTGCATGAGAACGAGCAGCTGGGTTTTTTGATGCACGAGTTGCGCAATGCGCTTGGAGCAGCAAGCCTTGCGGCCACCGCCATGGAGATAGGCAACCTGACACCGGCAGGAGCCACAGGCGCGGTGCTAAAGCGCAGTCATGCACCCATGGCCAGGCTTATCAGCAACGCGCTGAACGAAGTGGTCGTCGAAGGCAGAGATCCCTGTCAACAGCAGCCCCTTTCGCTGGCATCTTTCATTGCCGACGCCAAAAGTGACGCCGATCTGGAAGCCGGCACCGCCAACACGCATGATGCGGGTCGGTGTGCCATTTGCCCCCTGCCCGGGCAAGTCGAGCCCAGCGGGGCAGCAACATGCGCGCGTATCCTACACACGCCCATCAGCGGCGGCGTGAAACTAACTGATGAGCTTATTTCGAGCTTGATGGACTACACAATGACCTGCTTACTGCCCTCTACCACCCCACGCCGCCTTGTCGCGCTGGCCATGGCATCCCTTTTCCTTGCAGCAGCCCCCAGCTTTGCCAAAGACCACGGCGACGAGGGAAACGGCGAGGGAAAACACGCGCAGAAGGAATACCGAAAGGCCCAAAAACACGCGGACAAGGAATATGCCAAGGATCTCAAGGATGATCAGAAGCACGATGCAAAAGCCCAGAAGCAGGCCGAAAAGCGTCAACGTGAAGACATCAAGCAAGGCCGCTACTTTGATGACGGGCAACGTACCTTGGTGCGCCAGTACTACACCCAGACCTATGGCAATGGCAAAAACTGCCCGCCGGGGCTGGCCAAAAAGCACAACGGCTGCCTGCCTCCGGGGCAAGCCCGCAACTGGCAAGTCGGCCAGCCCGTGCCCAGGGGCGTGATGTTTTACACGGTTCCCCAGCCCGTGATTCGCCTGTTGCCGCCTGCCCCATACGGCTACCGTTACGCCCGAATCGGCGGCGACATCGTCCTGGTGCAGCAACAAAACAACCTGATCGTGGACATCATCATCGGCCTGCTCGGCTGATCTGACCCGCGCAGGCCAGGCAGCGGGCATCGCGGGCGAGGTGGCAGTGATGCTTGCGGGGCGGGCTAGATGAAAGCGATCCGGATATGCTGCAAAATTTCCCCAGACAGTTCTTCATGCCCGTACCACCGGCATGTCTGCCCAGCACGTCGTATACCCCGGCGTGAGCCTTTCCTGCTTCATCGCCCAAGCCTTCGGGTCCCCGGCCAGCCCGCTACTGGCCATCTGCACCGTGCCCCGGCCGTAGCGTAGGTTGAGGTCGTCCATTGCGGTCATCAAGCGGCCTCTCTGGCTTCTTTCAGGCACCTCGCCACGCTCCAAATCCAGCGCTGCCTGCTGCACTGTCGTGGGCTGCAATTCCAGCAGCATGACCCCTGCCTTGGCCATCTGGTAACCCGGCCGGTAGATGGCACGAAGCCCCCTGAGCGCTGCCGCGACGATCACGCCCGTATCGGCGCTGGCCCGGCGAAGCGGCATGCTCACTGTGCGGCTGTACTGGGGCGCTTGCCGAAACGGACTGGTGCGAACAAACACCAGCACTTGATGGGTCAGGCTGCCCTGGCGGCGCAGCTTGTACGCTGCCCGGCTGGCAAACTCAGTGACGGCTTGGCTCAAGTCCATCAGGTCCGTGACCGGCTGCCCGAATGAACGGGTGCAGGCGATCTCCTGCTTGCGCGCCGGCGCAAGGTCAAGCCCAATGCACGCCATGCCCTGCAACTCGCGCACCGTGCGCTCCAGCACCACCGACCAGCGCCTGCGCACCATCGCCGGGTCCAGCCGGGCCAGGTCCAGCGCCGTATGGACACCGCTTTCCTTGAGCTGCGCCGTCATGCGTCGCCCGACACCCCAGACCTCGCTCGCGGCCGTGGCGGCCAGCACCTCATTGAGCGCTGCGGACGTGAGTTCGGCCAGGTTGCACACCTGGGCCAAGCCTGCCGGGTAGCTGCCGGGCTTGCGTTCGGCGGTCTTGGCGACATGGTTGGCCAGCTTGGCCAGTGTCTTGGTCGCGCCCATGCCCACGCAGCAGGGAATGCCAATCCAGTCCAGGATGCGTGTCCGCACCTTGAAGCCGCGATCTGCCAGGCAGCCGCGCACGCCCGCGAGGTCAATGAACGACTCGTCAATCGAGTAGATTTCCTGCGCAGGCCCCAACCCGGCGGCCAGGCTCATCATGCGGTCGCTCATGTCCCCATAAAGGGCAAAGTTGGCCGACAAGGCCACGAGACCAGCCGATTCGGTCAAGTGCTCGATCTCGAACCAGGGCGCGCCCATGGCGATCCCCAACGCCTTGGCTTCATTGGACCGGGCGATGGCGCAGCCGTCGTTGTTGCTGAGCACCACCACCGGGTGGCCTGCCAGGCTGGGGCGAAACACCCGCTCGCAACTGACATAAAAATTGTTGCCATCCACCAGGGCGTACATTGCGCAGCCCTTTTTTCAGGCAGTGAACTGCTTGATGCAGGCAGTGACCACGCCCCAGACCTCGATGGTCTGCTCGCCATGGGGAACGATGTCGGGATACGTTGGATTGGCAGCCTGCAGCTTGGTGCGCCCCCCCGACTGGTACAAGCGCTTGACGGTGAATTCGCCATCGACCACTGCCACGACGATATGCCTGTGGCGCGGCGCCATGGCCCGGTTCACCACCAATATGTCATTGTCAAAGATGCCCGCTTGCACCATCGAGTGGCCACTGGCGCGCAGCAAGAAGGTTGCCTGCGGATGCGTGATCAGCACCTGCGTGAGGTCGATGCGCTGGGCGCCCAGGTCTTCGGCTGGCGATGGAAAACCGGCGCAGACCCGGCTGATGAGCAGTCTTGCCAACAGCGGCGCTTCGGAAACGGGCACCGGTCGGGTTGGCGAAAATATACTGGTCATACATACAGTATAGGCCGCCCCATGTGTTTCCCCCGTCTGTTTCTAGCTCGACTGTTAGAAAAGCTGTGGACGCAACATCAGGCGCATCGGTCCAGGACAGCAAAAAGCCCGCACATGGCGGGCTTGGGCGGTGCAGTGAACTGCGGCTAAAAGTCAGTGGTTCCCTGCGGGGAACGGGCCGATCTGCCTCAAGGCGTGGTCTTTTTTTCGCCATGCTTGTGGGGTCCGGTCGGGGAATTGGGCGAACTCTTTTTGGCTTGTGCCTTGTCGCCTGTCTTGCCGGTGGCTGCAGTTTTATTCGGTGAATGGTTTTTACCGCCTTGGGAGTCTTTGGTGTTTTGAGGCATCTTCGTTCCTTGGGTCATGCGGCTGAACCATTTCAACCGGTCTGCACACTCTAGGCAGACACCCAGCGCTGCGCTGTGGGAAAAATAGCATCTGCCCGTAGGACGCGGTCATTAGTTTTCCGCCATGACGCACAGTGTCGTCCCGCCCCTGACGCGGCGCTCGACCCTGCAAATGCTGCTTCGCCTTTTGCCTAGTCTTGGCTGGCACGGAACAGCCGCGTTGCAGCGGAGGACCAAACCGCTCGCGCGGTCAGCCACCGACAAGACCGTAGTGTCGCGTCACGAAGCCATTGTCGGATAAAGGCGTTTGCGCTTGATGCGGGCGCCCTGGGTGGTGAATTGCCAGTTGACCTTGGCCTGCTCGGGGGCAAACGCCTCGTACAGTGAGGCCGGTGTGTGCGTGTTGAGGTTGTCCATGACCAGCGTGATGCGCGCAGCTTCGGGGTAGCTCGCTGCGATGGCCTGCACGAACAAAGCCCAGTCCGCTTTCGTTCTGCGCTCTGTGACCTTGCTCAAGCGTCGTCCGGCCAGCGGCTCGCTCGCCCTGAAGACCTTGCACGCCCCGCAGCGTTCGTATTCGTAGTCATGGCGCTCGGGGCGCCCCGGCGCCGCTGCAATGGGCTCGCGGGTTTCACGAATCAACTGCCGTGGCGTCTCGTCCATGCACACCACCGGGTGCCTGACATCGTAAGGCCTGCCGTAGATGTCCAGCACTTGTTCCATGGCTGCCACGAAGGCGGCGCTGGCCTGGGGCGCAATCACCCAGCCGATTTTTCTCCACGGCTTAAGTTCATTTTTGTTAGCGCCCGCCGGACCGTCTCGTGAGACACGCTGTCGATGTATTCGAGCGCCACCAGCCGATCGGCCAGCAGCCGCAGCGACCAGTGTGCCTGGCCGTCAGGGGGCTCCGAGCAACTCATGGCCACCAGTTGCGCTTCCAGGCGGCCATCGACCTTCAGCGCGTACGCGCGCTGCGAAGCCTGACGGTTCAGGGCCAGTTCCCGGCTTCTCCTGAACAAACTTCTTTTTCACCCGGTCCACCTTGCGCTCGCTCACGCGCAGCATCGCCGCAATGCCGCGGCTCCTGGATGGACAGAATAACGTCACGACTCTCCGGGACCATACACCTGGTCTGACACGGAGTGGTGCTAATGAGACCACCGGGAACCGGCTTGCTTCCCCGACGGCTTTGCCCTCATTTGACGGGTTGAATATCCGTCACCACCATGGCACCACCGGCTTTTTCTGCTTTAAAACGGATCTTTTCCCCGACCTTTGCTTTTTCCAGCAGGACAGGGTCCTTGACCTGGAACACCATGGTCATGCCCGGCATGTCCAGATTCTTGATCTCCCCGTGCTTGATGGTGATTTTCTTGTTGTCCAGGTCAACTTTTCGGATTTCGCCTTCTGCCATGTCGGCGGATGCCGCCATGGGCATGTCCTTCTTGGCATCGCCCATGGGCATGGCGCCACCGCCCGAAGGCATGTTCGTTTGTGCCGAAACAGTACCGGCCAGCAGGGCGGTTAGAAGCAGCAAAGCGTTGAATTTTTTCATGATGATTCTTTCAGGATTTGACAGAAGATTTGGAGGCGTAAGACTGGTAAATGCGCGAGTTGCCATCGGCCAGAACGAGCAGCACATCGTAGGCATCCCGGGTGTCGCCCATTTCCATGCCCGGTGAGCCCATCGGCATGCCGGGTACGGCCAGGCCGAGTGCCTTGGGTTGCTCACGCAGCAATCGGCGCAATTCTTTCGCCGGAACATGCCCCTCCACCACGTAGCTGCCCAGACGCGCGGTGTGACAGGAACCAAACTTGGCATTCAAACCAAATTTCTGACGAATGGGTGCCGTGTCTTCGACGTCATGGGTCACCACCTCAAAGCCGCTCTTGCGCAGATGCGCCACCCATTCATGGCAGCAGCCACAGCTTGGCGTTTTCCAGACGGTGATCTGGTTCGCGCTGCCAGCAGCCAGTGCGCGCAAGGGCTGCGTCAAGACGGCAGCGCCCACCAGTGCAAGCGACATCTTCAATGCGAAGCGGCGGGAAATCGTATCAATGCTTGTTGTCGACATGGCCATTTCCTTTGGATTGCGCCTTGCTGCTTGCCACATTGACCACACCCTTCATGCCGGCGTCAAAGTGGCCAGGCTGCAGGCAGGCAAAGTCCACCTTGCCGGCCTTGGTGAAATGCCAGATGATTTCGCCGCTTTTGCCTGGCGCGACCGTGACCATGTTTTCGTCGGCATGTTCCATCTCGGGATTTTTCTTCATTACCTCGTAGTGGTCCTTGAGCTCCTTGGCGGTTCCCAGCACCATTTCGTGCTTGACCTGGCCCGAGTTTTTGGCGACAAAGCGGATAGTTTCACCCTGTTTGACCGCGATTTTTGAGGTGTGAAAGCGCATGTCGTCGGTCATGTCGACGTTCACGGTGCGCGTCACATTGGAGGCGACGCCGGGCTTGCCGATTTCATCGACACCGCCATGGCCGCCTGCGTGGTTGCCTGCAGCCATGGCCGTTATGGCCAGAAAAAGGCCGGGAATGGCGATCAGGAGGTTGCGTGATTTCATGAAATACCTTTCAAGGGTGGAAATGAAAAAAGTGTGGTGGCCGGGCCAGTGCCAGCTTGCACGTTGGATGCATGGCTGAGATTTTGAGAAAAACAGGCTGTAGCGCAAGCAGGCAGAGCGCTAACAGCTATTATTTTTATAGTGAACCGGTTTTGCATCGGATGCCTTTTTTTGAGCAATGGCTTGCTGACGGTCAGTGTTTCATACCGCCCATACCGCCCATACCGCCCATGACGGGCTTGCGGACCTGAACTTCGACTTCTTTCGCCGGCATGTTTTGGGCTTTCATGGACTGGCCGCCTTCGGCTGCAAAGCGTGCCGGATGGGGCAAGGCGCCAGTCCATTCATAAGCCACTTCACCTGCCGGGTGCTTGTACCAGCCCGGGTCCTTGTAGTCGCCGGGCTTCTGGTCCTTGCGCACCTTGACCATGCTGAACATGCCGCCCATCTCGACCGAGCCGAACGGGCCCTCGCCGGTCATCATCCTTTCGGTGTTGTCCGGCAAAGGCATTTCCATCTCGGCCATGTCGGCCATGCCGCGCTCGCCCATCACCATGTAGTCGGGAATGACGTGGGTGATGTCGCGGGCGACCTTGCGGTGATCGACGCCGATCAGGGTCGGCACGTCGTGGCCCATCGCGTTCATCGTATGGTGGCTCTTGTGACAATGAAAGGCCCAGTCGCCTTCCTCGTCGGCCAGAAACTCGATTTGCCGCATCTGGCCCACAGCCACGTCGGCAGTCACCTCGGGCCAGCGGCTGGCCCTGGGTGTCGGGCCGCCGTCGGTGCCGGTCACCGTGAATTCATGGCCGTGCAGGTGCATCGGGTGATTGGTCATGGTCAGGTTGCCGATGCGGATGCGCACCTTGTCGTTCTTTCGCACCACCAGCGGGTCAATGCCCGGAAAGACCCGGCTGTTCCAGCTCCACAGGTTGAAGTCAAGCATGGTCATGATCTTGGGCGTGTAGGCGCCGGGGTCAATGTCGTAGGCATTGAGCAAAAACACGAAGTCGCGGTTCACCTCGTCGATCAAGGGGTGCCGGGCCCGGGGGTGCGTGATCCAGAAACCCATCATGCCCATGGCCATCTGCGTCATCTCGTCGGCATGCGGGTGGTACATGAAGGTGCCGGGACGTTTGGCCACGAATTCATAGACAAATGTCTTGCCGACCGGAATGGCTTTTTGCGTCAGGCCCGACACGCCATCCATGCCGTTGGGCAGGCGCTGGCCGTGCCAGTGCACGCTGGTGTGCTCGGGCAGCTTGTTGGTGACAAAGATGCGCACCCGGTCGCCTTCGACCACTTCGATCGTCGGCCCTGGCGACTGGCCGTTGTAGCCCCACAGGTGCGCTTTGAAGCCAGGCGACATTTCGCGCACCACGGGTTCGGCCACCAGGTGGAATTCCTTCACGCCAGCGTTCATGCGCCAGGGAAGCGTCCAGCCGTTGAGCGTGACCACCGGGTTGTAGGGGCGGCCCGTGCTGGGCACCAGCGGCGCCATGGTGTCGGGCGTGGTCTGAAAGACGGGCTCGGGCAATGCGGCCATGGCCACCCGGCTCACCGCAGCGGCGGCCACCGCCGTGGTGATGGCGCCTGCACCGGTCAAAAAATTTCTTCTGTTCGTCATAGGAGTTTTATTCAATGTGTTTCGTGAATCTGGGCGTGACTGGATTCAGTGGCCAGCTGCGTCGCCACCACCACCGACAGCAGGCGCGGCCATGGCCAATGCGGTCGGTTTGCCGGTCATGGACGCGGCGAGCGCGGCATCGGCCAGCCAGAACTGCTGGTAGGCGTTGAGGGCGGCGGTGACGCTGGCGATCTGGTCGCGGTTGTCGGCCAGCAACTCGAACACGCCGATCAGCATGCCGTTGTAGCGCAGGATGTTTTCATCGGCCATGGTTTTGCGCAGCGGCACGATTTCATCGCGGTAGTGGCGCGCCACGTCGTAGGCGGTGCGGTAGGCCGAATAGCTTTCGCGCAACTGCGACGATGCGCCGCGAACCGTGCTCTCGTAGCGGTGGACCGCTGCCAGCGACTGGGCGTTCATGGCATCGCGCTTGGCCGTGCCCCAGTCGAAGATCGGCAGTCGAATGGCCAGCTCGTAGCCTTTGCGCGGTGTGCTGGTGCCTTCGGCATTGTCAAATACCGTATCGCGGCGCACGCCAAGCTCCACGTCCACCAGACTGGTGACCAGGTTCAAACCTTGCGATTTTCCTGCCATCTCGAGCTGGTTGCGTGCGATCTGCACATCCAGCCGCTGCTGGGGGGCGTTGGCATTCACCACGGCGGCCTGCAAAGGTTCCTTGGGCAAGTCGGGCAGGCGATCGGGCAGCTTGAGTTGACCGGCTTGTGCGTCGGTTAGTCCCAGTTGCCGAATCAATTCTTCCCTGGCGGCGGTGCTGGCATGCTGGCTGGACGCCAGCTGGGCTGCGCTGTCGGCATAAAAGCTTTGCTGGCGCGCGCGCTGCAGCTTGGTGAAATTGCCCACCTGCTGCATGCGCTTGGCCAGTTCGGCGCTCGCCTGCGCGCTGCGGTTGACCTGGTTTGCATAGGCCAAAGACTGCTGTGCGGCAACAGCGCGCACCCATGCCTGGCGAACCTGGGTGACCTGCTCCACCACATTGGCGCTGAGCTGTACCCTGGCTTGCGCCATCTGGCCCCGTGAAATCTCCAGGCGCCGTGGCAGCGTCAGCAAGTCCAGCAGGCCAAACGACAGCAGGCGGCCCAGCTCCAGTTCGTCGGCAAAGCGGATGCGCTCGAACGTGAAGACCGGGTTGGCGATGCGGCCGGTCTGGTTGGCCTGGGCCATGTCGGCCCAGCTTTGCGCCAGCAGGCTTTGCACCGCCGGGCTGTTGGCCAGTGCCAGCTGAACGGCGTCATCCATGCCCAAGGGATTGGCCAGCAACTCACTGCTCAGCCTGGCTCTGGCTTGCGCTTGCTGCTGGGTACGACTGAGTTCAAGCTTTCCTTGGGTAAACGTGCCTGTGGTGTCGTTGGTGTCCCGCACGGCCTGGTCCATGTTGACCGATGCGCAGCCCGCCAGCACCAGGCTGGCCGCCGCCAGGGTGGTCAATCGAAAAATATTTTTCATGGTGTTTGTTGTTCCTGTCACGGTTTGGCCGGTGCTGCGCCGGAATCGGGCTTGCCAGAGCCTTCTGGCGCCTGCGGTTGACTGGCTTCCTTGGCGTACTCGCGCCAGCCACCGATGCGCGCGGTGGTGTCGTTGGCGTCTTTCCAGTTGACCGTCTTTTCGTCGGTGTAGCGCTGGTAGCCCTCAAGTGCCGAGCGGTAAGCGGGCAGAGCCGCTGGGGCCGTCGCGGCTGAAGCGCCGGGGTTTGCGGGGGAAGCTGCAGAAGCAGGCGCTTGTGCACTGACCTGGGTGGTCCACAGGGACGCTGACAGCACAACCAGTGCAGCAGGCAATTTTGAATAGAGGTAAATGCTCACAGAAATCTCCTGAAATACAAGCAGTGCGATGGGGAAATTGCGGTTGTCCGGGCACGCCGCCAGGTGTGCAAACCCAAAGGGCCGTGCCGGCAGCAAGTACAGGCCCAGTACGGGCCTGGAAATCAGGAAATCGGCGGTTTTTGGTCGCGTGCAGCTTCTGCACTGGCGAATTGGGCAACTTCCGCGCGAGGCAGTGTGCCCAGGTTGAATGCAGCAGAGTCAGTGGCTGGCACGGGCGACAGCGCCACCGTATGGCATGCCTGGCAAGCGCTGCAGGACTCACAATGCGTGTCTGCTGCGTGGGGATTACGTCCCGACGCATGGTCCAAGCACTTGGCTTCAGCCAAAGCCGAGGTTACATCCCCTGGATCGAGATCAAGATCGATATGGGCTTGTACGCCCGCTTCGTGAGCGTGAATAGCTACTGAATTTGTAGCGGAATGCTTCAAATTCTGTACCTGGCTAGCGGCCATGCCCGTCGCCATCGCATCACTGACCCAACCGCGCAGGGGCAGCAGGGCGATCATGAGGATGAGGAATAGGTGGCGCATGAGAAGCTCAGATACCGAAGATTTTTAGTAGTTCATTTTATATTGCACGGCATTGCACCGCTTACGGCAACATTGCGCAACCCACGGTCATCAACCTGCCAACCTTGGTTGGCAACGAATTCGCAGGGCATAAATAGGCGTGGCCAACATTTATTGCAACAAAGCCCAAGAAAAAGTACAAAGGGTACTAAGAACTCAAGTGCGCCCGCATGGCCGTGGAAAGTCTGGCACCCTCATCGTCTTTCATACGGCAGGAGCGTCCGAATTTATTTTCCATGGCCATCTGCCATCTTTGAACAGATGCACTGTTGCTCCATCGTTGAGTTGAAAGGACTTTTCGATGCTTCCTTGATCGATGGCGAAAGCAGACAGACCCGGAAAAATGAGACCGAATCCAACGACGGCTTTGAAAATAGACATAACAAAAATCTTTCGTGGAACTTTGCAACAGGCCTCAGAAAATGTATACGGCTAGGGATGTCACCCTTTGCATCATTGACGGTAATGTAGAGGAGGGGGTCAGGCAGCTGTCTGACCGGAACATTACGATTTTGATATATTTGATTTAGTCAACCACCAGCCTGGATTTCAACTCAATCATCCTTGCCAGATACTGCCGCAGGTCTCGACGGATTTAGTCGCGAAACAATCTTTGCTGGAAATGAAAGCGTGAAAGTTGTTGTGCCGTTCACAAGACTTTTCGCGCTCACCTGTCCTCCATGCGCTGACATGATGGATCGAACAATCGCCAAGCCAAGACCTGCGCCTCCGTCAAGACGTGCTCTGGCAGAGTCAACACGGTAAAAGCGGTCGAAAATGCGTTGTAAATGATCCGGCGCGATGCCATCTCCTTCATTGCCTACAGCCAATGTGGTGCTCTCATTTTCAACAGATATCATCAAGTTCACTTTGGAGTTTGCATGCGCATGGCGAATCGCGTTGGACACGAGATTTGTAATTGCGCGTTGCACCAACAGGCGGTCGCCCAAGACAGTCGCTGCGCCTGCGACTTCAACCGTCAATCCTCGCTCTTCCGCAATCAGCGACAAATACTCTGCTACCTGCTGGGCCTCTCGGGCCAGTTCGACCGACTCACATTTGAGAATATTCTCGTTGTGGTCTGCGCTGGCGATGAAAAGCATGTCGGAAATCAAGCGGGACAGGCGTTCGAGTTCTTCGACATTGCCTTCCAGGACCTCTCGCAGCTCAGAAACTGTGCGGGTTTTGGAAAGCGCCACCTGCGTTCTTCCTAAAAGCGTTGCAATGGGCGTGCGCATTTCATGGGCAAGTTCGCCCGAAAACTCCTGCAGCCTTTTATAACCGTCATCGATTCGTGCCAGCATGCCGTTGAACGATTCCGCAAGTTCGTAGAGTTCGGTGGGCAATCCCGAAGAAGACACCCTGTGGCTAAGGGACTGAGTTCCAATCGATGCTGCCAATCGATGAAATCGTCGCAGTGGCGCCAAACTGGTGCGCGCAATGAGCCAGGCGCCAAGCGCCACGATGAGCAGCAGTATCGGCAACGCAACCAATGTGGTACCGATGAAGCCATCCAGCAGCTTGCGGTCATGGCGCCGGTCCAGAGAAAGGTAATAACGCACCGCCTTACCATTGACAACCTGACCGATACCCCGAATGGCATTGAGTTGACCACCGTTGGGCATCCTCCATGCTTCAATGGACGCATTGATCACCGCATTGGCGTGCAGCTCAGACACTGATTGCTTTGCAATTTCGGAAAAGCTCGCCGCCCATTGACCACCGGCTGGATCAGTCAAGGCCAAATGCAGGTCGTCATGGCCAATCAACAGATCCCCAAACCTGTGCTGGTTTTGAAGGATCGCTTCAGGTGTTGGCATTTCAGATAACACGTGCAGGAGCAGGTCGCGCTTTCCCTTGAGCTCTTCGGCGGCACGTGCATCGAGTTGTTGTGACAGGGCATAAAAACCGACCACAATGGCTCCACCCGTAACGACGAGGCCAAAAAATGCACTGGTGACTGCGATTCGTGCCGCCAGTGACTTCTGAGACCAGAGGCTGAGCAGCGCGCGTTGCGTCACACCGGATTCCGACGTTCAAGAACGTAACCTACGCCGCGCACCGTGTGAATCAGTTTTTCCTCAAAAGGATCGTCGATCTTGGCGCGCAGACGTCTGATCGCCACTTCGACAACATTGGTGTCCGAATCAAAATGAATGTCCCATACAAGCGAGGCAATCTGTGTCCTGGAAAGTACCTCACCCGTTTTCTGGGCCAAAAGAGTCAGCAAGGCGAACTCTTTGGCGGAAAGGTCGATCCGCTGGCCTGCCCGGGTTGCCCGGTGACGCACTGGATCTATCTCAAGATCGGCTGTCCGTAAAACGGAATCGTTTGTAACTGGCTGGCCGCGTTTGAGCAGTGCGCGCACCCTTGCCAACAGCTCGGGAAACTGAAAGGGCTTGACCAGGTAATCATCAGCGCCTAGGTCAAAGCCGCGCACCTTGTCGTCTGTCTTGCCGCGGGCGGTGAGCATCAAAACGGGGACTTGCTTGGAGGTGCGCAGCGCTGAAAGCACGGCAAATCCGTCAATGCCTGGCAGCATGATGTCCAGAATCACCAACACATGGTCGCCGTTGGCAGCTGCGTGAAGGCCGTCCGTTCCATTGTGGGAAACCTCAACGGCGTAGCCACTTTCCGTCAGGCCCTGGCGCAAATACTCTGCAGCCCTGGGCTCGTCCTCAATCACCAAAATCTTCAAAATGGGTTCCCGTCGTACATAACGTATTCGTAATCTGCAGGTCAGCATGGTGTTGCCGTCTGGCTTCTACATTGGGAACCGTGGTGCAGCAGTTGCATACAGGTTGTTCCAAAGTTTGGGACAGCACAAATGATATTAAAGGAATTTGGACCATGCTATTTCGTAAAACCGTATTCGCCCTGACCCTCGTTGGTGCTGGTATTCCTGCCGCATTTGCCAACAGCCATACCGGCTGGGCAGGCAGCGAGCGTGGCGTTGGCATCATCCAGGCGGACACCAGCGCCAGCACCAAAACCCGCACTGAAGTTGTGCAAGAGTTGCAAGCTTTTCGCAAAAACCCCGTTGCCGCTGACGGCAGCAGGCTCGCCAATAACGATCGAGGCTTTGCGCCCGCCCAGCACAGTTACGCGTTTCAAGGAGGCGCCCTTGTCCATACGGACACCATTGCGCACAACACCGCCAAACCAAACGTGGTGATAACGGACGCCGACAAGCGACTGAACCGCGAACTGTACCGCCAGTAAACACCGCGTCGTCCATTGATCAACCTTACGTAGGAGTTTTATGAAGACAAATATCAATGCCTTGCTGGTTGCTGCAGCCCTGTTTGCGGGGAGTTCCGGGCTGGCGATGGCTGCCTCTGATGTGCAGACTTTGCCCTTGAGCGCAACTGCAACGCCTGGCGTTTCAGCAAAGTTGACATCTGGAGAGGTGCGCAAGATCGACACCGAGCAGGGCAAGCTCACCATCAAGCACGAGGCAATCGAAAACCTTCAAATGCCAGGCATGACCATGGTGTTCAAGGCGACTGATCCAGCAATGCTTCAAAAATTGCAGGTCGGAGACAATATCCAGTTTGCGGCCGAAAAAGCCAACGGTGCCATTGTTGTGACGAATATCCAGGCAGTTGAGTAATCTTCAGCCGGCAGGATGCTTGATGCTCTCTAGGGCTTATTCAATGAGCGACCTCGCCCCTGTTTTCCGTACTTTATAGGCTGGACTCACCCCATTCACACTGAATCGCCCCGGGGCGATTCAGATAGTTCCTTCCGACCCAACTGAATCAATTGACACACGTCGAACAAGATTCCTTGGTGTGAGCGTGCCGGTGGTGTCAGTGCGAAACATCGGCTGGCCAGCGCGGCTGACGAGTGAAACTATTGGCAGAGGGAAAAGTAGGGGAAGCTTTCCGAAAAAAGTCGCACCCCGGAAATGGACCGGACATGAGAACTGTTTGTCCCCGGAAACAAAGAAGCCAACCGCATGGGTTGGCTTCTTTGCAAGGTAAACCTTGGTGGCCTGGGGCGGAATCGAACCACCGACACAAGGATTTTCAATCCTCTGCTCTACCGACTGAGCTACCGGGCCTGAACAAGTGAGTATATATCACCCGAAGGGCACTTTTGCACTGCTTCAGCTCCAAAATTCACAGGCTGCGCTTGCCGCGTGTCAGGTCAACGCCGAGCTGCTTGAGTTTTCGGTAAAGATGGGTTCGCTCCAGACCGGTTTTTTCAGCCACGCGGGTCATGGAGCCGCCTTCCTTGGCCAAGTGGAATTCGAAGTACGCTTTTTCAAACTCGTCACGCGCGTCGCGCAGCGGCTTTTCGAGCATGAAGCTCTGGGTTGACTGCAGCCCCCTGTCGGCGGAGGCCATCAGGACACTGCCGGCCATGATGACTTCAGGCACGAAATCGATCATGGGCGAAGTTGGCTTCAAGGCACTGGCGAGTGGCCGGGCAACCGTTCGGGCAAGGCCCTGTTCAACGGCCTTGAGCAGCTTTTGCAGCGTGATGGGCTTTTCCAGGAAGGCCATGGCGCCGATCTTGGTGGCTTCGACTGCCGTGTCGATGGTGGCATGTCCGCTCATCATGATCACGGGCATGTTCAGCAGGCCGGTGGACGACCATTCCTTGAGCAAGGTCACGCCATCGGTATCGGGCATCCAGATGTCGAGCAGTACCAGGTCGGGCCGCGCCAGGGCACGGGCAGCGCGGGCCTGGGCGGCATTTTCAGCCAGATCGACCTGGTGCCCCTCATCATTGAGAATTTCTGAGAGAAGGTCGCGTATGCCCAGCTCGTCATCGACCACCAGAATATTTGCCATGATTGAATTGCTGCCTGCCTGTTGTTGACGTGTTTGCTGCCGATAAGAAGGTTCTTGTGCCTGGATTGTCCCAGACGTGGTCAAGTCGCAACGCCAAATGATAACGACACTTGCGCGCCCTGCACGCTCCCCTCCAGCACACGGTTTGAAATATCAATCCGTGCGCCATGCTCATCGGCGATTTTCTTGACCACCGCCAGGCCCAATCCGGTGCCTTTGACCTTGGTGGTGACGTAAGGCTCGAAGGCGCGCTTGAGGATGTGCTCCGGGAAACCTGCCCCATTGTCACGTACCGTCAGACGCACCCGATGCGAGCTGTCGGAATAGTCGGTCTTGAGGGTGACCAGGGCGTTCTCCTTGCCTTCCTGTGCATCCTGCGCGTTTTGCAGGAGGTTGTGGATGACCTGACGCAACAACTGGGCATCGCCCCGGATGGGTGGCGCATGGGGATCGAGTTCGGCCACCACGGGCATCACCTGGCCTGCCGGATCGCCGTGGTAGAGCTGCAGCACGTCGCCCACCAGCGCATTGAGGTCCACCGCCACCAGTTCGGCGGCCGGCAGGCGTGCATAGTCGCGGAACTCGTTGACCAGCCGCTTCATGGCGTCCACCTGGTCGACGATGGTCTTGACCGACTTGGTCAGCAGCGCCTGCTCGACCGGCGCCAGTTTTCCATTGAGCTTCATTTCCAGCCGTTCGGCCGACAGCTGGATTGGCGTGAGCGGGTTCTTGATCTCGTGCGCGAGGCGTCGCGCCACCTCGCCCCAGGCCTGCGCGCGCTGGGCGGACACCATGTCGGAAATATCGTCGAACACCAGCAGGTATTCCTCGGTGCCGGGCATCTTGGCGCCACGCGCGATCAGCGTGATGGCATTGTCGCTGGCGCCGTGGCCGGCGCCATGCAGCTCAAACGACTGCTGCCAGTGGGCCAGCGTCTGGGCCGCATTGCTGAGGTAGTCGGCAAACTGCGCCAAAACATCCTTGGCAAAGATTTCCAGCCCCGGGACCTGCCCCAGCGGCTGGCCCTGGTAGTCGTGCAGGGGCGCGCGCAGGATCCGGGTGGCGCCCGGATTGCTCGACTGGATGCGGCCATGCACATCGAGCACGATGACGCCGGCGGTGAGGTTGTCCAGGATGGTCTGGAGATTGGCACGCGAGGCGTCCACCTGGCTCATGCTGTGCTGCACCGCCGACCGCGCATCGGCCAGCTGCTGCGTCATGTCGGCAAACGAGCGCGTCAGCCCACCCAGCTCGTCCTTGCCCTTGAGCGCGGCCTTGGGCGTCAGGTCGCCCTGGGCCACCTGCTTGACACCTTCGGCGAGCAGCAGCAGCGGCTTGGCCAGCTGGTTGCCCAGAATGACGGCCAGAAGCACCGCGCTGAACACCGCCAGGAACAAGCTGAGCGTCAGCGTGCCGATGTACATTTTCTGCAGGCCGCCGCGCGCCAGCGCCCGCTCCTGGTACTGGCGGTTGGCCTCCTGAACGGCGATCGCGTTGGCCACCAGGCTGGCGGGCAACACGGTGGTGACCTGCAGGAAACGCGATTGCCCGAGCACATTCAGGCTCGGGTTGTTGACCACGGCAATCGCCTTGACCCGGGCCGCCGTGGTAACGCCGGGCGCCGCAGGACCGGGGCTGGCGCCGAGTTCGCCATTGCCGCCAGGCGCGACTTCATCCAGCCCTTCAATCTGGGTCGTCACCTGCTGGCTGCGCGCGCTGCGCAGTTGCTGCACCGACGGTCGTTCAGGCTGGATCAGGAAGCGCGATTCACCCGCATTGGCAATCAGCTGGCCGGAGGCGCTCCAGAGCACCACGTCGCTGGCGCCAAGCTGTTCACGCAGGCGCTCCAGCGCCAGGCCGACCGTCGCATCGGGCGTTTCCGCCAGTTGCGTGGCGGCCTGGCGTGTCTTGTTTCCCGTGTCCGCGGCCAGGGTGTCGAGGGTTGCCCGCCCCAGGTTCAGGCCGGCCGCGAGCGCGGACTCCACCTCGACATCGAACCAGCTTTCAATCGAACGCGAAACGAACTGGTAGGACACCACATAGATCATCAGGCCCGGCATGAGGCCGACCAGTGCAAAGATGGCGGCCAGCTTGACCAGCAGGCGGCTGCCGAAACGCCCCTGGCGCACTCGCAGCACCAGGCGCAGGGTGATCCACGCGACGACCGCGAGCAGTAGCACGGCGACGGCGACATTCAAGCCAAAAAGCAAGGCGTAATTGCGCTCGTACAGCTCGCGGTTGTCGGTCGCCTGGGTCAGCAAATAAAGCAGGACCAGGCCCAGCGCCACGACCACACCGGCCCCCACGCCGACGGTCCAGCGAAACGCAGGACTGCTTTTCAGGGCAATCAGCTTGACAGTGCGGCTCATTTACCCCCCTCGGTGGCGGATGGCGCAGGCGTCAGACGGAGCCGTTCCCTGACCTGGGCAGAAATGGTCCAGTCGCGTTGCCCGGCGACACCGATCTGGAAAGGACGCGGTAACTGCGACAAATCAAGCCAGAAATTCAGGTTGAGCATGTATTGCTCACCCGGATCGACCTCGGCGGCATCGGCAATTTTCCAGTGGGACACGCGCTGGATCGCTGAAAGCGCTTCGGGCAGGGTTTCGTAGTTCTGGCTCAGCGTGGCGCGAAGGCCGGAAGAACTGGTGATGAGGCCGGAGACGATGTTCACGCGCCAGCGGCCGGTCAGGGGCTGGTAGGCCAGGCGCAAGGTGCGGGCAGCGCTGGCCACGCGCAGGTCGGTCCAGTACCAGCGATCGCGGTAGACATCGGCCTCCACGACAAAATAGACCGCAATCCCCTTGAGCAGCGCGTCTTCCACCACGGACGGAACCTCAAACCGCACCACCGCCGAGAGGTAGACCCCGTCGTCGGTGCGTTCGGTGCGCAGCTGGGTGATCTCGGTCGGCGCTGCCGCCCAAGTGGCTGACGCCCACAGCAGGCACAGGCAAGCGGCCAGCAGGCAATGCGCAAACGCTTCAAGCGCTGCGTTTTTCAAGGACTGCGTAGTAAAAGCCATCGTGTTCACGCATCAAATTGTCGGGGAATACGGCGCCTTTGACACTCCCCTGCGGCAGCAAATGCCCGGGCGAAGGCATCAACACCGCATCCGGGTGGTCAGCGGCAAACGCCTGCGCCTGCTGCTCGCCTTCTGCCCTGAACACCGAGCAGGTGCAATACACCAGCCGGCCGCCGGGTTTGAGGAGCGGCCAGAGCGTGGCCAGCAGCCGGGTCTGGATAGCCGCCAGCTGGGCAATGTCGGTTGGACGGCGCAGCCAGCGCACGTCGGGATGGCGGCGCACGATGCCCGATGCGGTGCACGGCGCGTCAAGCAGGATGCCGTCGTACGGCTGGCCATCCCACCAGTTGCCGGGCCGGCTGGCGTCGCCCACGACGATGTGCGCCTGCAGGCCCAGGCGCGCCAGGTTCTGCGCGATGCGCTCGCAGCGCCTGGCGTCAATGTCCAGCGCGGTCACGTCGCAGTCGGCCAGTTCCAGCAGGTGCGCGGTCTTGCCGCCGGGCGCGGCGCAGGCATCCAGGATGCGCAAACGGGGCGGGCCCTCGCCGGCAACAGCCATGAGGCCATCGAGCAGCAAAGGCGCAGCCAGCTGGGCAGCAGCATCCTGGACCGAAAAATGCCCTTCGGCAAACCCCGGCAGCGACATGACCGGACGCGCCTCGGTCAGGACCACGCCATGCTCACCGATGGGGAATGCTCCTATATCCATAGCTAACAATGCTTGCACATATTGCGCAGGCGTCGTTTTTCGTTCATTAATCCGCAAAATCAGCGGGGCGCGGCTGTTGTTGGCGCGCAAGATATCCTGCCACTGCGTTGGATGGTCCTTGCGCACCCGGTCGATCCACCACTGCGGATGGTTCCAGACCGCCAGTGGGCTTTTTTCGGTCAGCGCCATCAAGGCGTCACGCTCGCGCAGGAAGCGGCGCAGGCAGCCGTTGATGAAACTGGCCTGGTGCAGCGTCGCGTCGCTGCGCTTGGCCGCTTCCACCGCCTGGTCAACCAGCGTGTGCGCGGTGTAGGGCGCCGCTTCCTCGCCGCAGGCCAATGCCAGCGCCACGCACAGCAGCGCATCGGCTTCAGGCGGCGGCGGGCGCTTGGCGAGTTGCTGGCGCAGCGCTTCGGCCCGGCCCAGCCAGCGCAGCGCATGAAAGGCCAGCGCCTGGACGCCGGGACGCAGTTGCGCATCGACGTCTTCCAGCGCCGGCGTCATCGACTGGCCGTCGCGCACGGCCAGCAATATGGAAGCGGCACCTTGAAGCTGGCGCCATAACGGGACTTGGGCAGACGGGGAAGAATTCGGTTGAGGTTGCATCGGTTCGGTAGGGTCAAGGCCGGCCTTGCACCGGCTGGCGTAAATCCGCCCGCATGACGGGCAGTGGTTTTTCCCTATTAGACCAGCCCCGGCCGCAGATAAGACAAAGCGGTTGTGTCTGCACCCGCCAGGCCAGGCGCACAAAAAATCTGGTCTGGCTAAAACAGGGCATCGGGCCGCGTCACGGCCTCATCGTGCCGGGCGGGCAACACCGGCATCGACCGGCCGTAAATCCGGCGAATGCGTTCAGCCAGTGGCGGGTGGCTGGCAAACCAGCGCGTCGGGGCGGCGTTGCTGACCAGCAGCATGTGGTGCACCGCCGGGTGCAGGTGAGGCGTCCTGCCACCCGGCCGCCGTCCGGCGCTGGCCCTTTCTCCGGCGACCTTGCGCAGCACGCCGACCAGCCCGTCCTTGCTGCGGGTAAATTGCACGGTGCGCGCATCGGACAGGAATTCGCGCTGGCGCGAAACCGCCGCCTTCAGCGCCCGGCCCGCCAGCCAGCCCAGCGAGCCGGTGCCCATGATGGCAAAGCCCGGCAGCGCCAGGAAAGAGCGGCTGCCGTTTTCATTGGCTTCGCACATGCGCTGGCCCAGGCTGAAAATCATCTCCAGACCGCACACCATGCCCGCCAGCCGCATGTTCAGCCGGGTATCGCCTTCGCGCAGATGGCTGAACTCGTGCGCCAGCAGGCCCTGCGGTTCGTCGCGGCTCAGGCACTCCAGCGCGCCCTGCGGGACCGCCACGATGGCGTCGTCTTCGTCCCAGCCGGCGGCAAAGGCGTTGATGCGGTCCTCGCGCGGCAGCACCATCGCCTGGGGCGGCTTCATGCTGGCGGCAATCGCCAGTTCATGGACGATGTTGCACAGGCGCTGCTCGTCGTCATGGCTGGCTGGCCAGGCTTTGCGAGCACCCGCCTGACGCGCCAGCACCTGGCCTCCGCCGTCCAGCACCGGGGTTTCCAGCCACCAGCCGCCCAGCACGAACAGCAACGTGATACCGGTATTGACACTAAAAAATACGCCGGATAGCCGGTCCAGCCGGGCGACACCAGCCGCCAGGTCAGCGCCAGTGCGCCATTGACGGACAGCACCAGCGCCAGCACGGCCAGGCCAAACAGCAGCAGCAGCCTCAGGGCTTGCGCCCGGGCTTGCTCCTGCGCTTCAAAAAATCGCATCTATCAAACCCCCACGGTCGCTCACTGCGTGTAGCGCCCTGCCCCCGAGGGGGCCGCCCCGCCTGCAGTCCGGCAAAGCCGGTCCTGCGGCCGGTACTTGAAAAGACGCGAACTCACGGGTTCCCCGCCATGCACGTGCCGGCCGCGGAACTGGCTTTGCCAGGCCGCAGGCGGGGCGGCCCCCTCGGGGGGCAGCGAACCACACGCAGTGGGGAGCGTGGGGGTCACAATCTGATGCGAGCAGCCTGGCGTTCGGCAGCGCTCTCGGTGGCCTGCAGCATGGCCAACGGCGCAAAGCCGAACAGCCGGGCGAGCAGCAGCGCGGGAAACTGGCCCTGCGCGTTGTTGTAGTCGAGCACGGCGTCGTTGTAGGCCTGGCGGGCAAAGCCGACCTTGTTTTCGGTGCTGGTGAGTTCTTCGCTGAGTTCGCGGATCGTCTGGTCGGCTTTCAGGTCGGGATAAGCCTCGGCCAGTGCAAACAGTCGCCCCAGGCTGCCGTCCAGCGTCTGCTCGGCGGCGGCCAGGGCAATGACCGCATCGGCCTGGCCCGGACGGCTTCGCACGGCATCACTGGCGCTGCGGGCCTGGTTGCGGGCGGCAATGACAGCGTCCAGCGTGGCTTGTTCATGCGCCAGGTATTTTTTGGCAGCCTCCACCAGGTTGGGAATCAGGTCGTAACGGCGCTTGAGCTGGACATCGATCTGGCCAAACGCGTTGGCAATGACGTTCTTCAGCCGCACCAGCCGGTTGTAGGCACCCACCGCCCAAAACACCAGCATGGCCAGCAAAGTGAGTGAAACAATGGTTTGCAATGACATGGGGCAATTCCTTGAGAAGCAGGACAGTTTCGCACTGAAGTCCGGTTTTTATCTGACCCTCTTGGCGGTATGAAGGCAAGGATGACGCCAATTTTTCCAAGCCTTGAAAGCATGGCATCGCCGCACCGCTACTTTATTAATAGCTATTAATACGCGCTCATATTGCGCAAAAGTCATATTTCATTGATAAATAATGATTTTGGAGCGTGAAAAAAGCCCCGCGCTTTTTCAAGGGCGGGGCCGGGTGCCTGTCAAGGCACGGTGCGTTCGCAGAAGTTAGTCGGCGGCGGCGTTTTCATCGCTGGTTTCGGCCTGCGAGGCTTCCAGTTCAGCGGCTTCGGACTCGGCAATGGCACGACGCTCGGAGTCGTCCATCAGGTCCTTGGCCTTGCGCGCTTCGTGGTAGGCCATGCCGGTGCCGGCAGGAATCAGGCGGCCGACGATCACGTTTTCCTTCAGGCCGCGCAGCTCGTCGCGCTTGCCCATGATGGCCGCCTCGGTGAGCACGCGGGTGGTTTCCTGGAAGGAAGCCGCAGAGATGAACGAATCGGTCGACAGCGAAGCCTTGGTGATGCCGAGCAGCAGGTTGCTGAAGGTGGCCGGGATCTTGCCATCGGCGCGCAGCGCGTCGTTGACATCCAGCAGCGCCGAACGCTCGACCTGTTCACCGGCGATATAGGTGGTGTCGCCGACGTTTTCAACGACCACGCGGCGCAGCATCTGGCGAACAATCACTTCGATGTGCTTGTCGTTGATCTTCACGCCCTGCAGACGGTACACGTCCTGCACTTCATCGACGATGTAGCGGGCCAGTTCGGCCACGCCCAGCAGGCGCAGGATGTCCTGCGGATCGGCCGGTCCATCGACAATCGACTCGCCTTTGTTGACCACCTGGCCTTCGTGCACCAGGATGTTCTTTTCCTTGGGAACCAGGTCTTCCCAGACCTTGCCTTCAGGATCGGTGATCTGCAGGCGAACCTTGCCCTTGGTCTCTTTGCCGAACGACACGGTACCGGTCATCTCGGCCAGCGTGCCCTTGTCTTTCGGCGTACGGGCTTCGAACAACTCGGCGACACGCGGCAGACCGCCGGTGATGTCGCGGGTCTTCTGGCCTTCGATCGGGATGCGGGCCAGCACTTCGCCGGGTCCCACATCCTGGCCGTCGCGCACCTGAACCAGTGCGCCGATCTGGAAGCCAATTGTCACCGAATGGTCGGTGCCGGGGATCTTGACTTCGTTGCCGGTCGCATCGATCAGCTTGACCTGGGGACGAATCACCTTGGTCGCGCCGCGCCGCTTCGGATCGATCACCACCAGCGTGGACAGACCCGTCACGTCATCGACCTGCTTGGCCACGGTCACGCCTTCTTCCACATTCTCGAACTGCACCTTGCCGGCGAATTCAGTGATGATGGGGCGGGTCAGTGGGTCCCAGTTGGCCAGGATCGCGCCCGCCTTGATGGTCTGGTCGATCTTGACCGTCAGCGTGGCGCCGTAAGGCACCTTGTGGCGCTCGCGCTCGCGGCCATGCTCGTCATGGATGATGATTTCGCCGGAACGCGCAATCACCACCAGGTCGCCCTTGCCGTTGGTTACATAGCGCATCGGTGCATTGAAACCGATCACGCCATTGGACTTGGCTTCGACGCTCGAAGCAATGGCTGCGCGCGATGCCGCGCCACCGATGTGGAAGGTCCGCATCGTCAGCTGGGTGCCGGGCTCGCCGATCGACTGGGCGGCGATGATACCGACCGCCTCGCCGATGTTGATGAGACCGCCACGGCCCAGGTCACGGCCGTAGCAGCTGGCGCACAGGCCGAAGCGGGTTTCGCAGGTCAGCGCCGTGCGGACCTTGACTTCGTCAACACCAGCAGCTTCGAGCCCGTCGATGATGTCCTCGTCCAGCATGACGCCAGCCTTGGTCAGCACCGAACGGTTCTCGGGGTGCAGCACGTCCTCGACCACGGTGCGGCCAAGAACCCGGTCGCGCAGCGATTCGATGACTTCACCGCCTTCGACAATGGCGCGCATGACCGAGCCATCGAGCGTGCCGCAGTCGTGCTCGGTCACGACCAGGTCCTGCACCACATCGCACAGGCGGCGGGTCAGGTAACCGGAATTGGCGGTTTTCAGCGCCGTGTCGGCCAGGCCCT
The DNA here is from genome assembly GCF_015752225.1 of Polaromonas sp. CG_9.11. Lineage (NCBI taxonomy): Bacteria > Pseudomonadati > Pseudomonadota > Betaproteobacteria > Burkholderiales > Comamonadaceae > Polaromonas > Polaromonas sp. CG_9.11. The sequence goes on from NZ_JADOVE010000017.1 coordinate 44,020, forward strand.
TGCGGGCGCCGTGGGTGGAGATGAAGTACTCCAGCACGTTCAGGCCTTCGCGGAAGTTCGCGGTGATCGGCGTCTCGATGATCGAGCCGTCAGGCTTGGCCATCAGACCCCGCATGCCGGCGACCTGGCGAATCTGCGCGGCGGAACCGCGCGCGCCGGAGTCGGCCATCATGTAGATCGAGTTGAACGAATCCTGTTCGACCAGATTGCCGTGGCGGTCGATGACCTTTTCCTTGGACAGCTGCGCCATCATGGCCTTGGACACGTCGTCGCCGGACTTGCCCCAGATGTCCACCACCTTGTTGTAGCGCTCGCCGGCCGTCACCAGACCCGAGGTGTACTGCTGCTCGATCTCTTTGACTTCCTTCTGGGCATGCGCAATGATCGCCGTCTTTTCCTTGGGCACCAGCATGTCTTCGATGCAGATCGAAATGCCGGCCCGGGTGGCCAGGCGGAAGCCTGACTGCAGCAGCTTGTCGGCAAATACGACGGTCTCTTTCAAGCCGCACTTGCGGAAAGACACATTGATCAGCTTGGAAATTTCCTTTTTCTTCAACGCCTTGTTGATGTTGGAAAAAGGCAGTCCCTTGGGCAGGATTTCGGACAGCAGCGCGCGGCCGCCGGTGGTTTCCCACAACTTGGTCGAGGGCACGAACTCGTTGGTTTCCTTGTCCTTGCTCCACTCGGTCAGGCGCACGCTGATGCGGGCGTTCAGGTCGAGTTCGCCCGCGTCAAAGGCGCGGCGGACTTCGCCGGTGTCGGAGAACACCAGGCCTTCGCCCTTGCCGTTGGTCCGGTCGCGGGTCGTGTAGTACAGGCCCAGCACCACGTCCTGCGAAGGCACGATGGAAGGCTCGCCGTTGGCCGGGAACAAAATGTTGTTCGACGCCAGCATCAGCGTGCGGGCTTCCATTTGCGCCTCGACCGACAGCGGCACGTGAACAGCCATCTGGTCACCGTCGAAGTCGGCGTTAAAAGCCGAGCAAACGAGCGGGTGCAGCTGGATCGCCTTGCCTTCGATCAGGATCGGCTCGAACGCCTGGATGCCCAGACGGTGCAGCGTAGGCGCACGGTTGAGCATCACCGGATGCTCCTTGATGACCTCTTCCAGAATGTCCCAGACCACCGGCGTGCCGGTTTCGACTTCCTTCTTCGCGGCCTTGATGGTGGTGGCGATGCCACGCACTTCGAGTTGCGCAAAAATGAAGGGCTTGAACAGTTCGAGCGCCATGAGCTTGGGCAAGCCGCACTGGTGCAGCTTGAGCGTCGGGCCCACGGTGATCACGGAGCGACCCGAGTAATCGACGCGCTTGCCCAGCAAGTTCTGGCGGAAACGGCCTGACTTGCCCTTGATCATGTCGGCCAGCGACTTCAGCGCGCGCTTGTTGGCGCCGGTCATGGCCTTGCCACGGCGGCCGTTGTCCAGCAAGCTGTCCACGGCTTCCTGGAGCATGCGCTTTTCGTTGCGGGCAATGATTTCCGGCGCTTTGAGTTCCAGCAAACGGCGCAGACGGCTGTTGCGGTTGATGACGCGGCGGTACAAATCGTTCAGGTCGGAGGTCGCAAAACGGCCGCCGTCCAGCGGCACCAGCGGACGCAAATCCGGCGGCAGCACTGGCAGCACGTCAAGCACCATCCACTCGGGCTTGATGCCGGACTTCTTGAATCCTTCCATCAGCTTCAAACGCTTGGCGTTCTTCTTGATCTTGATCTCGGAGCCGGTCAAATCGTTGCGCAGCTTGTCGATTTCAACATCCAGGTCTAGCCCTTCGAGCAGGTCCTTGATGCCTTCGGCGCCCATCTTGGCGGTGTACTCGTCGCCGTATTCCTTGCGCTTGGCATCGAAATCGTCTTCCGACATGATGCTGAACTTTTTCAGCGGGGTCATGCCGGGGTCGGTGACGACATACGCTTCAAAATACAGCACGCGCTCGATGTCGCGCAGCGTCATGTCGAGCACCAGGCCCAGACGCGATGGCAGCGACTTCAGGAACCAGATGTGCGCGCACGGAGCGGCCAGGTCGATATGACCCATGCGCTCGCGGCGAACCTTGGTCTGCGTGACTTCAACGCCGCACTTCTCGCAGATCACGCCGCGGTGCTTGAGGCGCTTGTACTTGCCGCACAGGCATTCGTAGTCCTTGATGGGGCCAAATATCTTGGCGCAAAAAAGACCGTCGCGCTCTGGCTTGAAGGTGCGGTAGTTAATCGTCTCGGGTTTTTTGACCTCGCCGAAAGACCACGAACGGATCTTCTCGGGCGAAGCCATGCCAATCTTGATGGCATCGAAATGCTCATCGGGCGTGAACTGCTTGAACAGGTCTAGTAACGATTTCATGTGTAAATCCTCTTAATCAGTTGAGGACAGGGCAGATTGCGTCGCAATCCTGCCCTGTCCCGCAAGGCCACTGGACTAGCTGCGTTCGAGTTCCATGTCGATACCGAGCGAGCGAATTTCCTTCACCAGCACGTTGAACGACTCCGGCATGCCGGCGGTGATCGCATGCTCGCCCTTGACGATGCTTTCGTACACCTTGGTACGGCCGACCACGTCATCAGACTTGACCGTGAGCATTTCCTGCAGCACGTAAGCCGCGCCGTAGGCTTCCAGCGCCCACACTTCCATCTCGCCGAAACGCTGGCCACCGAACTGGGCCTTGCCGCCCAGCGGCTGCTGCGTGACGAGGCTGTAAGGACCGGTCGAGCGGGCGTGCATCTTGTCGTCCACCAGGTGGTGAAGCTTCAGGAAGTGCATGTAGCCGACCGTCGTCGTGCGCTCGAACGCATCGCCGGTGCGGCCGTCATACAGCTGCGCCTGGGTACGCGTCGGCGTCAGGCCCTTGGCCTTGGCAATCGCGTCAGGATAGGCCAGTTGCAGCATAGTCATGATGTCCTCTTCCGAGGCGCCGTCAAACACCGGCGTGGCAAAAGGCACGCCAGTGGTCAGGTTCTGGGCCATCTCGACGACCTGCTCGTCCGAGAGCGAAGCCAGGTCTTCCTTGCGGCCCGACTTGTTGTACAGCGTGTCCATGAACTGGCGCAACTCGGCCACCTTTGACTCGGCCTGCAGCATGTCGCCAATTCGCTGGCCCAGGCCCTTGGCGGCCCAGCCCAGATGCACTTCAAGCACCTGGCCAACGTTCATGCGGGAAGGCACGCCCAGCGGGTTCAGCACGATGTCGCACGGCGTGCCGTCGGCCATGTGCGGCATGTCTTCGACCGGAACGATTTTCGACACCACACCCTTGTTGCCGTGGCGGCCGGCCATCTTGTCGCCGGGCTGCAAGCGACGCTTGACAGCCAGGTAGACCTTGACCATCTTGAGCACGCCCGAAGGCAACTCGTCGCCCTGCGTCAGCTTCTTGCGCTTTTCCTCGAAAGACAAGTCGAAACTATGGCGCGTCTGCTCCATCGAGTTCTTGATGCTTTCCAGCTGCGTCGCGACTTCATCATCCGCCGGACGGATGTCAAACCAGTGGTACTTCTCGACGTCGGTCAGGTAGGCCTTGTCGAGCTTGGTACCCTTGGCCAGCTTTTTCGGGCCGCCATTGGCAATCTTGCCGGTCAGCAACTTTTCGATACGGTCAAATGCATCGGCTTCCACGATACGCAACTGGTCATTCAAGTCCAGGCGGTAGCGCTTGAGCTCGTCGTCGATGATCTGCTGGGCCCGCTTGTCGCGGGTGATGCCTTCACGCGTGAAGACCTGCACATCGATCACGGTGCCCGACGAACCCTGGCTGACGCGCAGCGAGGTGTCTTTCACATCACTGGCTTTTTCGCCGAAGATGGCGCGCAGCAGTTTTTCTTCCGGCGTCAGCGTGGTCTCGCCCTTGGGCGTGACCTTGCCAACGAGCGTGTCGCCCGGCTGGACTTCGGCACCGACGTAAATAATGCCGGATTCGTCCAGACGGTTGAGCTGCTGCTCGGACAGGTTGGGAATGTCGCGGGTGATTTCCTCGGAACCCAGCTTGGTGTCACGCGCCATCACGACGAGTTCTTCGATGTGGATCGAGGTGTAGCGGTCTTCGGCCACCACGCGCTCGGAAATCAGGATCGAATCCTCGAAGTTGTAGCCATTCCACGGCATGAAGCCGATCAGCATGTTCTGACCAATGGCGATTTCGCCCAGGTCGGTCGAGGCGCCGTCAGCCACCACGTCACCCTTGGCCAGTTGGTCGCCCATCTTGACGATGGGGCGCTGGTGGATGTTGGTATTCTGGTTGGAACGCTGGTACTTGATCAGGTTGTAGATGTCCACGCCGATTTCACCGGCGAGGGCTTCTGCGTCATTGACACGCACCACGATGCGGGTCGCATCGACATAGTCCACGATACCGCCACGGGTGGCGGTGACGACCGTCCCCGAATCGACTGCCGCCACGCGCTCGATACCGGTGCCGACCAACGGCTTTTCCGGACGCAGCACGGGCACGGCCTGACGCGACATGTTGGCGCCCATCAGCGCACGGTTTGCATCGTCATGCTCCAGGAACGGAACCAGCGAAGCCGCGACCGACACGATCTGCGCCGGCGACACGTCCATGTACTGCACCCGCTCGGCGCTGACCAGGATGGACTCGCCCTTTTCACGAGCGGATACCAGGTCGCCAGTTAAGCGGCCCTCCTTGTCCAGCGCGGCATTGGCCTGGGCGATCACGTACTTGCCTTCTTCGATGGCCGACAGGTAGTCGATGTCCATCGTCACCTTGCTGTCAGCCACCCGGCGGTAGGGCGTTTCAATGAAGCCGTATTCGTTCAGGCGGGCGTACAAGGCCAGCGAGTTGATGAGGCCAATGTTCGGACCTTCAGGTGTTTCAATCGGGCAGACGCGGCCGTAATGGGTCACGTGCACGTCACGCACTTCAAAACCGGCACGTTCGCGGGTCAAACCACCCGGGCCAAGGGCCGAAACACGGCGCTTGTGGGTGATTTCGGCCAGCGGATTGGTCTGGTCCATGAACTGTGACAGCTGCGACGCACCGAAGAATTCCTTCAAGGCGGCCGAAATCGGTTTGCTGTTGATCAGGTCATGCGGCATCAACGGCTCTTGCTCGGCCTGGCCCAGACGTTCCTTCACAGCTTTTTCTATACGTGCCAGACCGGTGCGGTACTGGTTCTCGGCGAGTTCGCCGACGCAGCGCACCCGGCGGTTGCCGAGGTGGTCAATGTCATCGACTTCGCCGTTGCCGTTGCGCAGGTCCACCAGAATCTTGACGACGGCGAGGATGTCCTCGTTAGTCATCACCATCGGGCCAGTCGATTCGTCCCGGCCCACGCGGGCATTGAACTTCATGCGCCCCACGCGCGACAGATCGTAGGTGTCCGGGTTGTAGAACAGGCGCTGGAACAGGGCTTGCACTGCATCTTCTGTCGGCGGCTCGCCAGGGCGCATCATGCGGTAGATGGCCACACGCGCGGCAAACTCGTCGGCCGTCTCGTCGGCGCGCAGAGTTTGCGAAATGTACGCACCCTGGTCGAGTTCGTTGGTGTACAGCACCTGAACATCATGGATGCCGGCGACGCGCAGCTTTTTCAGCAACGCTTCAGTCATTTCATCATTGGCCTTGGCAATGATCTCACCGGTATCCGTGTCAATGATGTTCTTGGCGACGACACGGCCGATCAGGAAGTCTTCCGGCACGCTGATGCTGGTGGTGCCGCTTTGCTCCAGTTCGCGGGTATGGCGAACCGTGATGCGCTTGTCCTTCGCCACCACGACCTTGCCGGCCTTGTCAGTCAGGTCAAAGCGGGCGACTTCTCCGCGCATGCGCTCGGCCACGAACTCCATCTGGGCACCACTGTCCATCAGGCGGAAATTGTCGAAGACAAAGAAGTTTGCCAAGATCGATTCGTGGTTCAGGCCGATGGCCTTGAGCAGGATCGTGACAGGCATCTTGCGGCGACGGTCAACACGGAAGTAGAGGATGTCTTTCGGATCGAATTCAAAGTCAAGCCAAGAGCCACGGTAAGGAATGATGCGAGCCGAGAACAGCAGTTTGCCCGAACTGTGGGTTTTTCCCTTGTCGTGTTCGAAAAACACGCCGGGTGAACGGTGCAGCTGCGACACGATGACGCGCTCGGTACCGTTGATGACAAAAGAACCTTTGTCGGTCATGAGCGGCACTTCGCCCATGTAGACTTCCTGCTCCTTGACTTCCTTGACGACCTTGGACTGCGAAGTCGATGACTCGCGGTCATAAATGATCAATTGCACCTTGGCGCGCACGGCCGAGGCAAACGTCAGTCCGCGGGTCTGGCATTCGCGTACATCGAAAGCCGGTTTGGCCAGGTTGTACTCGATGAATTTCATCTCGACAAAACCGTTGTGCGAGACAATGGGGAAAGCGTTTTGAAAAGCGGCCTGAAGGCCTTCAAGCATGCGTTTTTGCGGCGCACGGTCAGCTTGCAGGAATGCGATGTACGCATCTTTCTGCATTTGCAGCAAGTAGGGAACCGTCAACACGCTCTCGCGGTTGCCGAAGCTTTTACGGATGCGTTTGCGTTCGGTGAAGCTGTAACTAGAAGTTAGGGCCATGAGTTCTCCGTAATGATGGGCTCTGGGACTCTCGAACCTGAATACACCACGTATTCAGGTAACTTGGTGGTTGGCCACTACCAACCATGGCGGACGGTGATGCATTGCACAGCACCCGAACCAAGGCGTTTCTGCAGTCGGGGATTCAGAAAACACTGGGAAAAAGACTTTAAGTCCCTTTTCCAGTATTTTTTTATCCGGATTAAAAGACACTTGTCTTTTAAGGGAGTCAAAAATGGCTGAGCCCGGTGTACCTGGCTGATCCATAAACGGGGAAAGGCTGGAAGCCCGTGGAGGTCTTCCAGCCTTTGCGAACCGCAAGAATTACTTGAGTTCGACTTTCGCGCCGGCGTCTTCCAGCTTCTTCTTGGCGGCTTCTGCGTCGGCTTTGTTGGCGCCTTCCTTGACGTTCTTCGGAGCGCCGTCCACCAAGTCCTTGGCTTCTTTCAAACCCAGACCGGTCAGTTCACGTACGGCCTTGATGACCTGCACTTTTTGCGCGCCGGCTTCGAGGAGAACGACGTTGAATTCGGTCTTCTCTTCAGCAACAGCAGCACCTGCGCCACCACCGCCAGCTGCAGGAGCAGCCATGGAGGCTGCGCTCACGCCAAACTTCTCTTCGATGGCTTTCACCAGGTCATTGAGTTCCAGGACCGTCATGCTGTCCAGCACGGTCAAAAATGCGTCTTTATCGAATGCCATTTTGAATTCCTAAAAAAATTTCTTTAACAGTTGGGGACAAGGCTTGGCGCCTGAGCGCTGCAACCTGTCCCGCAAAGGTCTGTACGTTACACCGCTGCGGCTTCTGTAGCTTCTGCGGCGGGCTCTGCAGCCTCGGCCACTTCTTCTGCGCCAGCGCCACGTTGCGCGGACAGCGCTGCAAGCACAGCAGCGGTACGCGAAATAGGCGACATCAGCAAGCCACACAACTGGGCCAGCAACACTTCCTTGGAAGGGATACTCGCCAGTTGCTTGACGCCCTCGATGTCCAGGGTTTTCCCAGCGAATGCACCTGCGCGAATCACCAACTTGTCGTTGGTTTTTGCGAAGTCAGCCACTACTTTTGCAGCAGCAACGGCATCAATGGAAAAGCCGTAGATCAGCGGACCGGTCATCTGGTCGGACAAGACTTCAAAGCTGCTTCCTGCCACGGCACGGCGAGCCAGGGTGTTCTTCAGAACACTCAGGGTCACGCCTTTTTCGCGGGCTTGGCTACGCAGCTTGGTCATGTCAGCGACCGTGATGCCGCGGTATTCCGCCATCACGAGCGTTTGAGCTTTAGCGGCGAGGCCTGTCACTTCATCAATGACGGCTTGTTTCTCACTGCGATTGAGACTCAAGGTCTACTCCTTAAAAATGTGTTGTCGGGTTTGAGCTTGCGCAGCCACCCTTCAGCACGCTCATGTTCAGCGACCAACTGTTTTCAGATTTCTTTCAAAACCATTCAAGCAGCGGGACCGCCATCTGCGTTGGCTGTCTTTCGATTAAGTACCCGACCTGATTAATTCAGGCTGTGCACACCAACGGTCCTGGATGACCTGCCCGAGAGAAACCCCGGCAGCCCACCACTCTGAACGACGCCTGCGCGCCATTCAAATTTCTCCCCCTAACCCGCGATGGTTTGCGTGTCGACGCGAACGCCCACGCCCATCGTTGACGAAACGGCGACTTTCTTCAAGTACACACCCTTGCTGGTAGCAGGCTTGGCCTTGATCAGCGCATCGATCAAGGCCGCCAGGTTACCTTGCAGCTTTTCGGTGTCGAACGAGCGACGACCAATCGTGCCGTGCACGATACCGGCCTTGTCAACGCGGAACTGGACTTGGCCAGCTTTTGCGTTGCGGACAGCCGTCGCAACGTCAGGCGTCACGGTGCCAACCTTGGGGTTGGGCATCAGGCCCCGTGGACCAAGGATCTGGCCCAGCGTACCAACAATACGCATGGCATCGGGGGAAGCAATCACCACGTCGAAGTCCATCTTACCGGCCTTGATGTCCGCAGCCAGATCATCCATACCGACGATGTCGGCACCCGCAGCCTTGGCTTCGTCAGCCTTGGCGCCCTGGGCAAACACGGCAACGCGCTTGGTCTTGCCGGTGCCGTTAGGCATCACAACAGCGCCACGAACAACCTGGTCGGATTTCTTCGCATCGATACCGAGTTGCACGGCCACGTCGATGGACTCATCGAACTTGGCGACGGCGAACTCTTTGACAAGTCCCAGTGCGTCGGACAGTGCGTACAGCTTGTTGCTGTCAACTTTGTCGCCGATATTTTTTTGACGTTTGGTCAGCTTGCTCATACAACACCCTCCACCGTCACACCCATGGAACGGGCAGAACCGGCAATAGTACGGACTGCAGCGTCGAGATCGGCGGCAGTCAAATCTTTCATCTTGGCTTTGGCGATTTCTTCCAGCTGGGCGCGGGTGATCTTGCCAACTTTTGCGGTATGCGGCGTGGCCGAACCCTTGTCGAGTTTGATAGCTTTCTTGATCATAGAGACAGCGGGAGGTGTCTTGATGATGAAGGTAAAACTCTTGTCCGCGTAAGCGGTGATCACCACGGGCAGTGGTGTGCCCGGCTCAATGCCCTGGGTCTGGGCATTGAATGCCTTGCAGAACTCCATGATATTCAAACCACGTTGACCCAAAGCGGGTCCGATCGGTGGGGATGGATTGGCCTTGCCAGCTGGTACTTGCAGCTTGACGAAGCCGACGATTTTTTTCGCCATACTTTTCTCCTTGCGGGTCATAACACCTGAAAACTGTAACCACAGCTGCAGGCTTCCCGGGGGTTGCACAACTCAAAGTGAATTCCTTGGAATCCTCTGCGCCGAGTTGCAAGACGCAAATTTTATCTGATCAGTCTGGAATATTTCCCAGGCTTTTTTCCGAAAGAAAACCGAAGTCAGGTCTTTTCGATCTGGCTGAACTCAAGCTCAACCGGCGTCGCACGTCCAAAAATTGTGACCGACACGCGGACCTTGTTCTTTTCGTAGTTGACTTCTTCTACAGTCCCGTTGAAATCAGTAAATGGGCCGTCTTTGACACGAACGTATTCACCCGTCTCAAACTCGACTTTGTGGCGCGGTTTGTCGGTACCGACCTGCATCTGGTTGACGATCTTTTGCACTTCTTCTTCAGAAATAGGCGCAGGGCGGTTTTTTGCGCCGCCGACAAAGCCCGTAACCTTGTTGGTGTGCTTCACCAAATGCCAGGTTTCGTCATCCATGACCATTTCAACCAACACATAGCCCGGAAAGAAACGGCGCTCGGTCGTCTTTTTTTGGCCGTTCTTGATCTCCACCACTTCTTCGGTAGGCACCAGGAAACGCCCAAACTTTGATTGCATGCCGGCGCGGTTGATTCGCTCGACGATGTTACGCTCAGCCGCTTTTTCCATACCGGAATATGCATGGACAACATACCATTGCATACCAGGAGCCAATGCATGAGATGCATCGGCAACCACAACATCTCTGGAAGTCGTATCGTTCAGATCACTCATTATCTTTTCCATCCCAGGATCAGGTCGTAGAACACCCATTCAAGCGTCTTGTCCGTCAACCACAAAAACAATGCCATCACCACCACAAAACCGAACACGTAAGCCGTCATCTGGACGGCCTCCCTGCGCTCAGGCCAGACGACTTTTTTAACTTCACGGACCGAGTCACGACCAAAAGCCAAAAACTGCCTGCCAAGTTCCGACCATACAAAAACAATGACGGCCGCAACCAGGCCTGCAAGCAAAATACCCCACTGCGCAACCTGGCCCTGCTTGGCCAGCAAATAAAAACCAAAAAGGGAGGCCAGCACTAGCACCACAGCCAAGCCCAGCTTGGCTTTGTCCGCATTGGTACTGACCGTTTCAACTTGAGTAGAGGCCATGGTTGCCGAATTTCCTGTTCAATCTTCATGCGCCCTTGCAGACGCTTAAGCCCACCTGAAGCGTTCAACTCCTGGCGGGCTTGCTTGTTATCTTTCACACCACCTTCGACGTTGACCATCTCAACAATCGAGTGGCAGGGGCAGAAGGAATCGAACCATCAACCTTCGGTTTTGGAGACCGACGCTCTGCCAATTGAGCTATACCCCTGCATCAAACCTCTAAAACAGCCAAGGACGAAGAAAAAATGCTTTAAATTTTTTATACGCGTCCCGCAAACAAATTAATTACGCGAGGATCTTGGCCACAACGCCAGCGCCTACGGTACGGCCGCCTTCACGAATGGCGAAGCGCAGGCCTTCTTCCATTGCAATCGGATTGATCAGCTTGACGGTGATCGACACGTTGTCGCCAGGCATGACCATTTCCTTGCCTTCTGGCAACTCGATCGCGCCCGTCACGTCCGTCGTGCGGAAGTAGAACTGGGGACGGTAGTTGTTGAAGAAAGGCGTGTGGCGCCCGCCCTCGTCCTTGGACAGGACATAGATCTCGCCGGTGAAGTGCGTGTGCGGCTTGATCGTGCCGGGCTTGCACAGCACTTGACCACGCTGCACGTCTTCACGCTTGGTGCCGCGCAGCAAGATGCCGACGTTGTCGCCAGCCTGGCCTTGGTCGAGCAGCTTGCGGAACATTTCCACGCCGGTGCAAATCGTCTTTTGCGTGTCGGCAATGCCGACGATCTCGATTTCTTCGCCAACCTTGACAATGCCGCGCTCGATACGGCCGGTCACGACGGTGCCGCGGCCGGAGATCGAGAACACGTCTTCCACAGGCATCAGGAAAGCGCCGTCAATCGCGCGCTCCGGCAATGGAATGTAGTTGTCCAGGGCGTCGGCCAGCTTCATGATGGCTTCTTCGCCCAGCGGGCCCTTGTCGCCTTCGAGGGCGAGCTTGGCAGAACCGTGGATGATCGGGGTGTCGTCTCCCGGAAAATCGTACTTGTCGAGGAGCTCGCGCACTTCCATCTCGACGAGCTCAAGCAGCTCGGCGTCGTCCACCATGTCGCACTTGTTCAGGAACACGATGATGTAAGGTACGCCGACCTGGCGAGCCAGCAGGATGTGCTCGCGCGTCTGGGGCATCGGGCCGTCAGCAGCCGAGCACACCAAAATCGCACCGTCCATCTGGGCTGCACCGGTGATCATGTTTTTCACATAGTCAGCGTGGCCTGGGCAGTCAACGTGGGCGTAATGGCGCGCAGCCGTTTCGTACTCGACGTGGGCGGTGTTGATGGTGATGCCGCGTGCTTTTTCTTCCGGCGCCGCGTCAATTTGATCGTAGGCCTTGGCTTCGCCGCCAAACTTGGCCGCCAGCACAGTGGCAATCGCCGCCGTCAGCGTGGTCTTGCCATGGTCAACGTGGCCGATCGTGCCAACGTTGACGTGCGGCTTGGTCCGCGAAAATTTCTCTTTTCCCATTTCCAACTCCGAAAAGTTACAAAACTACCCAACAAAACCATTGCCTGCTGCGCCAAAAAATGTAACGCAACCAACTAAAATTGGTGCCCATTCCGGGAATCGGACCCGGGACCTCTCCCTTACCAAGGGAGTGCTCTGCCACTGAGCCAAATGGGCTGAAATCAAAAATCTCTTTCAACAAACGAACGCGACATCAATCTGCAAAACCACAAAACGCCTTCGGCATTCTGGAGCGGGAGACGGGAATCGGACCCGCGTCATTAGCTTGGAAGGCTAGGGTTCTACCATTGAACTACTCCCGCGCAGCCTTGCCAGATCAACTCACACTCAATTTGCCTTGCAAACCAAAACCCGTAAAAACCGCGACGGCGCAATAAAAAACTCGTCAAAGTCCACCAAATTTGGTGGATGGGGCTGGATTCGAACCAGCGTACGCGTTAGCGAACAGATTTACAGTCTGCCTCCTTTAACCACTCGGACACCCATCCTTCAAGAGAATCACGGATTATGCCACTTTTTTTCAAGAAGATAAATATCTCGTTGATAAGCCAACTTTAATCTTTCAAATGCTGTCAAACGCATTCACCAACTGGCAATCAAGCCTTTGGATGCGGGAGGCGCCACTCGCGTGCCTGCGAGAAATGTCCGCAGCCGATGAAGGGCAATGGCGGGCGCATCGCGGACAGTGGCGAGGGATGATTGGCCACAAGTACCCGGTGGCGATCCTCGTCGATCAGAACGCGCTTGGACTGCGCATGCGCGCCCCAGAGCATGAACAGCACCGCATGATCGCCTGCCGATACCTGACGGATCACGCTGTCGGTCAGCATTTCCCAGCCCTTGCCCGCATGGCTGGCGGGCTTGCCCTCCTCCACCGTCAGGCAGGTGTTGAGAAGCAGCACGCCGTGCGTGGCCCAGTTGACCAGACTGCCGCCTGGCACTGGAAACTTCGGCGGCGGCGTGCCCAGGTCGCGCTGCAATTCCTTGAAGATGTTGCGCAGCGAGGGTGGCAGGGCCACGCCAGGCGCCACTGAAAACGCCAGCCCTTCGCCCTGACCGCGCCCGTGATACGGGTCCTGCCCCAGAATGACCACTCTCACCTCCTGGGCGGGTGTCAGTTCGAGCGCACGCAAAGGACGGGGCGGAAAGATCACCGCACCGGCATCCAGGCGCGCGCGCAGGAACGCCAGCAGGGATTGACCTGCGGCACTGGCAAAAAATGCGTCCACGATCGGTGCCCAGTCTGCTGCAACCGGCCAGTTCGACGGATCTGCGCCCATCAACTGGCCTGGATTTGCAACGTCAGGCCTTGGGGGAAATTCCTCCTGCGCCATCACACGCTCCTTTGTTTACTCACCAAACAGTTCGACCAGTGCTTCGCCCGGTTCGTCGGCGCGCATGAAGGCTTCACCCACCAGGAAGACGTTGATGTTGACATCGCGCAGGCGCTTGACGTCTTCTGGCGTCATGATGCCCGACTCGGTCACCAGCAGGCGCTCAGCGGGCACCTTGCCCATCAGCGACAGCGTGGTATCCAGCGACACATCGAAGGTGTTCAGGTTGCGGTTGTTGATGCCGATCAGCGGCGTTTTGAGCATGAGCGCGCGCGCCAGTTCCGCCTCGTCATGCACCTCAACCAGCACCGCCATGTCGAGCGACATCGCCAGCGCCTCAAAGGCCTTCATCTGCGCGTCATCCAGGCAGGCGGCGATCAGCAGGATGCAGTCGGCACCCATGACACGCGATTCATAGACCTGGTAGGCGTCGATGATGAAGTCCTTGCGCAACACCGGCAGGCTGCACGAAGCCCTGGTCTGCTTTAGGTAGTCGGTGCTGCCCTGAAAAAATTGCTGGTCGGTCAGCACCGACAGGCAGGCCGCGCCGGCCTCGGCATAGCTTTGCGCAATGTCGGCGGGAATGAAATCGCTGCGCAGCACGCCCTTGGACGGGCTGGCCTTCTTGATTTCGGCAATCACGGCGGGTTTGCCTGTGGCGATCCTGGCGCGCAGGGCGCCGACGAAGTCCCGGGTCTGGACACGCGACTCGGCGTCCTGGCGCATTGCCGCCAGTGGCTTGCGGTTGAGGGCGTCGGCGACTTCCTGGCGCTTGACGGCAATGATCTTGTTCAGAATGTCACTCATGGGATTCCAGTGGTGGGTTTGCGGGCAGCGGCTGGGCCTGCCCGGCGGATGAAACGGACGGCTCGGATGAGCCGTTTTTGAGAATTTTCAGAAAGCCGCTGTGCATGAAGAATCCGGCGACGATAAACACCAGCGACACGCCCGGCGCAATCCAGACACCGGGATCGCGCCATATCGCCTTAAGCACCGACCGACTGGCTGAAGGCGACCAGTTGCGCCAGTTTAGCCTTGGCAGCTCCTGATTCGATAGCGGTTTGCGCTTTATGCACACCCTCCTTCATCGAATTGACGACATTGGCGGCATACAGCGCGGCGCCCGCATTCAGGATCACGATGTCGCGCGGCGCGCCCGGCTGGTTGTCGAGCACGCCCAACAGCATGGCTTTGGACTGCTCGGGCGTTTCCACCCGCAGGGCGCGATTGCCGGCCATCGGCAGGCCGAAGTCTTCCGGATGGATTTCGTATTCGGTGATTTCGCCGTCCTTGAGTTCGCCGACCACGGTGGCCGCGCCCAGGCTGACCTCGTCCATGCCGTCCTTGCCATAGACCACCAGCGCATGCTCGGCGCCCAGGCGCTGCAGCGCGCGGACCTGGATGCCGACCAGGTCGGGGTGGAACACACCCATCAGGATGTTCGGCGCGCCGGCCGGATTGGTCAGCGGGCCGAGGATGTTGAAGATCGTGCGGATGCCGAGTTCCTTGCGTACTGGCGCGACGTTCTTCATGGCCGGGTGGTGGTTCGGCGCAAACATGAAGCCGACGCCCGCTTCGGCGATGCAGCGGGCAATCGCCTCGGGCGCCAGGCTGAGCGAAATGCCCAGCGATTCGACCACATCGGCACTGCCCGAGCTGCTGCTGACGCTGCGCCCGCCGTGCTTGCTGACCCGGGCGCCGGCCGCCGCCGCTACAAACATGGCGCAGGTCGAGATGTTGAAGGTGTGCGAGCCGTCGCCGCCGGTGCCGACGATATCGACCAGGTGCGTCTTGTCGGCGACATGCACCTTGGTCGAGAACTCGCGCATCACCTGCGCGGCGGCGGTGATTTCGCCGATAGTTTCCTTCTTGACGCGCAGACCGGTGATCAGCGCCGCCGTCATCAGGGGCGACATTTCGCCGCTCATGATGAGCCGCATGATGTGCAGCATTTCGTCATGAAAAATCTCGCGGTGCTCGATGGTGCGTTGCAGCGCTTCGCTGGCCGTGATCTTGTGGCTGTGGGGCATGGGGTGTTCCTGTTCGGCTTTTTTGTTGATGTGAAAGATCAGGTCGTCGGATGATCGGAAAAGGCCAGCTTCAGGCCGAACCCGATGAACATCAGGCCGGCGGCCCGCTCCAGCCCGTGCAGGGCGCGCTGGACCGACGCCATGCGCCCGGCCATCCAGGCAGCCACTGCAGCCCAGCCGATGTTGACCCACAGGGCATTGAAGTTGAACAGCAGGCCAAGCAGCAGGAACGCCAGCGCCTTGTGTTCCACACCGGGCGCGATGAACTGCGGCACGAAGGCCAGGAAAAACAGTGCCACCTTGGGATTGAGCGCATTCGTCCAGAAACCCTGGAAAAATACACGTTTTAGGGCTTTTGCGCTTTTCTGGCAAGCGTGACCAGCTATTGAATTAATAGCAATTGATACGTCTGGCATGGGCGCGCGTGCCAGCAGCATGCGCAGGCCGACCCACACCAGATAGGCCGCGCCCGCCCATTTGAGCAGCGTGAAGGCGGTGACGGACGCCGCCATCAGCGCGCTCACGCCAATCGCCGCGGCAAAGATATGCACAAAGCAGCCCGCCGTGATGCCCAGGGCCGCGACGACACCGGCACGGACGCCCGAACGCAGCGCATTCGTCACGATGTAGAGCACGTCAGGGCCGGGCGTCAGGTTAAGCACCAGGCCGGCGACGACGAACAGCGCAAGGTGGTCAATGCCCATGGACTGGCGCCGGGTTCAGGCGTTGAAAAACTGGCGGATCGCGGCCACTGCGCCATCGACGCCAGCGGCATCGACATCCAGGTGGGTGACAAACCGCAGGCGGTACAGCCCGGTGGCCTGAACGCCGTGCGCCGCCAGATGCTGCAGCAAGGCGGCCGACTGGTCGCGCGCCGCGCCGCTCAGGTCAACGAACACGATGTTGGTTTGCGGCGCTTCGACCTGCAGGCCGGCGATGCCTGCCAGCCCGTCGGCCAGCCGCTGCGCCAGCGCATGGTCTTGCGCCAGCCGCACGACATGGTGGTCCAGCGCATGCGAGGCGGCCGCCGCCAGCATGCCGGCCTGGCGCATGCCGCCGCCGGCCATTTTGCGGATGCGGTGCGCGCGCGCAATGAACTCACGCGAGCCGCACAATGCCGAGCCGACCGGCGCACCCAGCCCCTTGCTGAAGCACACCGACACGCTGTCAAAACACTGGGCGATGCGCCGCGCTTCGGTGAAGGCATCACTGCCGGTTTGCAGCGCCTGCGCCACGGCGGCATTGAACAGCCGCGCGCCGTCCAGATGACGCATCAAACCCCGGTCTTTGACCAGTTGCGTGGTTTGGCGCAGATAGTCCATCGGCATCAGCTTGCCGCCCAGCGTGTTTTCCAGCGCCAGCAGCCGCGTGCGGGCGAAATGCGCGTCGTCGGGCTTGATGGCCGCGTCGATATCGCCAAGAGCCAGCGTGCCATCGGGCTGGTGGTTCAGCGGCTGCGGCTGCACGCTGCCGAACACCGCCGCGCCGCCGCCTTCCCAGCGGTAGCAATGCGCCTGCTGGCCGACGATGTACTCGTCGCCGCGCTGGCAGTGGGCCAGGATGGCGCACAGGTTGCTTTGCGTGCCGGTGGGCACGAACAACGCCGCCTCGAAGCCCAGCATGGCGGCGATTTTTTCCTGCAGGGCGTTGACGCTCGGATCGCCGCCAAACACATCGTCGCCCAGCGGAGCGGCCAGCATGGCGTCGCGCATGGCCGGCGTCGGTTGCGTGACGGTGTCGCTGCGCAGATCAATCATTTTTTCAGTCATTTTGGCCTTTGGCGCATGGTGGACGGTCGCAAGCAGCTATTGATTCAGTAGCAAGCATCACGCCCGCTGCTCCAGGAAGTTTTTCAGCATCGCATGGCCATGCTCGGTCAGGATGGATTCTGGGTGAAACTGCACGCCCTGGATCGGCAGCGTCTTGTGCCGCACGCCCATGATTTCGCCGTCGTCGGTCCAGGCCGTGACTTCCAGCACCTCGGGACACGACGATTTTTCAATCGCCAGCGAGTGGTAGCGGTTCACGGTGAACTGTTCCGGCAGGCCGGCAAACACGCCTTGCTGCGTGGTGGTGATGACACTGGTCTTGCCGTGCATCAACTCTTGCGCGCGGATGATCTTGCCGCCAAAGGCCGCGCCTATCGCCTGATGGCCCAGGCAGACGCCCAAAATCGGCAGCTTGCCGGCAAAGTATTGAATCGCCGCGACCGAAATCCCCGCCTCGGCCGGCGAGCACGGGCCGGGCGAGATCACCAGGCGGTCGAGCTGCCCGGCGTCGAGTTTGGCGGCAATGTCGGCCACCGTGATTTCGTCGTTGCGAAACACCTCCACCTCGGCGCCCAGCTCGCCAAAATACTGGACGATGTTGTAGGTGAAGCTGTCGTAGTTGTCGATCATCAAAAGTTTCATGGCGGGCTTCCTTCCTGGCGCAGGCGCTTGAATTCGCCATGCTCAAATTCAATGGAGGCGTCAATCATGGCGCGGTAGGCCGCTTCAATGACGGCTTCGGGCGCGCCTTGCGCCCGGGCCATGGCCGTTACCCGGTCGACGATGAAGTCGATGCGCGCCTGGTCATGCACCTGATCGGCGTTTTGCTTGATGCGCGCGGCTTGCGTCATGTAGCCACTGCGCTCGGCCATCAACGCGACGATCCGCTCGTCCAGTGCGTCGATGTTGCGGCGCACGTCGGCCATGCTTTCGCAATGTTCCACCTGGTGAATCAGCGTCATGGCAATCACTCCAGTCCTTCTTCGACCAGCTCGCTGGCGCGCAGCAGCGCCCGCGCCTTGGCTTCGGTTTCTTTCCATTCGAGCTCGGGCACCGAGTCGGCCACGACACCCGCTGCCGCCTGCACATACAGCGTGCCGTCCTTGATGATGCCGGTGCGGATTGCAATCGCCACATCCATGTCGCCGGCATAGCTGAGGTAGCCGCAGGCGCCGCCGTACAGGCCGCGCTTGGTCGGCTCCAGCTGGTCGATCAATTCCATCGCATGCACTTTCGGTGCGCCGGTCAGCGTGCCGGCCGGGAAAGTCGCCCGGAGCACGTCCATGCTGGTCATGCCGTCGTTGAGAATGCCCTCGACGTTGCTGACGATGTGCATCACATGGCTGTAACGCTCGACGGCAAAGGCTTCGGTCACCTTCACCGTGCCGGTCTGGGCGATGCGGCCGATGTCGTTGCGCGCCAGGTCGATCAGCATGACGTGTTCGGCGCGCTCCTTCGGGTCGTTGATCAGTTCGTGCTCGGCGGCCTTGTCGGCTTCCAGCGACGGGGCGCGCGGCCGGGTGCCGGCCAGCGGGCGGATGGTAATTTTTTGCCCCTGCTCGACCTGCTCCTGGCGCACCAGGATCTCGGGCGATGCGCCGACCACATGGAAGTCGCCAAAGTGGTAGTAGTACATGTAGGGCGACGGGTTGAGCGAACGCAGTGCGCGGTACAGCGACAGCGGCGACTCGGTGTAGCGCTTCCTGATGCGCTGGCCGACCTGCACCTGCATGAAGTCGCCGCCCTCGATCAGCTTCTTGGCGCGTTCCACGGCGGCAATGTAGTCGGCCTTGGCGAATTCGCGCTCGGCCGGGTAGCCTTGACTTGGCTTGACGACGGGCGCGCTGACCGAATACTTCAGCTGTTCCTTGAGTTCGCGCAGGCGTTTCTTGGCATTGGCATAGGCCTCGGGACGCGCCGGGTCGGCATAGACGATCAGGTAGAGCTTGCCTGACAGGTTGTCGATGACCGCCAGTTCCTCGCACTGCAGCAGCAGGATGTCGGGGCAGCCCAGCGTGTCGGGCGGGCAGGAATTTTCGAGCTTTTTCTCGATGTAACGCACCGCGTCATAGCCAAAGTAACCCGCCAGTCCGCCGCAAAAGCGCGGCAATCCGGGCCGCAGCGCGACCTTGAAACGCTGCTGGTAGTCGCTGATGAAGTCCAGCGGATTGACGCGGGAGGTTTCAACCACCTGGCCATCGGTCACGACCTCGGTCAGCGCCTCAGTGCCAAAGCCCGACGAACGCAGCAGCGTTCTGGCCGGCAGTCCGATGAAGCTGTAGCGGCCGAAACGTTCGCCGCCCACCACCGATTCGAGCAGGAAACTGTACTTGCCGCCGTCCTTCGCATGGGCCAGCTTGAGGTAGAGCGACAGCGGGGTTTCCAGGTCGGCAAAGGCTTCGAGCATCAGCGGAATGCGGTTGTAGCCTTGCGCCGCAAGGCTCTTGAATTCAAGTTCGGTCATCACTGTGTGTCCTTTTCCGGAAAAGCGCTGCGTGTCAAAAACGCGGTATTCCGTGATTCAAAATGCCCCGAAGCCCGGGGGCGAAATGCGCTTGCGCAAGGCACGAGCGCATCAATTCAGGAGGTGGCAGCGGTGCCAGCGGCAATGCAGGCTCAGGGCGACAAGCGATGCGCGCCTCAGGCGTTCCAGGAACGACAGGGGCGCCAAAGCCAGGCTCCCCGGCTTGTCAAAGCTGTTTGAACGATGTGTTGAATGGACATGTTGGCCAAAGTGTAGCAAACAGCCGCAAATTTCGGCCACGCGTTAAAAAAGTCACAACGCCACGTTGCGAGACCTGCAACCCTCATGGCAAACCCTTCTTGTCGGCAGGGCGGCACGGGCCGGACAATGGCCTCGCAAACGAACAACCGTTCGATCATAAATTCCCTGGAGACTCTTCATGACTTTGACAAATCGATGCCTGGCAGGCCTGGCCGCCCTGCTGATGTCGTCAGGCCTTTTGGCGGCCCCGGTGGAGGTATCAGGCATCAAGCTCGCAGATCCGGTGGAGCTGGCGGGCTCCAGGCTGCTGCTCAATGGCGCCGGAATCCGCTACAAGGCGGTGTTCAAGGTCTATGTCGCGGCGCTGTACCTTGAAAATAAGGCCACCACCCCGGAGGAGGTCTTTGCTGCCCCGGGCGCCAGGCGCATCAGCATCACCATGCTGCGCGAGATCGATTCGAATGAACTCGGCAAGAGCTTTACCAAGGCCTTCGAGGAAAACGCACCGAAAAACGAAATGTCCAAGCTGATTCCGGGCCTGCTCAAGATGAGCCAGGTGTTTTCAGACCAGAAAAAAATGCTTGCCGGTGAAAGCTTCACCATCGACTGGATTCCTGGCACCGGCACGGTGATTTCGGTCAAGGGCAAGCCGCAGGGCGAGCCGATCAAGGAAGTCGAGTTCTACAACGCCATGCTGCGCATCTGGCTGGGCACCAGGCCGGCCGAATGGAAACTCAAGGAAGAACTGCTGGGCAAGGCGGCCTGAAACCCTTCGGTTCCGGCAGCGCTGAAAGCTCAGTGCCGTCCGGACAGTTCGGCCAGAGAATCGACAAAGCCGTCGGCGTCCACCGCGCGCACCGGCTCGCCATGGTTGTAGCCGTAGGTCACCAGCAGCACCGGACAGCCCGCAGCGCGCGCCGCCCGGGCGTCATTGCTGGAGTCGCCAATCATCAGCGTGCGTGCCGGCAGCGTTCCCAGGAACTCGCAGGCCTTGAAGAGCGGCAGCGGATCGGGCTTCTTGCGCTCGAACGAGTCGCCGCCAAAGACTTCGCAAAAAAACCCGTCCAGTTTTTTGCGCCTGAGCAGGGTGCGGGCAAAGGCCAGCGGCTTGTTGGTCAGGCATACGAGGGGCAGACCGCTGTTGCGCAGCGTGTCCAGGCCGTCAAGCACCCCCGGATAAAGCGTTGAATGCTGGCCGTTGATGGCCGCATAGTGCCGCTGGTAGCTGGCCTGGGCGCGGTCATACAGCGCTACCGAATCTATAGCTGCATCCGCCCGTCCATATTGCGCAAACACATGATTCAGCACTGATTTCACAAGATGCTCGGAACCTTTCCCAACCATGCGGCCCACCTCGGCCGAATCCAGCGGCACGCCGGCGCAGTCGGGGGGCAGCACGTCAGCCAGCATCAGCCTGAGCGCCACCGCGAAGTCGCCCAGGGTGTCGACCAAAGTGCCGTCCAGATCAACGATGGCCGCGTCGTAGCGGCCGGAGTGCAGGCAAACAGGAGTTGTCATCAGGTAATTCGGGTGAGCAAGGAAGGGCTGGATTGTGCCCGCAGGCCGAATCAGCGATGTACCGGCAGGGTATTGAGCGGAATCCTCAGGTAGCTGATGCCGTTGTCGTCAGCCGGCGGCATCTCCCCGGCGCGCACATTCACCTGGATCGCCGGCAGGATCAGCGTCGGCATGTCCAGCGTGGCATCACGGGCGGTGCGCATGGTGACGAACTCGTCTTCTCCGATGCCATCGCGCACATGGATGTTGCGGGCGCGCTGCTCGGCCACCGTGGTTTGCCATGCGGGTTCGCGCGATGCCGGCGGGTAGTCGTGGCAGACGTAGACCACGGTTTGCGGCGGCAGTTGCAGGATGCGCTGGATCGAGCGGTAGAGCTGATGGGCATCACCCCCCGGGAAATCGGCGCGGGCCGTGCCCACGTCGGGCATGAACAGCGTGTCGCCGACAAACACCGCGCCCCCGACCCGGTACGCCATGTCGGCCGGCGTGTGGCCCGGCACCAGAAGGGCCGTGGCCTGGACTTCGCCGATCATGAAAGTCTCGCCGTCCTTGAACAGATGGTCAAACTGCTTGCCGTCGGGCATGAAACTGCGTTCAAGATTAAAAATCTTGCTGAAAGTGGCCTGCACCTCGCGGATGTGCTCGCCGATGGCAATGCGCCCGCCGATGCGCTCTTGCAGGTAATGCGCCCCCGACAGGTGGTCGGCATGGGCATGGGTTTCAAGAATCCAGTCCACCTGCAGGCGCTGGTCCCGCAGGAACGCCAGCACGCGTTCGGCCGATTCCGTGTGGGTGTGGCCGGACTTGAAATCGTAGTCAAGCACCGGGTCAATCACCGCCGCGTGGCGGCTGGCCTTGTCCCAGACCACATAAGTCACGGTCCAGGTGGCGGGATCGAAAAAAGCATGGGTGTCGGCTTGGGCGTGCATGTGAACCTTTTCAATGTATTGACTAATATTATATATACTGATATATTAAAGTCAACTCAAACCTTGCAGGCACCCGGATGCTACTTTCCCACCCCGTGATTGATACCGACACCCTGCGCCAGGGCGCGGCCCAGGCGGTTGCCGCCCTGAAACTGCTGGCCAATGAAGACCGGCTGCTGCTGCTGTGCCAGCTCTCGCAAGGCGAGCTGTGCGTCAGCGAACTGGAAGCGCAGTTGGGCATCCGCCAGCCGACGCTGTCGCAGCAACTCGGCGTGCTGCGCGCCGAAGGCGTGGTGAACACCCGGCGCCAGGGCAAGAACATTTACTACAGCGTGGCCGACTCGGCCATGCTGGAGATCGTGGCGGTGCTGCACCGCCTTTACTGCCCGAAGGAAACCTCATGAACATCGACTGGAGTCATTTCACGCCCTGGCCGGCGCTGGCTGGCGGCGCATTGATCGGGCTGGCTGCTGCCCTGTTCCTGCTGCTCAACGGGCGCATTGCCGGCATCAGCGGGGTGCTGGGCGGACTGCTCAAGCCGGCCAGGGGCGACATCGCCTGGCGCGCGGCATTCATCCTGGGCCTGGTCGGCGCGCCGCTGGTCTATGGCCTGTTCGCCGGGCTGCCCGTGCCGCAAATTGATGCCGATTACGCCGCCCTCATCGCCGCCGGCCTGCTGGTCGGCGTGGGAACGCGCTACGGCTCGGGTTGCACCAGCGGGCACGGTGTCTGCGGCGTGGCGCGCCTGTCGCCACGCTCGGGGGTGGCCACCGCCTGCTTCATGGCCGCCGGCTTTGCCAGCGTGTTCGTGATCCGTCATCTCTTGAACTTTTAAGGAAGCACCATGCTTGCATTCACTTCTTTGCTCGCCGGCCTGGTGTTTGGCATCGGCCTGATGGTGTCCGGCATGGCCAATCCGGCCAAGGTGCTGGGCTTCCTGGACCTGTTCGGGCGCTGGGATCCGTCGCTGGCGCTGGTGATGGGCGGGGCGGTCGCCGTGAGCGCCGTGGCGTTTGCCATTGCCCGCAGGCGCAGCGTGTCGCTGCTGGGCGCCGCCATGAAGCTGCCCACGGCGCGCCAGATCGACCGCCGGCTGGTCATGGGCAGCGTGCTGTTCGGCATCGGCTGGGGCATCGCCGGCTTCTGCCCGGGGCCGGCGCTGGTCGCGCTGGGCATGGGCGAGGCCAAGGCGCTTGTTTTCGTGGCGGCCATGCTCGCGGGCATGGGCCTGTTCGAGGGGGTCGAACGGAAAAAGCAGCAGTCGTCCGCCCTGCGCACCCGCCAGGGCCAGGCATGATAGTGACCACCACCTGGCTGGCGGCATTCGCGACTGTGGCCACACTGCTTTTTTACGAAGCGGCGGTTTTGCTGACGCAGCAGCGCAAACCGGAGCGCCTGGCCAGAAGCGCGCATGCCTTGCTTCGGGAAGAATGGTTCGCGGCGGTCTCCAGCCATCCCGGCTCGGAAATCCTCGCCGTGCAGACGCTGCGCAATTCGCTGATGTCCGCCACCATGACCGCCTCCACGGCAGTGCTGGGGCTGATGGGAACGGTCACCCTGGCCGCGCCCTCCCTGCGGTCCAGCCTGGGCGATGCTGGCGCGGGCGGGCTGGCTTTCACGCCACGGCTGGCTCTCGAGCTGATGCTGATGACGCTGCTGTTTGCCTCTCTGGTCTGCTCGGCAATGGCCGTGCGCTACTACAACCACGCCAGTTTTATCTGCGCGATGCCGGTCGGCTCGGCGCCAAGGCAGCGCTGGTCAGCGTCGGGTACGGCCTATGTGCGCCGGGCCGGAATGCTGTACAGCTGGGGGCTTCGCCATTTGGTGATGGTGGCGCCGATCGTGGTGTTCATTGTTCATCCGCTCGCCGGCCCGGTCGCGGCCCTTGTGGTGGTGGCAGCGGTGCTGCGCAGCTTTGACCGCGCAAGCAGCGCCAGCGCAGCCTCATCCGACCTTGCGTAGCCGGATGTCTTCTGGCGCAGTTCAGGTCTGCAGCGCTCCGCGCATCGCGTCCATCACCGCCTTGTAATCGGGCTTGCCAAAAATGGCACTGCCGGCCACGAAGGTGTCGGCGCCGGCATCGGCCACGCGGCGGATGTTGCCTTCCTTGATGCCGCCATCGACTTCCAGGCGAATGTCCCGGCCCGAGGCGTCGATGCGGCGTCTGGCCTGCTCGATCTTGCGCAGCGCCGAGTCGATGAAGCTTTGTCCGCCAAAGCCGGGGTTCACGCTCATGATCAAAATCAGGTCGATGTCGTCAATCGTCCAGTCCAGCACGTCCAGCGGCGTGGCCGGGTTGAACACCAGCCCGGCCTTGCAGCCTTTGCTTTTGATGGCCTGAATGCTGCGGTGCACATGGCTTGAGGCGTCGGGATGAAAGCTGATCAGGTCGGCGCCGGCGTCGGCAAAGGCGGCGGCCAAGGTGTCGACCGGCTGCACCATCAGGTGCACGTCAATCGGCACGGCAGAGCCATCGGCGCGTTGGCAATGCGGCTTGAGCGCCTGGCAGACCATCGGCCCGAAGGTCAGGTTCGGCACGTAATGGTTGTCCATCACGTCGAAGTGGATCCAGTCGGCGCCGCCGGCAATGACGGCTTTCAGCTCGTCGCCCAGGCGGGCAAAGTCGGCGGACAACAGGGACGGGGCAATGCGGTAAGTGGGCGTGGTGTGGGGCATGCGCAGGATTGTCGCAGCAAGCAAAAAAAGGGTACCCCGGGACAAGACCGGTGCCAGAGCGCTTCAGCCCGGGGCGGTTAACATCACGGCCAACCGATTTTCCTGCCACCCCTGCCATGCCCAAATACCAATTTTCCTGCGACGCCACCCCCCGTTACCTGCCTGAACAGTCAGCGCCGGAACAGGCAATCTACGGCTTTTCGTACACTGTGACCGTGACCAATACCGGCGAGGTGGCGGCCCAGCTGATTTCACGGCACTGGATCATCAGCGATGCCAATGGCCATACCGAAGAGGTCAAGGGCCTGGGCGTGGTTGGCCAGCAGCCGCTGCTCAAGCCCGGCGAATCCTTCCAGTACACCAGCGGCTCGCGCCTGCGCACCGCCAGCGGCACCATGCACGGCAGCTATTTTTGCGTGGCCGAGGACGGCGAGCGCTTTGAAGCGGCGGTTTCCCTGTTTGTACTGGAAGCCATCGACGGCAACGGCCCTTCCGGGCGCGTCCTGCATTGACCGGATGGCAGCAGAGTTTGCAATGAAGGACCTGGCCCGGCTTCTGGGGGCGCTGGACCCGGGTGCCGGACTGGCGGACCGGCATGTCTGGCTGATCAAATTGTTCGAATGGATTCGCGGCGACCGGACCTCGGTCCAGGCCGCCGTGGCGCGGGTGCAGGCCTTCATCGACGCGGTCCAAAGGCAGCCCGAACTGCGGTCCCGCCTGCAGGCCTGGTGGACAATCCTGACCCGCACGGTGGACATCACACCGTTGCTGGCGGATTTCGGCTTTGCGCCGCGCACCGCCTTTGCCAGCGAACTGGCCGAGCGCCTGCGCCGCAAGCTGCTGCCCGGCACCCCGGAAACCACCGACGCCTCCGAGCTGTTTCCGCTGGTGGCGACCGCGCGCTTCGATTTCCAGTGGATGAGCGCCCTTGAAGAGTCGCAGATCGACCAGCTCGCCGCGCTGCTGTCGGCCGACCCGGCGCAGGGCACCCAGGAATGGCACCACAGCCTGATGGACGCGCTGACCTATTGCACGGCGCAAATCCGTGCCACCGGTTTTGCGCCCGAGTTGCGGCTGCGCATGAACCGGGCCAGCCCGCATGCACGCGCCTTTCATGCCCTGCCCGCCGATGTCCAGGAACTGCGCACGGCGTTTTTCCAGCCCGTGCCTGACGCGCTAGCGCTGCAGGCCGCCGTCAGGCAGTACCGCGAGCGGCTCGATGCCTGCCGGCAGGCGGTGGGCAGCATCTATGCGCATCTGGAGGAAAACGGCATTTCCCTGGGCATGGTGTTCCGCCTGCGCCAGCTGCGCGCCCGCATGCTGCGCCAGCGCGAACTGCTCGAAGCCCTGCTGTCGGCCAAGCCGGCGATGGCCGCGCTCAAGCTGCTGGCGCGCCGGGTCACGATTGCGCAGGAAAGCAAGAGCATCCTTGCCCTGATCAGCGCCAATTCGACCCTGCTGTCGGCCAAGATGGCCGAGCGCAGCGCTGAAACCGGCGAGCGCTACATCACGCGCAACCGCGCCGACTACAAGGAAATGCTCGGCAAGGCGATGGGCGGCGGCGCCATCACCGCGCTGACGACGCTGCTGAAATTCATGGTCGTGGCCGTCGGCCTGTCGGCGTTCTGGAGCGGCTTCTGGGCAGGGTTGGCGTATGCCGCCTCGTTCATCCTGATCCAGCTGCTGCATTTCACGCTGGCCACCAAGCAGCCGGCCATGACCGCGCCGGCCATGGCCGCCAAGCTCAAGAACATCGACTCGGACGAATCGACCGCGACGCTGGAAGACTTCGTCGACGAGGTCACGCACCTGGTGCGCTCGCAGGTGGCGGCGGTGTTTGGCAACGTCTTCATGGTGGTGCCGGCAGTGCTGCTGGTCAATGCGGCAATCGAACTGGCGCTGGGCCGCCCCATGATCGGCGCGGACAGCGCCCGGCATGTGCTGGAATCGCTCACGCTGCTGGGCCCGACGCTGTTATGGGCGGCCTTCACCGGCGTAGTGCTGTTTTCGGCCAGCATGATTGCCGGCTGGGTTGAGAACGGGTTCGTGCTGC
Source organism: Polaromonas sp. CG_9.11 (assembly GCF_015752225.1). Classification (NCBI taxonomy): domain Bacteria; kingdom Pseudomonadati; phylum Pseudomonadota; class Betaproteobacteria; order Burkholderiales; family Comamonadaceae; genus Polaromonas; species Polaromonas sp. CG_9.11. The sequence continues at coordinate 70,960 of NZ_JADOVE010000017.1, forward strand.
ACCACCTGGACTCGGCGATGCGGCACAACCCGCGTTTTACCGCCGTGCTGGGCAACGCGCGCGCCGCGCGCTGGTCGGTTTTCATGCGCGAGCATGTTTCGGGCTTTGCCTCGAATATTTCACTGGGCTTCATGCTCGGGCTGATTCCTGCCTTCACCGGTTTTTTCGGCCTCGAACTCGAACTGCGCCATGTCACGCTCTCGACCGGGCAACTGGCCGCTGCCGGCGCGTCGCTCGGGCTGGAGGTGTTCGCGCAGGCGGCGTTCTGGTGGAGCGTGGCGTCGATTCCGCTGATTGGCGCGCTCAACCTGGGCGTGAGTTTTTACTTTGCCTTCCGGCTGGCGCTGCAGGCGCACAACGTCAGCAAGCGCGACCGGGCCCGTATCCGCTCAGCCATCTGGGCGCGCTGGCGCCGCCATCCCTTGAGCTTTTTCATCCCCCGTTAACATAGGCGCCTTCGCCCTTGTCCCACATGAAGATTCGGACAAGAACTGTAGATTTAAGAAACATTGCTGTTTCCCCTATTGGCACACGCCGGTTTTCCTGGACGGTTTGAGGCCTTTCCAAGGCCGGGCCTGCCGTCGGGGCACCCGCCCTGCCCGGGCAGTTCAGCCCCAATCATCGCGTGGAGACACTACCCTATGAATGAACTCATGGCCATCTGGGCCGAATGGATCAAGCCTTCGGCCGGGCTGCCCACGGTGCAATGGTCCATCCTGCTGGCGCTGGCGGCGGCTGCCGGCCACCTTGTCAACCGCTACACCGGCCTGCCCAAGGTCATCGGCTATTCGGCCGTCGGCGCCTTTGCCGGCCTGGCCGGCTTCACCGGCGCGGCCTGGCCGCTGCAGGGGACCGGCCTGTTCCTGCTCGAACTGGGCGTGGCGGTGGTGCTGTTCGAGGCCGGCGGGCGCATTTCGCTACGCTGGTTTCGCCACAACCCGATGCTGCTGGTGCAAAGCGTGGCCGAGTCGGCCCTGACCTTTTTGGGCGTGCGCTGGCTGCTCAGCCTGCTCGGCATGCCCTCCGTGGTGGCCGAGTCGCTGGCGCTGGTGGCCATTGCCGCTTCGCCGGCGGTGCTCTCGCGCGTGGCCATCGACACCCGGGCCGCCGGACCGGTCACCGAGCGCGCGCTGGCGCTGTCCACGCTGAGCAGCCTGTACGCGCTGACGCTGTGCAGCGCCAGGGCCGGCATGCTGCCGCGCGGCGAAGCCGGCCTGTCCAACACACTGCTGCCGGTGCTGGTGGTGCTGGGACTGTCGGTGGTGGTCGGCGCGGTGCTGGCGCTGGTGCTGCGCGCCGCCTTGCGGGTGATGAGTCCGACCAGTGAAAACACCGCCATCCTGCTGCTCACCCTGATTGCCGCCGGCGCCGCGCTGGCGGCCAACTTTGGCGGCTCGGCGCCGCTCGCGGCGCTGCTGGGCGGCATGCTGCTCAAGCAGCTCAACCCGCGCCCCTGGTCCTGGCCCCGGCAGATGGGCACCGCCTCGTCGATGCTGACCATGCTGATGTTCGTGCTGGTGTCGGTGGTGGCCGCGCAGGCCGACTGGAGCCGGCCGGTCGCCGGCCTGGTCATCGGCCTGGTGCTGGTGCGCATGGTCGCCAAGGTGGCCGGCGTGTCGCTGGGCAATGCCAGCAGCGGCGCCAGCTGGAAGCAAAGCGTGTGGGTCGGCTGTGCCATGTCGCCGATGTCATCGGTCGCGCTGCTGCTGGTGTCACAGTATGTTGCCGCGTCCGGCCCCATTGGGGGCCAGGTTGCGATGGTGGCGCTGCCGGCCATCCTGCTGATGGAAATGCTCGGTGCCGTGCTGGCCACCGTAGCACTGTACCGCGCCGGCGAATGCTCCAAGCCTTGGGCGCCGGTGGTGCGCGCCGCTTCAACCGGTCCTGTCCATGAGTCTTGAACACTTCGAAAAATCAGCCGCCCTGTCGCTGGGCGTTGAGCTGGAAATGCAGCTCGTCAACACCCACGACTACGACCTGGCGCCCTACGCCGAGGACATGCTGCGGCTGATGAGCAAGATTCCGCTGCCCGGCGCGGTGGTGCCCGAGATGACATCCAGCATGATCGAGGTCTCGACCGGCATATGCCACACCTCGTCGGAGGTGCTGGGCGAGCTGACGCAGATTCGCGATGCGCTGGTCAAGTGCGCCGACAAGCTCAACATTGCCATCGTCGGCGGCGGCACGCACCCGTTCCAGCAGTGGCACGAGCGCCGCATCTACGACAAGCCGCGCTTTCGCGAGCTGTCCGAGCTGTATGGCTACCTGTCCAAGCAGTTCACCATCTTTGGCCAGCATGTGCACATCGGCTGCCCCGACGCCGACACTGCGCTGCTCACGCTGCACCGCATGTCGCGCTACATCCCGCACTTCATCGCGCTGTCAGCCTCCAGCCCGTATGTGCAGGGGCAGGACACGGCGTTTGACTCGGCGCGGCTGAACTCGGTGTTCGCCTTTCCGCTGTCGGGGCGCGCGCCGTTCGCGCTGACCTGGGACGAGTTCACGGTGTACTTCAACAAGATGGCGCACACCGGCGTGGTGAAAAGCATGAAGGACTTCTACTGGGACATCCGGCCCAAGCCGGAGTTCGGCACCATTGAAATCCGCGTCTTCGACACGCCGCTGACCATCGAGCGCGCCACCGCGCTGGCCGGCTACGTGCAGTCGCTGGGCTGCTGGTTCATGAACGACGACACCTTCATGCCGACCGAAGACGATTACCTGGTCTATACCTACAACCGTTTCCAGGCCTGCCGTTTCGGCCTGGACGCGGTGTATGTGGACCCGGCCACGGGCGGCCACATGCCGCTGCGCGAACACATCCTGATGTCCATGGACCGGATCGAACACCACGCCGCCAGCGTGGGCGCCAGTGCGTCCATCGACTTGCTAAGGCGCAGCGTCGAGCGCAACGACAACGACGCCCGCTGGCTGCGCGAGCGCCAGGGTGAGGAACGCCTGCTGGCCGAAGTCATCCGCCAGGCGGCCGAGCGGTTTCGCGGCGGCATGGGCCATGTACTGCGGGCATGAACCTGAAATTTTTTGATCAAAAACAGCTATGGCCGATGCCATACCTGCATTTTTTGCTATTTTTTCAATGGCATTGAGGGCCAACGGAAGTTGGTTCTTTCTTGCGCGTGATCGCCACACCCACTCACTTCTTGAGAAAGCGGCCGAAAATCCCGGTAACGGCCACTGGCGGCGTCTGTGGTGGAGCGGCTGGCGGCTCGGTTGTGCTCAGCGAGAGCGAGGTATTCATCATTTCCATCATCATCTTTTCGGCCGCATCAGCTTTCATCGTGTAGGGGCTGAAGGTACTGTGCTGGGAGTATTTCATGAACAGCGCACGGTTGTCCGCATTGGGCGCGGCAAAACCCATCGACCAGTTGGCCCAATGACGCTCCTCGATCTCCTTGCAACTCAGTACAGCGACGGTGTGGTGGCGCGGGTCGCGCAGCAGCCGGGTATATAAGTCGTTGACCTCATCGCGCGCGCCTTCAAGCACCTGCAGGAACAGCTTGCTGTTGAAGGCCAGCATGCCAGTGAGGTCACGGCGGTCGTTGTTGGCCTGGGACTGCAGCAGGATGCGCTTGAATTCCTCGAGGTCCACACCCTCTTGGGCAGTGCTGGCATAAAGAAGACGAATTAACATGAGAACGTTCCTTTGTAAAAAATTAAAACCCAGTCCGCCAGCGAAGGCGGGTAGCGTATGCATTAGTTCGTCGTGAGCACCTGGCGCAGTTCGGCCAGGTGCTGTCGAGCCGGCATGCCCAGGGGCGTAACCAGCGCTTCGTAGCCCTGGAGGCTGCCGACGAGCTGCTCGACCGAACCCAGCGCCTCCAGCGCCAGCACGATCTCCATCGACTGGTCGGGCAGGTGCAGGGTGACGAAGTCACTGATCAGCAGCAGCGCTTTGCGCAGCGGGTAGCCGGCGGCACCGGATGGGGCGCCAAAGGCGCTGCGTCCGGTCGCTGGCGCCCAGTTCTTGGCCGGAGCTGGTGAAGTAACCGCAAACAGCGGTGCGGTGCTGTGCGCGGAGCGCACGCTGGTGGCACCGTCCGGATCGGCAGGCTTGCGTTTTTCCACCAGTTCGACAAAGCCGCTCTCTTCCAGCGCACCCAAGAGCGCCGCCACATCGCCAAACGAATACAGGGTGCGGACGTAGATACCCAGTTCGGTATGCCCGTCCACGGCCACCAGCAGGGTGCGCAGCTTGCGCGGCACAGAAGACTTGATGTTGAATGCAGCCTCAGTGCCTGCGGGGGTTCGTCGGTAAATGGGCATGTGGTGTCGTCCTGGTCCGATGGTTTTTTAGCCGCATGGCGCTAGGCGCCGACTGATTCTTGAGAATTAAATCAATTTACACACACATGTAACTTTATGTCAAAACAAGATTTTTTGCTGGCCGGCGCGCCCCGGGTCGCGTCAGGCAGTCTGTATGCTTGCCGCCATGGGTGAATTCGATCTCATTGCGCGCTACTTCACGCGCCCCACCTACTGCGCAGCGCTGGGCGTGGGCGACAACTGTGCGCTGCTCCAGCCCAAGCCGGTCACACAACTGGTGATCTCCAGCGACATGCGGTTCGAAAGCCGGCATTTTTTGCCGATGCCAATCCGGCCGCGCTTGGCCACCAGGCGCTGGCGGTCAAGCTCTCGGACCTGGCCGCCTGCAGTGCCATGCCGCAAGCCATCACACTGGCGCTGGCAAACCGCCACGACTGGGAACTCGTCGGCGGCGACACCACGCGGGGACCGCTGAACAGCTGCATCACCGTGTTTGGCAAAGTACCCGTGGTCCACGGTAAAAGCCAGGCGCTGCTTCGCTCGGGCGTCTGGCGCTCGAAGCGCGGCGTGGCCTCGGCGACGGCTTGTTGGGCAACCTGCAACACCTGCTGAAGGCATCGGGCACCGGTGCCACGCCGGATACCTCAGTTGCTATTTATTTGATAGCTGACAACGACCACGCAGCTTGCGGAGAAGGCCTTATTTCCTTTGAAAAACGGCATGGAAACTGAATCGGCCGTGGCGCGCGCCAAGCCGCTGGCAGCGCTCACCACAACTACCGGGATGGCAAATATCACTCTTGCCATCGGAACCGCAGCTCACATGGTCGGAGTTCGATTGCAGTGTGAAGTCCTCAAGGCAGCTTTGCTGCTGTATCCGCAATCCGAGCGAGGCCAAAGTGGCTGGAGGCGCCCTGCTGACCTGTCTCGAACAATTCAAAGGACAAATCAGGCATACAGATTCGCCATCAACGACCCGCCCTGGGCCAATGAGGATGAGCGTCGTCGACCACGAAGGGATGCGAATGACGTAACCCATGGCCGGGTGTGGGAGCGCCAATTGCATGCGGATGCCCGGCCGGTAGATTGGAATGCTCGTGCTCGATGGCTTCTGGATCAAAAGACGGCCAGACCCTCAAGGCAAGCCATATGGCCAATGCAGCAGCACTCCCCAGCACACCAAAAGCCACGGGTATGCCGTAGCGGGCACCCAGCCAGCCCGCCAAGGGATAGAACAACAGCCAACTGGCATGAGACAACGCAAACTGCGCGGCAAACAGCGCAGGGCGATCTTCCGGATTCGAGGATCGCCGCAACAAGCGCCCGGAGGGTGTCTGGGCGGTGGAGTAACCCAAACCCAGCACGAACCACAAGGCCAGGAGCGCGCCTTGTCCTCTCAGCAGCGTGCCAGCGAACATGCCCGCGACCAGCAACCCGATGCCGCCCAGCATCACGCTGCGGTCTGCCAGCTTGCCCAGCACGGTTGGCAAAGCCAGCGCAGCTACCATGGAGCCCGCGCGTGGTCCGGTCGTAGATGCCGCGGCGCTGTGGCGCAGGGTGCACTGGCAGTACGACCGACACCACCAGCATGGCAGACGCCAAGAATCCCACCACCGTGGCAGCAAACACATCGTGAAAGCCGATCACTGTCAGCAACGCGGCGGCCAACATTGGACTGACCAGACTCTCCATGTCGTACGCAAGGCGTGAGAGCGACAAGGCCTTGGTGTAATCCTCTTCCTGCGGCAGCACATCGGGGATAGTGGCCTGGAACGTGGGCGTGAAGGCCGCCGACGCTGCCTGCAACACAAAGATCAGCAGGTAAACCTCCCAGATCTGGGAGACAAACGGCAGGAGCAGGGCAACACCCGCTCGTACCAGGTCCAGCGTTACCCGCATAGTGCGTCTGGGCAGCCGTTCGGCAAATGCGGCTGTGATCGGCGCCGCGCCGACGCACGCGATCATTTTGATGGCCAATGCGGCTCCCAAGACAACCCCGGCATGGTCGCCGGCCAGATCAGACGCCAGGAGACCTAACGCTACGGTAGCCAGACCGGTGCCGATCAAGGCGATCACTTGCGCGGCGAACAAATGGCGATAGGTCCGGTTGGTGAAGATACCGAGCATGCTGCGTCTTTCGAGCTTGGGCGACAGCGCCTTGGAGGGGCAGTTTGAGCCCGCGCCTCATAAGTAACGGGTGATTTCCTTGAACTCGTCCATGGCATGCCGCTGATCTGCACCAAGAGGGCCTACGAGGCCGTCAAGACAATGGTCCAAATGGTCCTGGATCAGCGCCTTCTTGGCTTGCTGAACGGCCTTCTCCACGGCCTGCAACTGCTGCGCAATATCAAGACAAGGGCGGCCCGCTGTCAGCATTTCAATCGTGCTGTTGAGATGCCCATTGGCTCTTTTCAGTCGTTTGATGATGGCAGGGTGAGAATCATGTGTGTGTGGCTGTGTCATGGTAAATAGTATCCTCCCCAGGGGGATAATATAATCGTCCGGTTTCCCGAATACCCCATGACCTTGCTTGCCCATTCCTGCACACGACCCATCCTGGCAACGCTGGGCATGCGGTGGCTCGTGCTGGTCGTGATCACGTTTGGGATGATCGTCTCATCGATTGGGATGACGAGTTCTCACGGCGTCGCCGTCATGGCAGCGTTACACGATTCCGTGCAGCCTTCTTCCGAGAATTCTCACGGGCACGCGCATGCAGACCCAGGAATCGAATTCCCGGTGGCGGATGAGAGTTCAAGGGGTGAGCCTCCGCACCACGGCATGGACCATTCGCACGACACAGCGCACCACCTGCCCCTGGCCTGGGGCGTTATAGCGTCGCAACTCCCCAGCTGGGATGTGATGGTGCGGCCATGGATTGAAATGGGGCGGGCCTTCCGGCTGGATCGCCCACCCATGGGCTAAGACACTTCTCGTCGTCTTCGCGCTGCACCATGCAGCGCATCCATTTCTTTCATTGCATCGGAGTCTTCATGCACAGCCATGTCCGCGACTGGCTGCCACGTTCGCCTTGGGCGACTTGGCAGACCCGTCTGCTATTTCTTTCGGCACTTTTCATTTGCCTTCTCATCGGGAGCAATGAAGTCTTTGCGCACGCCGTAACGGCGGGTGACAAGGGCTACATCCAGGAGATTTCCGGCGTCAACCTGTTGCCCTTCATGTACCTGGGTGCCAAGCACATGATGACGGGCTACGACCACATCCTGTTTCTTTTCGGGGTGATCTTTTTTCTCTACCGCATCCAGCACATCGGCATCTATGTGAGCCTGTTTGCGTTGGGCCATTCCACCACCATGATCCTGGGCGTGTACTTCAACGCCGGAATCAACAGCTACCTGATCGACGCAATCATCGGCCTGTCCGTCGTTTACAAAGCCCTGGACAACCTCGGTGCGTTTCAGCGCTGGCTGGGGTTTCAAGCCAACACCAAAGTGGCGACGTTGGTGTTTGGCTTGTTTCACGGCTTCGGATTGGCAACCAAGATCATTGAATACGAGATCTCGCCCGACGGTCTGGTGCCCAACCTGCTCGCATTCAACCTGGGCGTGGAAATCGGGCAGCTACTGGCGCTAACGGTCATCCTGATAGGCATGAGCTACTGGCGCCGCACGCCAAGTTTCGGCCGCAACGCCTACACCGCCAACGTCGCCATGATGAGCGCGGGTTTCATTTTGGTGGGCATGCAGCTCACTGGCTATTTTGTGTCCTGAACACCCAAGGAATTTTTAACATGTACAACAGCGATACCCCTTTGCACGCCGAGCTTCCATCGTCCAGGCAGCTCTTGCGATCCACCATCCTGGCCGCTCTCTCGGCACTGGTCCTCTTGGTTGCCGTGGTTCTCCCGGCTGAATACGGCATCGACCCCACGGGGGTCGGCGGGATCCTTCGAATGACCAAAATAGGAGAAATCAAGCAACAACTGGCGGCAGAGGCTGCAGCAGATGCAGCCGGTACGCCGGTCGCGGAGCCAACTGCGACCGCAACAGCTGTCATCGCCAGTTCCAATGCAGCGGAGCCGGCAACGAAGGCTGCACCGGCCAACACCAAAAGTGTTGCCACCCAAGCCGCTGAGCCCAAGGTGGAGTGGCGCGATGAAATTCCCCTCACTTTGACGCCGGGTGAAGGAATGGAAATCAAACTGAAAATGGTTGCGGGCGCCAAGGCCCAATACTCTTGGGTGGTCAAGGGCGGTGAAGTCAACTTCGACACACACGGTGACGCACCGGGCAAGTCAATCAGCTACCAGAAGGGTCGAGGGGTTGCCTCTGACGAAGGTGTTCTGCAGGCCGCATTCACTGGCAACCACGGCTGGTACTGGCGCAACCGGGGCCAGTCAAATGTTCAGGTGATCCTGCGTACCCGTGGCGACTACAGCGATATCAAAAAAATGATGTAAAAAAAAGAAGCCGCGACGCTGGGGATGCTGCTCGAATTTTCCGGCTATGAGGTCCGCATGGTGCACGATGGCCTGAGCGCGGTGGAGGTGGCGCTGGCCTAGCGCCCAACGCGGTACTGCTGGACATCGCCCTGACCGGCTACAGCCAGAACACAGACCGGCAGTTTTCACGGGAAGCAGGATTTGACTACCACCTGGCCAAGCCGGCCAACTTTGACGTGCTCGAAAACCTCCTGAAGGCGGTGTCGGAAAAACTGACGTGATGCCGCGCAAGGCGGGTTGAACCAGCCTGCGCAAGGCGTTCCTGGCCTGGCAAAAAAATCGCTCAGGCGCTGGCAACACGCACGGTATGCTTGCCACCATGGGTGAATTTGACTTGATTGCGCGCTACTTCACGCGCCCCACGCCGCGCGCGGTGCTGGGCGTTGGCGACGACTGCGCGCTGCTCCAGCCCGCGCCGGGAACGCAACTGGCGATTTCCAGCGACATGCTGGTCGAGGGCCGGCATTTTTTTGCCGATGTCGATCCTTTTGCGCTCGGCCACAAGGCGCTGGCGGTCAACCTGAGCGACCTGGCCGCCTGCGGCGCCACGCCGCTGGCCTTCACGCTGGCGCTGGCGCTGCCCGACGTGGACGAAGCCTGGCTGGCGCCGTTTTCACGCGGCCTGCTGGCGCTGGCCGACGCCCACGGCTGCGAACTCGTCGGCGGCGACACCACGCGGGGGCCGCTGAACATTTGCATCACGGTGTTTGGCGAGGTGCCGGTGGTGCATGGCAAAAGCCAGGCGCTGCTGCGCTCGGGCGCCCGGGCCGGAGACGACGTGTATGTCAGCGGCACGCTGGGCGATGCGCGGCTGGCGCTCGAAGCGCTGCGCGGCAACATTGCCCTGCCGGCCGAACTGCTGGCGCAGGCCAGGGAGCGGCTGGAGCGGCCCACGCCGCGCGTCGCGCTGGGCCAGGCATTGCGCGGCGTGGCCTCGGCGGCGCTGGACATCAGCGACGGCCTGCTCGGCGACCTGCGGCATCTCCTCAGGGCCTCCGGCGTCGGCGCCACGCTGGACACCTCAATCGCTATTCATTTAATAGCTGCCTGCGCCCATCCAGACTGCGCAACAGGCCTTATTTCCTTGAAAAACCGGCTGAACTGCGTGCTGGCCGGCGGCGACGACTATGAACTCGCCTTCAGCGCCCCAGTGTCGGCCCGCCAGGCGGTGCAGGCCGCCGCGCGCCAGGCCGCCACGCCCGTGACCCGCATCGGCTGCATCGACGCCGAACCCGGCCTGCGGCTGCTCGACGCTGACGGCCAGCGCCTGTCGGGCGCGTTTGCTTCCTTTGACCACTTTGCCTGAACCCGGAAACCCGCGCATGACCGAACTTCCCCTGACGCCCTTGACGCCCCTGACCACCAGCGCCGGCCCCCGGCAGCCCACGGCCAGATTCATGCTGGCGCATCCGGCACATTTCATCGCCCTGGGCTTTGGCTCGGGGCTCAGCCCCTTCGCCCCCGGAACCGCCGGGACCCTGTGGGCCTGGCTGTCCTTCCTGGCGCTGCAGCGATGGCTGTCGCCAGCAGAGATCGGCTGGCTGATTGCCGTGTCGATTCCGCTGGGCTGGTGGGTCTGCACCATCACCGCGCGCCACCTGCGGGTGCTCGACCCCGGCAGCATCGTCTGGGACGAGATCGTCGCCTTCTGGGCCGTGTTGTGGCTGATCAGTCCGGCCGGCCTGCTGGGGCAAGCCATTGCGTTTGCACTGTTTCGCTATTTCGATGCCGCCAAGCCCGGTCCGGTGGGCTGGGCCGACCGGCTGTCGCACGGCGTGGACCCGGCCACCAGCCGCAACGCCTGGAGTATTGCCGGTTTTGGCATCATGTTTGACGACCTGGTGGCCGCCGGCTGCACGCTGCTGGTGATGGCGCTGTGGAGGTTTTTTGCATGAGCAGCTTGCTATCAATAAAAGAGCATCTTTCAAATGACCAGCTTGCGCCAGCAGCCTTTTTAGCTGATATTTTACTAAAAAGGGGCTGGCTGATGGCGACCGCCGAAAGCTGCACCGGCGGCCTGATTGCAGCGGCCTGCACCGAGCTGGCCGGCTCGAGCCACTGGTTTGACCGCGGCTTCGTCACCTATTCCAATGCCGCCAAATCCGAACTGCTGGGCGTCGATGCGGCGCTGATTGAACACCACGGCGCCGTCAGCGAAGCGGTGGCGCGGGCCATGGCGCAGGGCGCGGTGGCCCGCTCGCAGGCGCAGGCGGCGGTGGCGGTGACCGGCGTCGCCGGCCCGGGCGGCGGCAGCTCCGGCAAGCCGGTGGGGACGGTGTGGTTTGGCTGGACCACGCCGGCCGGCACGGTCACTGAAATGATGCGCTTTGACGGCGACCGCGCCGCCGTGCGCCAGGCCAGCGTTGCCCATGCACTGGCGCGGCTGCTTGAACAGCTGGCCGCGCCTGCCTGAACCGTCTTACTCGAAGGCGGCCACGCTGACGCCGTGTTGCTCTGAAAAGTCCTTCAGGATGCCGGCAAGCTGCGCATCCTGAAGCGTGGTGGTCAACTCCACCAGCTTGTTGCCGTCGCCCCGCTGGCTGTCGCTGACCATGACTTCGGCTTCGGGGTCCTGCGCCGCCAGCAATTGCTGCAGGGTGGCCTGCAGCGAGCCCATGACCTTGTCGCGCTGGGCCTTGTTGCGGCTGGAGCCGGCGGTGTACTGGACCTCAAACGAAAAATTGGTTTTCAGGGCCATGGCGTTCAGCGCGCGTTTTCAAGTTTGGCCGACAGCGTGATCTCGGGCACGCTGGCCAGCGCCTGGGACAGCGGGCAGGCGTTCTTGGCACCCTCGGCAATCTCCTGGAACCGGGCTTCGCTGATGCCCGGAACCACGGCCGCAAGCGTCAGCGCAATGCGGTCGATCACAAAACCGTCGCCCTCTTTGACCAGGCGCACCTTGGCTTGGGTGTCGACCAGTTCAGTGGCAAAGCCGGCCTTGTCGCAGGCAAACGAGAACGCCATGGTGAAGCAGGCCGCATGCGCAGCGCCCAGCAGTTCCTCGGGATTGGTGCCGCGCCTGTCGTCCTCGAAGCGGCTGCCAAACCCGTAGGGATAGGCTTTCAGCGCGCTGGTTTCGGTGCTGATGTGGCCCTGACCCTTTTTGCCCTGACCTTGCCAATGGACGGATGCGGTTTTTTCAGTCATAACGGTGCCTTTTCGGTTGCAAAAGAGCGCACAAGCGCGCCGATGCCAAAGTGTGCGTGTCAGACTGCGTGCAAAGCGTCAGACAAGACCGCAAACGCCGCTTGAAGGCTTCCTACATCCGACCTTCATGGTTCGCTGAAAAAAGCGTCGCACTCAGCGGCCGTCGCCCGTGCCGGGGTTTTTCATCTGCCAGAGCATGCGCGCCAGTTCGGGCTTCAGGATTGCCCGCGCCCGGGCATCCAGCGCCGCCAGGCTGCCGGCCAGATTCAGCGCCTGCGGAGAAATCGACGCGCCTTTGCGGGCAAAGACAATGCTGTTGCTCTTTTCCAGCGTCACGATCTCGACCGCATTGCCGCCAAAGCTGCGGCGGATGCGCTCGAACAGCAACCCGTAGTCGGGATGGTCGTAATGCAGGTTGACCACCAGCACGCCGCCCTCCGGCAGGGCCGCCAGGCAGTCGTCGTAAAAGCGCTGGCTGCACAGACCAGCGGGCTGGCCGTCGGGGTCAAAGCCGTCGACCAGCAGCACCGCATACTGCGGCGCCCGGGTCTGCAGGTACAGCGCGCCGTCGGCCGCCAGGACCTCGAAGCGCTCGTCGTCCGGCGGCACCTGAAACGCAGCCCTCAGCGCGATCACATGCGGGTTGATCTCCAGCACCGTCATGCGGCTGGCGGGCAGGAAGCGGTGGCAAAACTTGGCGATCGAGCCGCCGCCCAGTCCGATCATGCCGATGTGCCCGGGGACCGGATTGAACAGCAAAAAACCCATCATGGTGCGGGTGTAGTCCAGCTCGAGCCCGCAGGGGCTGTCCAGGCGCATGCGGCTTTGCAATTCCCCCGACGTGAAATGCAGCGACCGGGACGCGCCATCGTCGAGCACGAAAGGCTGGACATGTTGCAGCGACAGGAAATCGCCCGGCAGCGGTGGTTTAGAGGTCATGTGGCAAGGGCGGGGGCTTGGGAGGCATCGGGTTTTTCTGGAGCGGCGGGTCGGGGGCTGATTATCGGCGTACCGCCTGCGCCTGCGCCCACGTCCCGGGTTTGGCGGCTTGTGCAGTCTGCGCTTTGGTAGCAGACTGGCGACACCGAAATCCCCCCGCAGGAGACCCGCATGACGCCAGCCAGCCCCGAACAATTCAAGGACGCCGTTCGCCAGGCGTGGGACGCGTCGGCCAGCGGCTGGAACCACCAGACGCCGGCGATCCGCAACTGGCTTGCCGCGCCCACGACGGCGCTGCTTGATGCGGCGCGGATCGGTACCGGCCTGCGCGTGCTCGACATCGCAGCCGGCGCGGGCGACCAGACGCTGGACATCGCCCACCGGGTGGGGGATGGCGGCCGGGTGCTGGCCACCGACATTTCACCCGCCATCCTGCAGTTCGCCAGCGAGCATGCGCGGCGGGCCGGGCTGGCGCAGGTGCAGACGCGGGTCTGCGACGCCGAGGACCTGCTGCTCGATGAAACCGGTTTTGACGCGGCCGTGTGCCGGCTCGGCCTGATGCTCTGCCCGAATCCCCTGGGCGCGCTGCGCCAGATGCACCGGGTCTTGCGCCCGGGCGGGCATGCCGCGGTGCTGGTTTTTTCGGAACCGCAGCGCAACCCGTGCATCGGCATTTTGATGACCACCGCGTGCCGGCATGCGGGCCTGGCGCCACGCGATCCATTGACGCCGGGCGGGCTGCTGAGCCTGGGCAAACCGGGGCTGCTGCAAGACTTTTTCAGCCAGGCCGGGTTCACGGACGTGGCCACGGAGCGTATCCAGGCCCCGTTCGAGCTGCCATCGGCCCGCGACTACCTGCATTTTGTGCGCACGTCGGCGTCGCCCATCCTGCAGATCCTGGGCCACCTGAACCCCGAAGCCAGGGAAGCGGCATGGGCCGACATGGAGGAGCAGCTGGAGGTTTTCCAGCTGCCGGAGGGCTGGGAAGGGCCGAACGAGCTGCTGCTGGCGTCGGGCAGCAAGCCGGCGGACTGATGCCGTTTTTCAGCATCAAAATGGCCTTTACCGCTTTACTTTCTTGCGGTGGCAGCTATTGATTTCATAGTAAATCCGACGCATTTTGGCGCCCGCTGTTCAAGGCCACCCGCCGCACGCACCAGCGTTCAAGCCATCAACCGCAGCCCCGGCGGCAGCGATTCGCCAAGCAGGCGGCGTTCGGTGGCTTCGTCGAGTTCGACCTTCCCGGCCACCATCGCCAGCCAGGGCGCGGGCGCCTGAATCGCATGGAGCCGCGCCAGTACCTGCTCGCGCAGCGCCAGCGGCAGGTCGCGGGCCCGGTCGTCGGTGACGCGCGCCAGGTTGACGGCGGCAAAGGCGGCGGCCTCCAGGCGCTTCCAGTCGAGCGCCAGCAGGCGTTCGATCCACGCCGAAGCGGTATCGGGCGGCACCACATCATGCGGGCTGCCGTGAAAAGGCTCGCGCGTGCCGATGCGGCCCAGCGCCCACAGGAGCAAGCTCTCGTCGGCGCTGCCGCCCGGGCCCGTGCGCGGGCGCGCTAGCGGTGCGGCGGCGGATTTGCTGATCCGCCCCAGCAGCCATTCGCCGATCTCGGCTTTGTAGGCCGACGGAATTCGCTCCAGCGATGCGCCCAGCCGCAGCATGTCGCCGGCGCTGCCGCTGACCGGCCGGGCGCCTTCCAGGCCGTCCGCGCCCTCTTCGCTGATCTGCAGGTTGAAGGCAAAGTCGTCCAGCAGGCGCAGCTGCCCGGCGGCGTCCAGCCCGCCGGCCACGCGCCGCCACAGCGTCCACCATTCGGCACCCACCTGCCGGTCGTTGGGATGCTGCACGCCCAGCGGCAGCAGCGTCCAGAGCTGCTGCGCCCGCCAGGCGTCGAGCGGGTCGCCAAAGCCGGGGCGCAGGCCGTAGCCGGCCAGGTTCAGCCAGACGCGCTCGTGCGCCGCGCTGCGGCGCCGGCCGCGTTCGCGCTGCCACAGCGCGTCGAACAACTGGCGCAGCACGGGCGTGGTCCATTGCGCGCGGTCGCCTAGCAGGCGTTCGAGTTGCGCGCGCAGTTGCGTGACCTCTTTCGGGCTGACGGGCTGCTTGTTCGTGCCAAAGATACGGTCGATCTGGGCAATGGCCTCGGCCATGCGCGCTGCCAGCCGTGGGTCTGGTGCTTCGGGGCCACCCGCTTCAGCTTGCGGCTGGCGCAAATCGAACGCCAGCAGCCAGCGTTGGCGCGCGTCAAGCTGCGCCACACAGTGCAGTTCCAGCGTGCCGACGTCGGTCAGGGACGCGGCCAGCTGCACGGCAATGTCCTGCCGCACCGGCTGGCCGTTGCTGGCGCCGGGATCGGCCGGATCAGCCGCCAGCACCATGACGATGGGCGGCAGCCGCACCAGCGCGTCCTCGTCGAGCGTGACCAGCTCGCCGGCTTGCGCCAGCGCCTGGCCGGCGCCCTCGGCCACGGCGCTGAACAGCTGGAAGCGCACCGGCTGGCCAACGCGCAGGGCAAAGCTGCGGCCGGTCAGCAGCGCCTCGTGCCCCGGCTCGCTGCCGCGCGGCAGGATGCAGATGCCGCGCGCCTGGCCGGCATTGGCCTGCTGGCCGGGCGCTTTCGCCTCGTCAAGCCGCAAGAAGTAGCTGCGCGCCGAGCCGCCGCCAATGCGCGGCGCCAGCCCGCGCTGCGCCAGCCCATGGGCGACCGCGCCGCGCGCCACCGCCACATCGGGGTTGTCGTTGTGCAGCAAACGCAGCGGCGCGCCACGCCAGGCGCCCAGCGTCTCGGCCAGCCGCTGCGCCAGCGCCCCGGCGCGGAACACGCCGCCATTAAGCAGCAATGCATCAGGCAGGTCCGGGCCATGCTGGCGCAGGAAGGCGGCGATGTGGCGCGTGATGGCCGCGTCGCGCGCATACGGCAGGCCAAAGGCGACGATGCCGCCGCGTGCCTGCACCGGCTGCGCGTCCAGCCCGACCGGCGGAAAAAAGCCGTCGACGATCAGGCGCTCGACCTCGTCGCGCTGCAGCATCACCGTGCGGCTGCCGCCCACCAGCCGGGCGCCGCCGCCCAGCAGCGTGACTGGCGCCTGTTCAGGCGCGCCAGGGGCCAGCAACACCTCCTTGGCAGCGCGGCAGCGGTCCATCAGCTGCGCCAGCCGGCTGGCCGACAACGGCGCACCCGGCGCGCCCGGCACATTGCCCATGCGCGCTTCCACGGCGTGCGCCAGCGCCAGGTCCATGTTGTCGCCCCCCAGCATCAGGTGGTTGCCGACGCCGACACGCATCAACCGGGGCGAGCCACCGGCGGCATCCGGTTCCACGTCGATCAGGCTCAGGTCGGTGGTGCCGCCGCCCACGTCGCAGACCAGCACGCGGCGGGTCTGCGCCAGTTCCTGGTCCAGCCGGCCCTGGTGGCGCAGCAGCCAGTCGTGGAACGCCGCCTGGGGTTCTTCAAGCAGTTGCACCTGCGGCAGGCCCGCCAGCCGGGCGGCGCTGAGTGTCAGGGCGCGGGCGCCTTCGTCAAAGGATGCCGGCACGGTCAGCCGGAGTTCCTGCCGCTCCAGCGGGCTGTCCGGAAAGTGCGCATTCCACGCGGCGCGCACATGGGCCAGGTAGCTGGCGCTGGCCTCGACCGGCGAAATTTTCGGCACGCCGTCGGGCGCCCCCCAGGGCAGGATGGGCGCCAGCCGGTCCACCGCCGCATGCGACAGCCAGCTCTTGGCGCTGGCCACCAGCCGGCCCGGCACCTGCGCGCCCAGCCGGCGCGCCAGTTCGCCGATGACCCCGGGCGGCTGGCCGGCGTTGCCGCTGTCGGCCGGCCACGGCAGTTGCAGCGCCGAAGCGGCCAGTTCGCCGTCGGCCGGGTGAAAGCGCACCGAGGGCAGCAGCGGCAAGGCGGCCACCTCGCCCGGCGTGACCAGCTGCGCGATGTCGAACACGCGAATGCCGTCCGGCGAGGCCAGGGGTGCATAAGCGACCACGGTGTGGGTGGTGCCGAGGTCGATGCCGACGATGTAGTGGGTGGCAGGCTTGGGGTTTTTATTCATCGCCTGGGCAACTCTGTTGGGTTGGGCTGGCCGGATTCGCCCGGCAGGCGACTTGCTTTCTTTGATTCGCCAAAGAAAGTAAGCAAAGAAAGGCGACCCGCTGTCCGGGTCCCCTGCGCTTCGCTACGGGGCAACCTGCGCTGCGCCAGGACGGGTTGGGGGATAACTATCATTTGCCAACTGTCATAAAAAGCAAAGTCAATGTAACGACTCGAATTGCCAAATGCGATCCCTTCTTACGCCCTCTCCCTCTGGGAGAGGGCTGGGGTGAGGGCTCCCCGATAGCGATTTCTTGTGCCTAACACCACGTCCGCAGGTCCCCGTCCCTGCCTTCTCCCCAGAGCGGGAAGTCGTTATGCAGACTCGCAGGCATGTATCACGGGCAAGCCGAATACTCACCCATCAATCGCTGCAACCCCGCACATCAAACTCCACCTTCCAATGCGCGCCGCCCTGCGTGGCCACCGCCGTCAATTCCAGCGTGCCGGTGTCGGTAGCCACGGCGCGCAAGCGGACCTGCACGATCTCGCCGGCCTGACGGCCTTCGGCGGGCAGCGTGGCCTGGATCTCGCCGAGTTCCTGCAATTCGTCGGGCTGCCAAAAGTCGAGCAGCACGCCCAGCGGGTCCTGGCGGCGCACCGACGAGCCAAAAAAGCGCAGGTGCATCGGCTCGCCGACGACCAGGCCGAATTCCTGCGTCTGCAACTCGGCCTCGATACCTTCTTCCATGCCGAAGGGCGCAATGCACAGCGCCTGGATGGGCGGCTCGAAGCCGGGAATGGCCGGCATCGCCGACTCGACCGCCACGTAATAGGCGCGCGCCGTGCCGCCGCGAATCCGCACGCCCTGGCCGCGCCGCACGTAGCCGTAGTAGGCCGCGCCGCGTGCCACTGCCAGGTCCATGTCGGCGCCGGCAAGCGCGCGCGCCGGCGCAGCCTGCTCGGCAGCCAGCCAGCCGTTCAGCGTGGCCAGCGTGCGCTCGACCAGGATGTCGGACTTGAAGACGCCGCCGTTGAACAGCACCGCCGTCGGATGCAGGAAGCTGGCACCGTCATTCACTTGGCCGTCAAAGCCTTCGAGTTCGGCCGTGGCGCCGGCCTGTCGGCCCAGCAGCGCGGCCAGGTGGCGCGTCACGCCGGCGTCCTGCGCGTACGGCAGGCCCAGCTGCGTCAGGCCGCCGCGCGCACGGTTCACCGGCCGGGCCGCTGCGTCCACCTCGGGGAAAAAGCCTTCGAGCAGCGAAGCCCGCACCTCGGCCTGGGTCAGCTCGGTGCGCACCGAGCCGCCGATCAGTTTGGCGCCCCGGCTGGGAACGACGATGGGCTGCACGTCGAGCGTGGCATCGCCCAGCAGGCTTTCCTTGGCGCTGCGGCAGGCGTAAGTCAGCGCGCGCATCTGCCACGGGTCCAGCTGCTTGCCTTCGGCCGCCAGCTTGCGCGCCACGACATGCGCCAGCATCAGGTCCATGTTGTCGCCGCCAAGCAAGATGTGGTCGCCCACGGCGATGCGGTGCAGTTCCAGCTGGCCTTCGCGCTCCAGTACGGCAATCAGCGAGAAGTCGCTGGTGCCGCCGCCAACGTCGATCACCAGGATGATCTCGCCCGGCCTGACATCCTTGCGCCACTGGCCGCTGCTCGCCTGTATCCAGTGGTAAAGCGCGGCCTGCGGTTCTTCCAGCAGCGTCATCGAAACGTAGCCGGCGGCGCGGGCAGCCTCGGCCGTCAGTTCGCGCGCGGCCGGGTCGAACGAGGCCGGAATCGTGATGGTCACGTCCTGCCGGTCGAACGGCGCTTCGGGGTGCGCCTGGTCCCAGGCGCGGCGCAGGTGGGCCAGGTAGCGGGTTGAGGCTTCGAGCGGCGAGACGCGCGCGACTTCGGGCGGCGCATCGTTCGGCAAAATGGTCGCGCGCCGGTCCACGCCGGGGTGACACAACCAGCTCTTGGCGCTGGACACCAGGCGGATCGGCGTCTGCGCGCCGCGTGTCCGCGCCATTTCGCCAACCGCAAAGTCCTGCTCGCCGGTCCACGGCAGCGCCAGGTCATTGGCGGCCAGTTCGCTTTCATGCGGCAGGTAGAGGAAGGATGGCAGCAGCGGCAGGTTGCCGACGCTGCCGGGCGCGGTCAGCTGCGCAATGTCGAGCACGCCGTAAACCGTTTTTTCGCCATCGCTGGCGCCCATGTCGACCCAGGCCAGCGCGCAGTGCGTGGTGCCCAGGTCGATGCCGATGGAAAACTGCGGCTGGCCCGCCGTGCTTTCAGCCCCGGCGGCGTTCACAGTTCCACCTCGGCCTGGGCCAGCACGCTGGCGTCGTGGCCGGCGGCCAGACGTGGCAACCGGGTGTCGGTGGCGCGCCAGCCCCGGTGGCTCAGGGCGCCATGGAACGGCGCCTGGCCAACCACGTTGCCGGTCAGGCGGATGGCACGGGCGTCAAAGCCGTCATTCAGCGTGATGCGGCTGCCTTCGGCCTCGGGCTGCACCGGCGCCAGCGTGAAATGCTCGCGCAGCACCTTGGCGCAGCCTTCATGCACCAGCCGGGCCGGCCCGCCGATCTCGGCGTCGGTGTAGCTGGACAGGTCTTCCTGGACGAAGTCGATCAGGCGCGCCTCGCGCTGCAGCAGGGCCAGCAGTTGCAGCGCCGCGTCGGGCGTGGCTTCCTTGAAGACGGGCGGCGCGGCGGGCGCGGGCGCAGCCGCGGTGACAGGCGCAGCAGGCGCGTCGCCGTGCTCGCGCAGCGCCTGCACCCGGGCGGCATAGCCGGCATCGCCCAGCGTGCTGAAAAACGAGCCGAAGGCCAGCGAAACACGTTTGAAAAAGGAAGGGGTCGGGTCGGTCATCAAGGCTCCTGATGGCGTCGGCCAGGGGCCGAACATGAAATGAAGGGAGGGGGTCTTGCAGGGCAAGCCGCGCCGGGCGGCACGGCTTGCCCGCAGGCGTGGACCGGGGGGACAGGCTGCAGCGCCCTGGCGCCTGATAGCCTTGCCGGGTCTGGAGCCCCGTTGCAAAACGCTATTGTCCATAGAAAAACCGCGCCCACAGGCGTTGGCGGGTAGTTTTTAAGCGTAAAAAGTACTCTGTGCGCATGTCCAGCATGCACATTCAGCTATTTAATCAATAGCATCATCAGGCCATACCTGCAGCGCATGCGTCGGGTCGCTAGGCGTCGAGGCCGGCACGAAAAAGCCGCAGACCCTCTTGCGACGGCATGCGGCCTGGACAATCCTGAACGGCTGGTTTTTAACCCAGCGCGGACCGGCGGATAAGCCCCCATCCGGCTTTGCGGTCTTTAGCCGTTCACCGCGCTCAACGCGGCGTTGAAGGTGGCGCTCGGGCGCATCACGGCCTTGACCTTTTCTGCATCCAGCAGGTAGTAGCCGCCGATGTCGACCGGCTGGCCCTGCACGTCCTTCATCTCGGCGACGATTTTTTCCTCGTTTTCGGCCAGCGATTGGGCCAGCGGCGCGAACTGCGCCTGCAACGCCGCGTCTTCAGTCTGCTCGGCCAGTGCCTGCGCCCAGTACATCGCCAGGTAGAAATGGCTGCCCCGGTTGTCGAGTTCACCGGTGCGGGTCTTGGGGCCCTTGTTGTTGTCCAGCAGCTTGCCGGTGGCGGCATCCAGCGAGCGGGCCAGCAAACCGGCCTGGGTGTTGCCAGTCTTCAGCGCCAGGTCTTCGAGCGACACGGCCAGCGCCAGAAACTCGCCCAGTGAATCCCAGCGCAGGTGGTTTTCTTCCACCAGCTGCTGCACGTGCTTGGGCGCCGAACCGCCGGCGCCGGTCTCGTACATGCCGCCGCCAGCCATCAAGGGCACGATGGACAGCATCTTGGCGCTGGTGCCGAGCTCCATGATGGGGAACAGGTCGGTCAGGTAGTCGCGCAGGATGTTGCCGGTCACCGAGATGGTGTCCAGCCCGCGCGCGACGCGTTCCAGCGTGAAGCGCATGGCGCGCACCTGGCTCATGATCTGGATGTCCAGGCCCTTGGTGTCGTGCTCTTTCAGGTAAGCCTGCACCTTCTTGATCAGCTCGTTTTCATGCGGACGGTACGGGTCGAGCCAGAACACGGCCGGCATGCCCGAGTTGCGGGCGCGCGTCACGGCCAGCTTGACCCAGTCGCGGATCGGCGCGTCCTTGACCTGGCACATGCGCCAGATGTCGCCGGCTTCCACGTCCTGGCTCAGCAGCACCTCGCCGGTGGCAATGTCCACGATGTTGGCCACGCCGCCTTCGGCCATCTCGAAGGTCTTGTCATGCGAGCCGTATTCCTCGGCCTGCTGCGCCATCAGGCCGACGTTGGGCACGGTGCCCATGGTCTTGGGGTCGAAGTTGCCGTGCCACTTGCAGAAATTGATGATTTCCTGGTAGATGCGGGCAAAGGTCGACTCGGGCATCACCGCCTTCACATCCTTCAGGCGGCCGTCGGCGCCCCACATCTTGCCGCCATTGCGGATCATCGCCGGCATGGACGCGTCGACGATGATGTCGTTGGGCGAGTGGAAATTGGTGATGCCCTTGGCCGAATCGACCATCGCCAGCTCGGGCCGGCCTTCGTGGCAGGCATGCAGGTCGCGCTTGATCTCGTCCTGCGTGCTTTGCGGCAAGGTGGCGACCTTCTCGTACAGATTGGCCATGCCGTTGTTCACGTTCACGCCAATTTCATCAAACAGCGCGCCATGCTTGGCAAACGCGTCCTTGTAGAAAATCTTCACGCAGTGGCCGAACACGATGGGGTGCGAGACCTTCATCATCGTCGCCTTGACGTGCAGCGAGAACATCACGCCGGTGTTGAAGGCGTCGTCGATTTCCTTTTCGTAAAACTCGGCCAGCGCCTGCTTGCTCATGAACATCGAGTCGATGATCTCGCCGGCCAGCAGCGACACCTTGGGTTTCAGGACGATGGTCTTGCCGCTTTTGGTGAGCAGTTCCATCTTCACGTCGCGCGCCTGGTCCAGCGTCAGCGACTTTTCGCCGTGGTAGAAGTCGCCGTGGTGCATGTGCGAGACATGCGAGCGCGACGCCTGGCTCCAGTCGGCCATCGAATGCGGGTGCTTGCGGGCGTATTCCTTCACGGCCTTGGGCGCGCGGCGGTCCGAGTTGCCTTCGCGCAGCACCGGGTTGACGGCGCTGCCGATGCAACGGGCGTAGCGCGCGCGAATGTCTTTTTCGGCGTCGCTCTTGGGGCTTTCGGGGTAGTCGGGAAGCTTGAAGCCCTTGGACTGCAGTTCCTTGACGGCGGCGATGAGCTGGCCCTGCGAGGCGCTGATGTTGGGCAGCTTGATGATGTTGGTGTCCGGGTCTTGCGTCAGGCGACCCAGTTCGGCCAGCGTGTTGGGCACCTTCTGCGCGTCGGTCAGGCACTCCGGGAATTCGGCCAGCACCCGCGCCGCGACCGAGATGTCGCTTTCGGACACTTCAATGCCGGCCGGCGCCGTGAAGGCGCGCACGACGGGCAGAAAGGACCAGGTCGCCAGCAGCGGCGCCTCGTCGGTGAGGGTGTAGATGATTTTTGATTTTCCGGCTGTCATGGTGCTCCTGTGGCTTGTAGGTAGTGAGGCTGGCTTGCGCAATATAGGGGGTGTCCCTGTCATGAACCTGAAGGCTGCGCCGGGCCAGGCGCCGGGGCGGCAAATTTCGTGACTCGTGATGACGGAATTTTCGCGGGTGGCGCGCTGGCCTGAACAGCCGTGGAATGAATGCCAGGCCATTCCGGAGAAGAAGTTTACGCCTGTGCGATTCAGTGCACTCCATAGCCCAGACGGGCTTGCGATAGACATCGCACAACAGTATATTTGCGCCTATACACACAAACACACAACCCAACCATGCCATCTGCACCTCTCCTTGTCGCATCCACTCGCTGGAATTTGGTGATTTCCGAGCAAACGAATGTCGCTGTGCGTACTTTCCTGGCCCAACGTGGATTTAAAAAAGGCGATCTGTCTGCTTTTGTTGAAGACGCTGTTCGCTGGCGCGTGTTCGATCAGGTGATGGGCCAAGCCCGTGAAGGGCTGGATGCCTTGCCTTCGCAAGAGGCAGAGAGTTTTTTGGACGAAGCCCTGTCGCAAGTGCGCGAAGAAGGTTTGGCCGCTGCCCTGTATGACCCGTTCAAGCCGACAACGCCGCCCATGGCGATGGAACCGCAACCGGACCCAAGTGGTAAAAGTGGCAAAGCCCTCAAGGCAGCGGCTGCAAAACCTGTTTCCAAGAAGCTCCGTTAAGGCCACATGCGGGTCGTTCTGGACACCAATGTGCTCATCAGCGCCTTGCTGGTGGGCAAATCAACGTCTGCGCAACTGGTCACCGCATGGCGGCGCGGCCAGTTTGAGCTGCTGACTTGCGATTTGCAATTGCAGGAAATTCGAGCTGTCACGCGCAGGGATGCGGTGCGCGCGCTCATTCGTCCGGCATTGGCGGGCGAGCTGATCAACCAGTTGCGCGGCATGGCCGTCTGGATTGACGCCCTGCCCCCAGTGGAGCGCTCGCCCGACCCGTTCGACAACTTTTTGCTGGCCATGGCCGAGGGCGCTCAAGCAGACGTGCTGGTGTCGGGCGACAAGCGCGGTGTGCTGGCGCTCAAAAGCCATGGGCCGTGCCGCATCGTGACGGTGCGGCTGCTGGTGGATGCGCTGGTGCTGGGGCGATGACAGGCGGAGTTTTGGGAATAATTGCAGGCTAAATAGGCCGACGGCGCTTATAGATTCGGCGTAAGCCACTATTAAATCAGGAGCGCTTTTCCCGTTTCACTCAATAAGGCTTGAGCAGGCCAGCGCACGTCAGCATGCGTTCCACATAGCAACGCCCATCCGGCGGCAGTATCACCTTGTCGCCATCTTCATCGACGCGTTTTCCATTCACCTCGGGCGCCCAGTTCAAATGCAAAACATGCTTGCGCTCCATATCGGCAACCACTTTCGGGTCGTAAGAGCTGCCGTTTTTGGGTTTCCCCAAGGGCGATGACTTGCGCAGCAAGATGAAGGAGTCCACCTTGAACGGGCGCCCGGTGCCCCGGCCCAAAGCCAGCGCCAGCGCCGGCAGATCGCCGCTGTGCGCCAGCGCCACCTTGGCATTGACGCGCTCCAGCGAACTCCAGTCCTGAAGACCCGACTGACCCTTGGGGTCCACCAGCAAGATGTGCGTCAGGCGCTTGCCCACAGCCCACAGCACAAAGTCGGGGAAGTAGGCGCGGGTTTCGGTGTCCAGGTAAACGCCCACCGAACGCAAACTCTCCACATTGCGCATCAGGTAGAAGGTAAAACCCCTGAGCCGCCCCTGATTGACCGGATTTTCCAGAAAACCATGCAGGTCTTCGACGAACTTGCGCTCGCCAGGGTTGAGCGCATCGGGGCTGATGTGCAGGGTCTTGAACGGCAAAGCCTGCACTGCGCGGTCTTGCCCATCGCGCAACAGCGGCGCGTAGAGGTGACGAGGCTCTTCAAAAACCAGTTTCAGCTGCTCGGGATATTGCGGATCAGGGTATGTCTGATTGAAGGCCTTTTGCCCGGCCGGCTTGTCAAACTCGATGCGCAGGTCGTAATGGCTGATGAAGTCACCCGGCGCGCCGGCAACCGATTGCACCAGCGGCTCGCCGAAACGGTAGCGCCGCTTGTTGATGTCATAAATCAGCTTGTGGTGCAACTGCGCCACCGCATCGGCAAGCGCCTGCCACACCAGTTTCTCCTTGTGGGCAAAACTCAAGCCTGCCCAGGGGCGGTGATAGTCCACGCTGTCCAGCACGGACAGCACATCGGCCGGCGACAGCAGCCGCGCGCCTTCGGGCCGGGCGGCCAGCAACTGGGTATTGCGGGTGCGCAGCAGCGCCTGCAGCCGGGTATGCAGATCGGTGTGCCCCACAAACGCCGACGGCACTGCGCCCGTTTGCACATGCTCGCGCAGGTCTTGCGCCAGGTTGTGCGGCGTTTGCGTCACCTCGGGCCGGTAGTCGAGCTGGGCGCTGAAGCGGGACAACACGCCGGTCTCTTCTCGTCCTTCTTGAAGGTAGGCCCATTGCCAGGTGCCATCGGTTTGCCGCGTGACCACCAGACGCGGCTCGGTGGTGTCGCGCCCCACCTTGAAAATTGGCAGCTTCGGGGCATAGTCGGCAAACGACTCGTCAGATTTCCCCAGCCGCAGGCTTTGCGCCACCACGGGCACGCGCCTGGCTTCTACCCATCGCGGAATTTCTTCGGCAAGCGCTTCCAGAAACCGGCTGAGGTAAGTCGCCCGCAGGCTGAAGATATTGAGCGTTTCCAGGCGCCGCAGGCGGTTTTCGGGCGAATCGTCCGCCACCAGGTCGTCGTAAGACTCGCCGTGTGCAATGAAGCGCCGCTTGCCATCGCCCTTGAGGCCCTTCAGGCGCACGCCGCGCCCGAAAATCTGGATGATCTTGTTGCCTTTGCTGCTGCCCAGGTTGATCAGCCCGATCACTGAGACGCGGTAGCAGTTCCAGCCCTCGGCGAACTTGCGGCTGCCCACCAGCACATTGATCGGCGAGTCCGGCAGGTCGATGTCGGTGAACTGGCAGCGCCGCTCGACGATCGCCGCCTTGCGCAGCTGCACCAGGCTCTGGCCGTGGGCGTCCTGCAGTTCGGGGTGGTTTTCGCAGTCGTTGAAGAACTTGTCGCCGTTGCCCACGTTCACGATGCCCCAGTAGCCGCCGTCGCCCCACGACAGGAAAATCTCGTCCGCCACGGCCGGGCTGCGCGTCAGCGTCAGCAGGCCGGTGCTGTCCTGGTTGAACACGGCACCCAGCGACTGCCGCTGGGCCGGCGTCAGCTTGGCGAGAAAGGCCAGCAGCTTGCGAATGTCCGACACCTCGTCGCCCGCGCCCGACTTGGCGAGCTTGCCCTCGTCCTTCTTGTCTTCGACCGTGTTGCCCATGAAGGCAATCAGCGGCTTGTCGGTGAAGGCCGCCGTGAAACCCAGGCCCGCATCGTCTTGCAGCCGCAGTTCGTCAAACACCGTCAGCTTGCCCGCCAGCGTAGCGAAAGCCGCCATGAAGTTGTCCCAGGCCTCGGCGCCCTGCTCGGTGCTGTCAGCGCCAATTTTCTGGATGCCGTAGTCCTTGCCGTAGCCATCCTTGTAGAAGCGGTAGTAGTTGTAGTCGTAAACAATCTGCTCGCCGTACTCGGCCACATGCTTGTCGCTGATGCCGTGGTAGGTGGCCGAATACTCGAACAAAAACGCGTTCGGGTAGTCGGCAAGTTCGTGGCGCAGCGTCTTGAAGGCGCCGGCCTCCTTGCCGCCGCCCGCCAGGCCAATGTGCCCTTCATCGACCAGTACCAGGCGAAAGACGCGGCTGGACGGTGTGAGCTTGAAAAACCCCGGCTCATGGTTCAGCAGGCTGCCGGTGGATTCGACCGTCAGCTTGATGCCGCCGGCGCACTGGCGGTTCAGCGCCTCGACAATGGGCGTGATTTCGCGGCGGTGCTGCTCGATCAGGTTCACGCCCGGCGTGGTCAGCACCAGCTGCAACTCGTCAAACGCGTGCAGGCCGCCAATGTGCTCGATATATTGCAGGATGTTCAGGTGCATCAGCAGCGTCTTGCCGCTGCCCGTGGCCATCCAGTAGGCCAGCAGA
The DNA here is from genome assembly GCF_015752225.1 of Polaromonas sp. CG_9.11. Taxonomy (NCBI): domain Bacteria; kingdom Pseudomonadati; phylum Pseudomonadota; class Betaproteobacteria; order Burkholderiales; family Comamonadaceae; genus Polaromonas; species Polaromonas sp. CG_9.11. Next base: position 97,410 of record NZ_JADOVE010000017.1, read on the forward strand.
TTGCGCCGGGGCGCCGCCGGGTTGCCGCGCTGCTCGCGCAGTACGCCCTCGGTGAAATACAGCGCCAGAATCTGGTAGTAGCGCAGGCGCACCGGGCGGCTCACCAGCGCGTTGTAGCGCGCCAGCCAGTCGGCAATGGCGTCGCGGCCCCATTTTTTGATGCCCGATTCAGCCTCGGGCGCATAGCGTTCGACGGCGTGCTGGTAGGCGTCGTCGTGCCGCTCACTGGCCGGGGCCAGGCTGCCCAGCAGCTCGGCCTTGAGCTGTTGGTAGAGCTTTAGTTCCATGTGGCGCCCCGGTCAAAGTCGGTGGCGGCCATCAGCGCGCAAGGCAGCGTCACGCGGCGCAGGTCGGCCCAGTGGTTGACTTCGAGGCGGTGGATGCGCAGGCTGCCGTTGTCGTGCGTGTAGCGGGCGGCGATGGCGTTCAGGACGGCGCTGTCGTCTTCGGGCTCGGTGATGTCGCGCAGCACGACCAGGCAGCCGCACACCGTTTCCAGGCACAGGTAGCGTTTGCCGCCCTCCAGCACCACGCGGCGCGAGCGCTGCCAGTAGCCCTGCAGCAGCGCCCAGGTTTCCATCAGGTCCAGCGGGGTGGCGTCACGGGCCTTGCCGACGCAAATCATGTTGGTGAACGGCCGCGACAGGTCGAGCGCCAGGCGCACGCGGTTTTCCTCGGGGCGGAACAGGTAGCGCACCGGCACGCCTTCGGGCATGGCCGCTTCGTCCCAGGCGGTGTCGAGGTTGGCGATCACGTCTTCGTATTGTTCGAGGCGCTGGACTTTGACGATCAGGCGCTGGCGGTTCGCTGCGCCGGGCGCGCCCAATTTCCAGTGAGAGCTGAACATGACGCGGGCAATGCGCGGCTTGGTCACGGTATCGAAGTAGCCGCCCATCTCGCTCAAAACAAACTTGCGTTTGCTGTCCAGTCCCATGACCGCGTGGCCGGTGGTGCCGCTGCCAGCGAAAAAATCCATGACCCACTCGGCGGGCTCTGTGGTTTGCTCGACGAAGCGGCTAATCAGGGACGTGGGCTTGGGATTGGGAAAGCTGCGTTGCTGGTCGGTGATGGCGGTCAACTCCTTCTCGCCATCTGAAAAATCGTTGATTACTGACTTGCCAACTTGAGTGTCCACCTCATGCAAAAATTTCTTGGCACGAGGTACTGCTTTCTCTGTGCCACCCCAAATCAACCTTTGTGCGGCCATCATTTCCTCAAGCGATGTGCTCAATCCCATTGGCTTTTCTGGGAAACCCCACCCCCTTTTTGGATGCGGACATGGTTTATTGGTTATTGAGTGGAGTGGTTTGTAAAAACGATAGTCGGGGTCGCCGGGCGTATGTACGCCTTTTTTGTTATCTGTCCCACCCCCCTTTGGCATAGACGCATCCGCCGACATCCACAACCAGATACGAGCCTGCGCTTCACGCGCTTGATTTACTTCAACCAAATTTCCTTTTGCATCCCGATATTCCGCGTTGCAGTATGGGTATGTTCCTTTCCACGCGTCCAAGTTTTTCTCATATTCAATACCAGACTCTTCTAACTCTGCTTTAAACGCGATGCGGTGCGCCTCATAAAGTGAGTTCATAGCCGATTGAATCTCCGCAATACTGGGATAGTTCGGATTCAGTTTTTCAAGTAATTCGGTTACATCGGCGTAGCCCGGCTTGACTTCGCGAAACATATTGGGCGCTGCACGAACACGCGCCAAGCTTCGCGCAAACACTTCAACGTATTCGTGGTTATTGGAGTAAGTCGGCGACTGGTTCTTGGTCGAGTTCTGCGCCCAAATCAATTCTTCCACCCGATTCTCAGTACCAAACGTGTCGCCCAACAGGCGCTCCAACGTCAGCCGTTCCTTGTCGTCAATGCTGGCAAACAGCACGTCATGACTATCCAGCAATGGCTTCGCCAGCGCCAGCCGGTCGGCCATCATCGACGCCCAGCTCGAATGCCGAAAACTGTCCTTGTACAAAAACCCGTCGCCGCCGGTGTTGTAGGGCGGGTCAATGTAGATGCACTTGATGCGTTCGCGGAACTTGTCCTGCAACAGGTTCAGCGCCTGCCAGTTTTCCGAGTGGATCAAGAGTCCGTCCGTCTGTTCGTCCAGATGGTCAAACGCCGGGTCCGACAGCATCTCGTCGATCAGGGCGCGCTCAGGCTCGGTGCTGAACAGGCTGGTGTCCACCACCAGCGTGGGCAGGCGCTGCAAGTCTTCCACCGTGGCCACGGCCTGCTTGAACTCGCTTTCAAAATACGCCAGCAGCCGCTGGTTTTGCAGCAGGCGCGGCCAGTAGGCGGCGGGAATCTTGCCTACCGAGATCAGCCAGTGGGTGTCGATGACCTTTTTCTTGAGCGTGTACAGGTTGCGCTGAAAGGTTTCGGTGGCGTCCAGAAACTCGATGATCCGGCCGGCCACGGCATTGAAGGCCCGCGCAATGATGAGCGTGGCCGCGTCGGCGCGGCGGTCGAGCAGGGCTTCAAGGGTGCTGAAGACGACGTTCTTGATGAAGCGGTCTTTTTCGCGGGTCAGAAAGCCGCGCAGGTCCTTGTGGATGAAGTAGTCGGCGTCCTGGCCCACGTAAAAGCGGTTCAGCGCCTTGTCAAGCTGGTGCAGCGCCTGCGCGGTGGCGTCGGTTTTCAAGGCCAGGGCGCGGGCTTCGGCGTTTTTGCCCAGCGTTTTGAAAGCGTCGTTCTTGCCAATAGCGTCGAGGTAGGCGTCTTCGTTCAGGCGCAGCTGGTTGATGCCCTTGATCTGCCCGCCTTCAGCCTTGTCGTGGTCCTTGCCCAGATCCTTGAAGACCGGCTTGTCGCCATCCACGCTTTTTTGCATCAGGTACGGGGCCAGGCCGGTGCTGTCGCTTAGTGCGGCGCGCCAGAGGCTGGCGTAAATCTCGGCCTTCGGCGTGCCGGTCTTGGCGAGCTGAAAGCGCACCACCCACGCGCCGCCCTGCTAGGTGATGTCGGCCAGGCGGTACTGCTTGATGTCGCTGTCCTTGTTGTTGTTTTGCGCGCTGCTCTCGGCGTCGCCGCCGGCTTGAAGGCGAAAAACAATGGTTTTCCCCATGATCTGCAGCCGCACCTCGGGAAAGCTGTTGGCGGTCTTGATGTAGTAGCAGTCCTTGTGCTTCCAGTGAAACAGCGTGTCGGCGCCGTCGTAGTCGGCTTCGTAGGGCACCTTGAAAGCGCTGGTGGCGCGGGCGTTGTAGCCAAAGTCGCCGTTTTGGTAGTACAGCTCGAAGTAGTTCAGCAGGTAGTTGTAGAGCTGGGCTTCCAGGTGGCTGGTGCTGTAGGACTGGGTTTGCAGCCAGCGGTTGAGGCGGGCCTGGGTGTTTTCAAGCTGCTCTTCGTATTCCGCGCCTTGAAGGATGGTGGTGAGCTTGGCTTGCAGGGCGGGGTTTTGGGGGCTGGCGGCCACGGCGGCCCAGGCGTCCTTGGCCTTGATGCCCAGCATTTCGCAGCGGTTGGCCAGCCACTGGCGCTCGTCTTCGGTGTCGGCGCCGCGAATCGATTCGAGTTCGCGGGCCACGATGTGTTTGAGGTCTTGCGTGCCCTAGCCGCTGATGAACTGCTCGATGTAGGTGCGCTTGAGGCGCAGCACCTTGAACAGGCCAAAGTCCAGCTCTTTGTGGTCTAACTGGAACATCTCGCGCAGCAGGTTCTGGAACTGGGAAAAAGGGGTCAGGGGAGCGGGCATGTCGGGTTCTCGTGTTCGCGGTTTTTGCCTGCGGTGGATTCATTCAGTGCCGTCCATCGGTTCGGCGGCTCCCGCAGGCCAGGGCGTGATGTGCAACCCGCGATGGTAACAAGCACGCCGACAGCGCCTGCGATGTAAATCCTGTATATACTTTATATACTTTATATTTTCAAGGAGAAACTGCATGCGGACCCGAGTTTTTAAAAGCGGCAATTCGCTGGCCGTGCGCATTCCCAAAGAACTTGGCTTTGTGGACGCTGCGCAGGATGTGGAGGTCGAGCGTGTGGGCAACACGCTGGTGCTGCGGCGGGTGGCAACGGAAACCATTGGTGACTTGACAGAAATACTGGCCGCTTTCCCTCCGAGTTTCATGGCCGAAGGCCGCGAGCTCCATGAAGAGCAAGAACGCGACTGGAGCGGATTTGGCAATGCGAGCCCCCACAAGGCGCAAGGCTAAGCCATGCGCTTTCTGCTGGACACCAACATTTGCATCTACTTGCTCAAGGCCCATCCGCCGCAAGTGCTTGAGCGCTTCAAGGTCACGCCCCTGGGCCACGTTGTGATGTCGGTCGTCACCTATGCCGAGCTTCGGCATGGCATTGAACGCACCCCCGCAGAAGACCGAGCCGCAGCCCGCCATGCCTTGCAACGCTTTGTTGCACGCGTGCCGGTGCTGCCCTTTGATGAAAGCGCGGCTGAAAGCTATGGCGTGCTCGCTGCCGCCGTGCGCGACCGCCGCCGGGACACCATGGACCGCCTGATTGCCGCCCACGCGGTGAGCGTCGGCATCATCCTGGTCACCAACAACGAGGCCGATTTCAAGGACTACCCTGGTCTGGTGGTCGAAAACTGGGCGCGTGCTGCCTGAACTCCTTTGCACCCGGATGCTGGCAACGGCCGATGCTGGTTTCCCGTGCCGTGAATGGAAAACGGCACCCGAAGGTGCCGTTTCTATGGATTTACAAGTCAAATAGCCTGCTAGCGCTTGCAGCGCCTACGTACGCAGCTATTCAATTCATAGCAAATCACCTCAACCGAATCAAGCAGCCCGAGCCTTGACTTTCAGGCGCCAGGCGTGCAACAGCGGCTCGGTGTAACCGCTCGGCTGCGCCAGGCCCTTGAACACCAGATCGCACGCCGCCTGGTACGCCGCCGACGTGTCAAAGTGCCCGGCCATCGGCTGGTACAGCGCGTCGCCGGCGTTCTGGCCGTCGACCACGGCGGCCATGCGCTCGAAGGTTTCGGTGATTTGCGCTTGGGTCACCACGCCGTGCAGCAACCAGTTGGCCATGTGCTGGCTGGAAATGCGCAGCGTGGCGCGGTCTTCCATCAGCGCGACGTTGTGGATGTCGGGCACCTTGGAGCAGCCCACGCCCTGGTCGATCCAGCGCACCACGTAGCCCAGGATGCCCTGCGCGTTGTTGTCGAGTTCCTGCTGCTTCTCAAGCACTGACCAGTTCGGCGTGCTAGTGACGGGAATCGTCAGCAGGCCGTTCAGAATCGTGTCGCGTTCGGCGTTGGCGTCGATCTTTTCCAGCTCTTTTTGCACATCGGACACCAGCACCTGGTGGTAATGCAGCGCATGCAGCGTGGCAGCGGTTGGGCTGGGCACCCAGGCGGTGTTGGCGCCGGCTTTCGGGTGGCCGATTTTCTGCTCCAGCATGGCGGCCATCAGGTCGGGCATGGCCCACATGCCCTTGCCGATCTGCGCCTTGCCGCGCAGGCCGCAGGCCAGGCCGGTCAGCACGTTGTTCTTTTCGTAGGCGGCAATCCAGGCGGTGGTCTTCATGTCGCCCTTGCGCAGCATCGGGCCGGCCTGCATGGCGCTGTGCATCTCGTCGCCGGTGCGGTCGAGGAAACCGGTGTTGATGAAGGCGACGCGCGCTTCGGCTTCGGCAATGCAGGCTTTCAGGTTGACGCTGGTGCGGCGCTCTTCGTCCATGATGCCGAGTTTCACCGTGTTGGCGGGGAGGCCCAGCAGGCTTTCGACGCGGCCGAACAGTTCGCTGGCAAAGGCGACTTCGGCCGGGCCGTGCATCTTGGGCTTGACGATGTACACGCTGCCGGTGCGCGAGTTCTTGATGCCGGGCTGGCCTTGGCGCTTCAGGTCATGCATGGCGATGGTCGTGGTGACGACGGCGTCCAGGATGCCTTCGGGAATCTCCTTGCCGTCTGCGTACAGGATGGCCGGGTTGGTCATCAAATGGCCGACATTGCGCAGGAACATCAGCGAGCGGCCGTGCAGACGCACTTCGCCATTGCCGTTGGCGGCGGTGTATTCGCGGTCGGGGTTCAGGCCGCGCGTGAAGGTCTTGACGCCGCCCTGGGCATCTGTTTTCGTGACTTCTTCGGTCAGCGTGCCCTGCAGGATGCCGAGCCAGTTGCCGTAGGCCAGCACCTTGTCTTCGGCATCAACCACGGTGACCGAGTCCTCCAGGTCAAGAATCGTGGACAGGGCGGACTCGATCACCAGGTCGCTGATGCCGGCCGCATCCAGCTTGCCGATGGTGGTGGACCGGTCGATGATGATGTCGATATGCAGGCCGTTGTGCACCAGCAGCACCGATGTGGGGGCCGTGGCATCGCCCTGGTAGCCGACAAACTGGGCCGGGTCCTGCAGCCTGGTGCTGCCGTTTTCCATGGCAATGACCAGCTGGCCGCCTTCCATGCGGTAGCCGGTCGCCTCCTTGTGCGAGCCGCTGGCCAGCGGGGCGGCCTGGTCGAGCAGGTTGCGGGCGAAGGCAATGACCTTGCCGCCGCGCACCGGGTTGTAGCCCTGGCCTTTTTCAGCGCCGTCGGTTTCGGGAATCGCGTCGGTGCCGTAGAGCGCGTCATACAGCGAGCCCCAGCGCGCATTGGCCGCGTTCAGCGCATAGCGCGCGTTCAGGATCGGCACGACGAGCTGCGGGCCGGCCTGCACGGCGAGTTCGGCATCGACGTTAGCGGTGGTGATGGCAACCTGGGCCGGCTGCGGTACGAGGTAGCCGATGCCTTCGAGGAAAGCGCGGTAGGCCGGCATGTCGGCGACGGGGCCGGGGTGGGCCTGGTGCCAGGTGTCCAACTCTAGCTGCAGGCGGTCGCGTTCGGCCAGCAGGGTGATGTTTTTCGGCGCCAGGTCGGCGACGATGGCGTCAAAACCGGTCCAGAATTTGTCGCGGTCCACGCCGGTGCCGGGCAGCACCTTGTCGTTGATGAAACGGTAGAGTTCGGTGGCGACGTGCAGGCCGTGGGCGGTGGTGCGTTCGGTGTTGGTGGTCATGGGAAATTCCTTTTAAAAACAGAAAAGATGAAAAAACCGGGTTAATTGCGGGGTGGCCAGCGGCCGGCTCAGCCCAGCGTCTTGTAAAAATAATAAACCGTCAGCGCGCTGCCCACCGCAATCACCATGCGGCGCAGCCACGGACCCTGGATTTTGCGCGCCATGCGGGCGCCCCAGTAGCCGCCGAGGGTGGCGGTCAGCACCATCACCAGCGTGTGCGGCCAGCTGACCGCGCCGGCGACGATGAAGGTCACCACCGTCACGCTGTAGATCACCGCCGAGAGGAGGTTTTTCAGCGCGTTGATGTGCTGCACGTCTTCATGGCCGCCAATCGCCAGGCTGGCCATCATCAAAATGCCCATGCCGGCGCCGAAGAAGCCGCCATAAACCGACACCAGCAGCTGCACGAACCAGCCGATGGGCGAGCCGGCGCCATGCGCCGTGCCGACGGGTTCAGCCTGTGCAGGGCGTATCCGTTTCAAGGCGGTTGACAGCTGCGGGCTGAAGGCAAACAGCCCCGTGGCAAAGGCCAGCAGCCAGGGAATCAGCGCGGCAAAGCGCGCATCACCGGCCGCCAGCAGCAGCAGCCCGCCGGCCGCGCCGCCCAAAAACGAGGCCATGCCCATGGGCAGAAGGTAGCGCTTGTAGCGCGCCAGTTCCTGCCGGTAGGCCCAGGCGCCGCTCAGGCTGCCGGGCCACAGCGCCACCGAATTGCTCGCGTTGGCGACCACCGGCGGCAAGCCCACGGCCAGCATCGCCGGGAACGAGAAAAATGTGCCGCCGCCCGCCATGGCATTGACCGCGCCGGCGGCAAACCCGCCCGCGCCGATCAGCGCCACGTCCCAAGGCGTCACGCCTGCGTGCTTTCAAAGGGCAGCGCCAGCACATCGCGCAGGCTGGCGCCGGTGTACAGCGGCTGGGTGCCGAGTTCCTCAAACGGCAGCTGGTAGCGGTTGACCCACAGCGTCTGGTAGCCAAACCAGGTGGCGGCCAGCGCGTCCCAGCTGTTGCAGCTGACAAAGGCGGTTTGCTGCACCGGCAGGCCGGTCGCCTGCGGCCCCAGCGCATAGGCGTCGGGATGGGTCTTGTACTTGCGGATGCTGTCCACGCTGATGACATGGTCGAGCAGGTCGTCCAGCCCGGCGGACTTGACCGCCACGGCGAGCATGGCCGGGTCGCCGTTCGACAAAATGCCGGTGACGATGCCGCGCCCTTTCAGCGCCTGCAGCACCTCGCGGTTTTCAGGAAAGGCGGTCAGGCAGCGGTACTGGTTCATCAGCTGCTCTTCGTGCCCGCTGCGCAGGTCCAGACCGAGCCGCTTGCAGGCATAGCGCAAGGCGGCGCGGGTCACGTCCCAGAAAGGCTGGTAGTGCGCGCCGTGGCTGCTGGTGCTGACCAGGTGGGTGTATTCAATCTGCTTGTCGCGCCACATGACGCCAAGCGCCTGGCCGCGACCGGGAAACAGCTGCTCGGCCCGCAGGCCGACGCTGTACACGTCGAACAGCGTGCCGTAGGCATCGAACAGAACGGCACGCAGGGGCGGGCGGCTGGGGGTGCGGTTTTTTTCCATGTCGCTACTTTATTTGATCCCAGGGCAAAGATTAATAGACTGAAATGTTCTTTATCTGTGACCTTCATGAAAGTAATGGGCGCTTGCAGCCCAGCCTTTCCCGCTTTCCTCCTTCTCCCTGCGGGAGAAGGAGCATGAAAAAGCCGGCAGCCGTGATGAAACCGGTTTTGACCGCATATGGGCAACAATGCCCGGGCAATTCCCACAGCTGCCCTCCACACGACCTTCTGAAATCAACCGCCTGCCCGATCCCCAACTCCTCATCAGCGAAATCGGCCCTCGCGACGGCCTGCAATCGGTCAAGGCCTGCATGCCGACGGCCGACAAGCTGCGCTGGATCGACGCCCTGTATGCCGCCGGCGTGCGCGAGATCGAGGTCGCTTCCTTCGTGCCGGCCCGGCTGCTGCCGCAGATGCGGGACGCTGCCGAGGTGGTGCGCCATGCCATCACCCTGCCCGGCTTGAGCGTGATGGCGCTGGTGTCCAACCGGCGCGACGCCGAGGCGGCGCTGGCCAATGTGCGCAAGACACGCGAAGAGATGGTCGAGGAAGTGCGCATCATTTCGGCCCTGCGCCAGGACCTGGCGCCGCATGTCGGCCTGGAGGTCGGCATTTCGACCGCCTTTGGCTGCACGCTGCAGGGCGCCGTGGCCGAGGACGACGTGATCTGGCGGGCCGCGCAGTGCGTGGCCGCCGGGGCTGACGAGGCGGGCCTGTCGGACACCGTGGGTTACGCCAACCCGGCGCAGGTGCGCCGACTGTTCCGGCGCACCTGCGCGCCGAGATCGGCCGGCACGCGGGCGCCGCCCACCTGCACAACACACGCGGCCTGGGCCTGGCCAACTGCCTGGCGGCGTATGACGAAGGCGTTCGCACCTTTGACGCCTCGCTGGGCGGGCTGGGCGGCTGCCCGCATATGCCGGGCGCATCGGGCAACGTCGTGACCGAAGACCTGGTGTTCATGTTCGAGGCCATGGGCTTGCGCACCGGCATCGACCTGGACAAGCTGATCGCCGCGCGGGCGCCCCTGAAGGCCGGCCTGCCCCGGGGTTTTGTGCAAGGCGCCCGCATGCCAGCGCCCGCCAGCCCGGCGCTTGAAGCCCGGCCAGCCGGGGACATGCCGCTGCCCTACGCCGGCATCCGCGTTGTCGAATTCACCCACATGGTGATGGGGCCGACCTGCGGCCTGCTGCGGGGCGACCTGGGCGCCGAGGTCATCAAGGTCGAGCCGCCCGAGGGCGACAGCACGCGCCGCCTGCTGGGCTCGGGCGCCGGCTTCTTCCCGACCTTCAACCGCAACAAGAAAAGCCTCACGCTCGACCTGAAGACGCCCGAGGGCTTGGAAGCGGCGCTGCGCCTGGTCGCCACCGCCGACATCGTCAGCGAGAACTTCAAGCCCGGCACCATGAAAAAGCTCGGCCTGGATTACGAGACGCTCAAGCAACGCCACCCGCGCCTCATTTACGTCAGCCACAAGGGTTTTCTGCCCGACCCCTACGACCACCGCACCGCGCTGGACGAGGTGGTGCAGATGATGGGCGGGCTGGCCTACATGACCGGCCGCAGCGGCGACCCGCTGCGCGCCGGCACCAGCGTGAACGACACCATGGGCGGCCTGTTCGGCGCCATCGGCGCGATGGCCGCGCTGCGCCAGCGCGAGTTGACCGGATGCGGCATGGAGGTGCAGTCGGCGCTGTTCGAGAACAATGTGTTCCTGGTTGGCCAGCACATGATGCAGTTCGCCGCCACGGCCCAGGCCGCCGCGCCCATGCCCAGCCGCATTTCAGCCTGGGGCATCTACGACGTGTTCACCGTCAAGGACGGCGAACAGATCTTTCTGGCCGTGGTCAGTGACAGGCAGTGGGCAATTTTTTGCAGGGCCTTTGCACTGCAAGAGTTGCTGGCCGACCCGCGAATGGATGATGCCGCTGCTGCGCGCGCACCTGGCCGGGCGCAGCGCGGCCGATCTGGGCGCGGTGTTCGAGGCCGGCGAACTGCCGTTTGCGCCCATCGTGCGGCCTGAGCAACTGTTTGACGACCCGCACCTCAACGCCACCGGCGGGCTGGCGCCGGTGCGCATGAACGACGGCAGCGAGTCCAGGGTGCCGTTGATGCCCTTCACGCTGGGCGGCCGGCGGCCCGGCCTCCGGCTGCAGCCGCCACTGCTGGGCGAGCACAGCCGCGAACTGCTGCGGGAACTCGGCTATGGCGACGAGGACATCGCCGCTTTCCAGGCGGCCCAGACCCGGCCTTGAGGCGGGCCATCCCCGGCAGCCCGAAGAACTGGCCGCCTCGCCGCATAATTCGCGTCCATGGCCAAACTCAAGCAGCTCGAATCCTTTGTTTCCGTGGTTGCGCGCGGCAGCCTCACGGCGGCGGCGCTGGCCGAAGGCGTGGCGCCGGCCATCATGGGCCGGCGGCTCGATGCGCTGGAAGAGCGCCTGGGCGTCAAGCTCTTGGTGCGCACCACGCGGCGCATCACGCTGACGCACGAGGGCAGCGCGTTTTTAGAGGACTGCCAGCGCCTGCTGGCCGACCTGGCGAACGCCGAGGCCAGCGTGTCGGCCGGCGGCGTCAAGGCCAGCGGCCACCTGCGCATCACCGCGCCGGCCGGCTTTGGCCGGCGCCATGTGGCGCCGCTGGTGGCCCGGTTTCGCGCGCAGCATGCCGACGTGACCATCACGCTGAACCTGAGCGACCGGGTGGTGGACGTGGCCGGCGAGGGCTTTGACTGCGCGGTGCGCGTTGGCGACATGCCCGACTCGTCGCTGGTGAGCGTGCGGCTGGCTGACAACCGGCGGCTGTGCGTGGCCACGCCGCGCTATTTGAAGCAGCACGGCATGCCGCAGCATCCCAATGAACTGTCCCGGTTCGACTGCCTCACGCTGTCGAGCGACGCCTCGCAGACGCGCGGCTGGGCGTTTCGCGTTCCGCGCAGCGCCCTGGGGCAGCAAAGTGAAGGCATGCCCGCGAACGCGCAGCCTGGCGGTGACACCGAGATCATTCACCTCAAGCCCGGCGGCCCGCTCGACTGCTCGGACGGCCAGGTGCTGCACGACTGGTGCCTGGCCGGCTACGGCATTGCCTGGCGCAGCACCTGGGAGGTCGAGTCTGAAATTGCGGCCGGCCGGCTGGTGGCGGTGCTGGAAGACTTTGCCGCGCCGGCCAACGGCATTTACGCCGTGTTTCCGCAGCGCAAGCACCTGCCGCTGCGGGTGCGGCTGTGGATCGATTTCCTGAAGCACCACTACAGCCAGCCGGAATTCTGGCGGCAGTGAGGCAAAGGGACGCGCCGGGAATCAAACGTATGCATCAAAAAAGGCCTAGGCGCCTGCCTGCACTGCATAAGCAGCTATTTTTTTAATAGCAGCTCCGGAAAAACCCTAAACCAGCCCGGCCAGCAGCCACAGCGCGGTGCCCCACATCATCAGCGCCACCAGTCCATCGAGTGCGCGCCAGATCCACGGCGCGGTCAGCCGGCGGCCCAGGCTCCACATGGCCACGCCCAGGGCCACGAACCACAGCAGTGAGCCTGCCGCAGCGCCCAGGCCGAACACGGCGTTGTCAGGCCGGGCATAGGCCAGCGAGGCAGTGCCCATCAGCACGGCGGTGTCCAGCCAGGCATGCGGATTGAGCCAGGACATGGCGACGGCCAGGCCCACAGCGCGGCGGCGCGACATGCCTGGCCCGGCGTCTTGCCTTGCGCCCGGCACGGCTGGCGCCGCAGGCCGCACAAAGCGCTGCATGGCCTGCGCGCCGTACAGGAACAGCAGCACGGCGCCGGCGCCCGTCAGTGCGCCCAGCACCTTGGCGGGCAAGCCGCCGAGTTGCGCCAGCCCGCCGACGCCAACGGCAATCAGCGCCACATCGGTCACGACGCAGATCGCCACGGTCAGCCACAGGTGCTCGCGCCGCAGCCCCATGCGCATGACATGGGCGTTTTGCGGGCCAATGGCCATGATCAGCGACAGGCTCAAGGCCAGGCCAGCGAAGAAAGCCGGGGCGGTCAGGATATTCATGGTGAGACAAGGCCAGGGGTGGGTTGCGGGAACGCCGACGGTGCAGGCGCCTGGCCAGTGTCGCCAATCCGGCCCGTCAATTAAATGGATTTAACTAAAATTGGCTTTACTCAATAAAAACTAAAGTCAGCACATGCTCGATGTCCGGCAACTCGAAGCCCTCGCCGCCGTGATTGAAGGCGGCAGTTTTGGCGCGGCCGCCAAGGCGCTGAGCCTGACGCTGGCGGCGGTGTCACTGCGCATCAAGTCGCTCGAAGCCGCGCTCGGCCAGCGGCTGCTGGTGCGCGGCAAGCAGGTCCGTGCCACGCCGGCCGGCCAGGCGCTGGTCGGGCATGTGCGGCAATTGCGCCTGATGGAGGCCGACCTGATCGCCGGCCTGCCGGGCGCCGATGCGGGCGCGGCGGCGCCCCTGCAGAGCCTGAGCGTGGCGGTGAACGCCGACTCGCTGGCCAGCTGGTTCTTGCCGGGCGTGGCGCCGGCGCTGCAACAGCACCGCCTGCTGCTCGACGTGGTGGTCGACGACCAGGACCACACCCATGGCGCGCTGAAAAGCGGCGACGTGACCGGCTGCGTCACCACGCTGGCACACGCCATGCGCGGCTGCGTGGCCGAGCCGCTGGGCATCATGCGCTACCGTTGCGTGGCCGCGCCAGCGCTGGTGGGCGAATGGGGCAGCGCGCTGCCGCACCGCATGCTGCGCAGTCCGGCGGTGATCTTCAACCGCAAGGATGCGCTGCAGGATGCCTGGCTGGCGCAGCATTTCAATTTGCAGGGTGCGCTGTATCCGCGCCACTTCGTGCCGGCGGTCGATGCTTTCGAGCTGGCGCTGGAACTGGGAATGGGCTGGGGCATGGTGCCCGACCTGCTGCTGCGGGCACGCGCCGGGCGGGCGCCGCTGCACGAAGTCCTGCCAGGCCATCCGGTCGACGTGGTGCTGTACTGGCAGCACTGGGCGCGCGAGCCGCTGGCCGCCGAGCGCCTGACGCAGGCCATCAAGCAGGCCGCGCGGCATTGCCTGCTGCAAGGCTGAAGCGCCAACCTAGCGACCTCAGCGACCCTATTTCACATCGCGGATTCAAGAACAAACTGCATCGTTAAGGAAACGGGTGGGCCAAGGGCATATAGCATGCGTCCTTCAGACCAGCCAGTCGAAAGAAACGCG